>DATLQW010000083.1:0-8094 GCA_035535035.1 Acetobacteraceae bacterium
CTCACGTGCTGGGTTGGCTCGAAAGCTGTGTGCCGGAATCCTGCTCCGAGCGCCAGCTTGAGGAACTCGACCGGCGCATCGAACCGTGGCGCGAGGACTATGAGCGGTCACCAGCCGTCAGAAGCTAACCGAGAACTCGGCGCTCTCGAGCAAATACTTACCCAATCACTTGCCTTTTGCCGTTAGAGCGCTCCAGGCGGCGTGCGAGTCCATGTAATCTCTCCAGTGCGTGATCTTTCGGTTTCCAATTTCGATAACAGAGCAGAACCGATTTTCATACTTGGCACCCGTCACAAGGATCGTTCCGTGGATCTCATACTCGATGACGACGACGCGGCCGCTGTCCGCTTTGTTTACGATCAACTTGTCTGCTGACCGAAGCCGGATGCTGCCGACATATCCCTGGAACTGATGCATCAGTTCGGTGCGTCCTCGGACCACACGGGGCCAGCCCAGGTCGTAACGAACCTCATAGACGATATCGTCGGCGACGATATCGAAGAAGTGCTCACCCTCGACAAGCTCCCCCAGAGCCTTTCGGACCATCGCGAAATATGGCTCAGCGCCTGCATAGGCAGAATATTTATTATCAGGCATTCTGGTGTCTCCTGGTTTCTGGATTGCTCTAGAGATGACGGCGCGACGCTGCAACGCCAAGCCGGTTGCGCATTCGGTCAGCCGACGGGTTGAAGCGCCCACGCGGCTGCGTTTCGCTCGGCGAAGGCCCGGAATCTGGTCGCCGGCCGGCCCGTGACCTTTTCGATATCGTCGTATGGTGAGGTGGCGACCGCTCTCGGTTACCGATGGAGTCAAGGATTCGAGGCCTCCCTAACGCACGCTCTGGGCAAGTTGGCAGTCGAGAATTGGGCGGCAGACGAACCGCTGCCGATGTGCCTGGTCGTGAACAAGACAGGTCGGATGCCGGGGAGCGGCTTTTACGAAAGCACCGGTAACGGGGGCACCGACCATGCCGTGCGGCAAGTCCTCCTCGATCGGGAAATCGAACGTTGCCGACGGTGGACCTGGAAGTGAGGCATGTAGGTTTTGGTGCGCATAGCTTGGTAACATGACGATACACTCGCACCCTCGCTCAATCGAGCTCCAGCGCCATGTACTCGGTGTCGCAAAACACGCCGTTCACCAACAGCGCCCGCTGCTCGATCCCGTAGCTGCGGAAGCCGAGCCCCGCATAGGCTTGGCGCGCCGCGTCATTGCCCACGGTCACGGTCAACAGCAGCAGGCGAATCCCGCCATCGCGCGCGTGCGCGATCGCCGTCTCGACCAGTGCGCGGCCGAGGCCGGTCCGGCGGTGCGCGGCATCGACGTAAACCGAGAACACATGAGCCTTGTGCCGCGACTTGATGCGTGTCTCCACCCGCAATCCGGTGATTCCGGCCAGGGTGTCGCCCGCGAAGCCGCCAAACATCGTCGCCGGCGGCAGCAGCAGCCGCCGGGCGAGATCGTCCCGCGGAACCAGGGATTCTTCCTCGTGCGAGCTGCCGTATGCCTGGGGATGCAGGCGCAGCGCGTCCAGCCGCACCGGCCGCAAGATATCCACGTCGGTTGCACCGAGGCGGCGAATCCGATGCTCGAGTCGGTTCATCCCAGTGCCTCCGCGATCTTGCGCGCCAGCCGCCGTGCCACTTCGTCCTTCGCCAGCGACGGCCAGTCCTCGACGCCCCCCTCGGCGATCAGGTGCACCGTGTTGTCCGTGCCGCCCATGATGCCGGTCTCCGGCGACACGTCATTGGCGACGATCCAGTCGGCGTTTTTCCGCACCCGCTTGGCTTGCGCATTGGCCATCAGGTCATCCGTTTCGGCGGCAAACCCGACGACCAGGCGGGGGCGCAACGACCCGGGCGCGGCGATGGTCGCCAGGATGTCCGGGTTCGGCACCAGCTCCAGCGACGGCGGTGCGCCGCCCGGCACCTTCTTGATCTTGCCGCCGGACGCGTTGGCCACGTGCCAGTCCGCCACCGCCGCGGCGAACACCGCGACGTCGGCCGGCAGCGCCGCCTGGCAGGCCGCCAGCATCTGCGACGCGGTCTCCACGCGATGCACCGTCACGCAAGGCGGATCGGCGACGCCCACCGGTCCGCTCACCAGCGTCACGCGCGCCCCCAGCGCGGCCAGCGCGGCGGCGATGGCGTGGCCCTGGCGGCCGGACGAGCGGTTGGCGATGTAGCGCACCGGGTCGATCGGCTCGTGCGTCGGTCCGCTGGTGACCAGCGCGTGCCTGCCGGCGAGCAATTGCGGCGCGTCGAAACAGGCCTCGATGGCGGCGAGGATCGCCGGCGGCTCGGCCAACCGGCCAGGGCCGAACTCGTTGCAGGCCATCGCGCCCTCGTCCGGCCCGACCACCCGCACGCCGCGCGCGCGCAGGCTCGCCATGTTGGCCTGGGTCGCCGAATGCAGCCACATGCGCACATTCATCGCCGGCGCCACCAGCACCGGCGTGTCGGTCGCCAGCAGCAGCGTCGAGGCGAGGTCGCCCGCCAGGCCGGCCGCCATCTTCGCCAGGATGTCGGCCGAGGCCGGCGCCACCACCACCAGGTCGGCGCTGCGCGACAACTGGATGTGCCCCATCTCGCTTTCGTCGGTCAGCGAGAACAGGTCGGTATAGACCTTGGATTCGCTGAGCGCCTGGAGCGACAGCGGGGTGACGAAATGCCCGGCATTGCGGGTCAGCACGCAGGTCACGCCGTGGCCGCGTCCGCGCAGCAGGCGGATCAGCTCCAGTGCCTTGTATGCCGCGATGCCGCCCGAGACGATCAGCAGGATTTTCATTGTCTTACCGCTCCCGCCCGGCGGGACAGGTCGTCATAACCGCCACCCGGTGTGAATCGCCGCGATCCCGCCCGACAAATTCCGCACGTTCACCCGGGCGAAGCCGACCTCCCGCAGCATCGCCGCCAGCGTCGCCTGGTCGGGAAACGTGCGGATGCTCTCCGCCAGGTATTGGTAGCTGCCTGCGTCCTGCGCCACCACGCGTCCCAGCCGCGGCAGCACGCGAAAACTCCAGGCGTCGTATAGCGGCAGCAGCGCCGCCACCTGCACGCGCGAGAATTCCAGGCAGCAGAACCGCCCGCCCGGCCGCAGCACGCGCCGCGCCTCGCGCAGCACCGCGGCCTTGTCGGTGCAGTTGCGCAGCCCGAACGCGATCGACACGCGCTGCACCGCGCGGTCCGGCAGCGGCAGCCGCTCGGCATCCGCGACCAGCAGCGCCAGGTCGCCCACCACGCCGCGCTCCAGCGCGCGATCCCGCGCCACCGCCAGCATCGACGCGTTGATGTCCGACAGCAGCACCGGCCCGCCACCCTTCGCCAGCCACCCGAACCCGACGTCGCCGGTGCCGCCGGCCAGATCCAGCAACGTATCGCGTGGCCGCGGATCCAGCACGGTGACGAAGATCCGCTTCCAGACGCGATGCACGCCGAGCGACATCAGGTCGTTCATCAGGTCGTAGCGCGGCGCCACGCTGTCGAACACGGCGCGCACCAGCCCGGCCTTTTCCCCCCGCGCCACGCGGCGGAAGCCGAAATCGGCCGTGTCGTCCCCAACGGGCGTTGGCACGGGCGTGGTCGCGGGACCGGTCGCGGGGTTGTCGCTCATCGCCGCCCTGTATAGCGTGATCCACCGCAATGCCGGAACTCCCCGAGGTCGAGACCGTGATGCGAGGCCTCCAGTCCCGGCTGGAGGGCCGCCGCATCGTGTCCGCCGTGGCGCACCGTCCCGACCTGCGTTGGGCGCTGCCGCCCGGCCTGGCACAACGGCTGACCGGTGCCCGCGTCACCGGCTTTCGCCGCCGCGGCAAATACATCCTGATGCGGCTGGACGGCGGCGATTCGGTGCTGCTGCATCTCGGCATGTCGGGCCGCATGGTGCTGACGCCGCTGCGGCCGAACCAGCCCACCTTGCACGAGCACCTGGTGCTGGAAACCGATGACGGCTGGCGCCTGGGCTTCGTCGATCCGCGCCGCTTCGGCTCGGTGGACCTGGTGCCGACCGCGCTGGAGGACCGGCACCGGCTGCTGGCGGCACTCGGGCCGGAGCCGCTGGAACCCGGGTTCACCCCGGCCAGCCTCGCCGCGTCGCTCGCCGGCAAGCGCACGCCGATCAAAGCCGCCCTGCTGGACCAGAAAATCGTTGCGGGACTCGGCAACATCTATGTCTGCGAGGCGCTGTTCCGCGCCCGACTGTCGCCGCTGCGCTCGGCCCACACGGTGCCCGGCACGCGCGCGGCGCGGCTGGTGCCGGCGATCCGGCACACCTTGCGCGAGGCAATCGCGGCCGGCGGTTCTTCGCTCCGCGACTACGTGCAGCCGGACGGCGAGCTGGGCTATTTCCAGCACGCCTGGAAGGTCTATGGCCACGCGGGCGAACCCTGCGAGCGCTGCCCCGGCAAGCCGGCCTGTCCCGGCGTGCGGCGGGTTGCGCAGTCGGGGCGCAGCACGTTCTATTGCGCGCGGAGCCAGCGGTGAGTTGCCGCGCCGCTTCCATCGCGCTTGATCACGCAGACGCTCAGCGTCTGCTGATACCCGACGCGCCGCCGACCAAAGCCGACCGCGACCTTGCCAATGCCTTCGAGGCGCACGTCGAACGGGTCGCGGCGCTGCTGCGCTCCGGCATCCAGGAGAACCAGATCGTCCCGGTGCGTAAGACCAGCCCGCACCGCGCCGGCACCCTGGCCGATCTGCTGGCCTTGTCCCGGCACGATCCGCATCCCGACGGCGACCGCTGGGATACCCTTTGCCAAGCCGGGACTGTGCTCCTGTTCATCGTCCACACATGGCCCGATGGTGACCATACGCTGACGGGCCGCATCATCAGCGCGCGAAAGGCAACGCGACAGGAGCGGAAGGCTTACGAAGATGGCGAATACCAGGAAGCTGACGACAGAGGAACAGGCCGCCCTTGACGTGCTTGCCGCTATGCCCGACAGCGAGATCGATACCTCGGACATGCAAGAGGTCGCGGATTGGAGCGAGGCGGTCCGCGGCGGACTCTATCGCCCAGTGAAGCGCCTTACGTCCCTTCGGCTGGATGCGGACCTTTTGGAGTGGTTCAAACGCGGCGGCGAGGGCTACCAGACCCGGATCAACGCCGCCCTGCGTGAGTACGTCGAGCGCCACCAGCGCTAAGGTAAGGCGCCGCACCGGGTCACCGAGCGCACCGCGCTGCTCAATCTCCGGCCCGAGTACCAGGCCCTGCTGGCGAGCGGCAACCTGAAACCCTCCGAGGCGACCGAACTGGTGCGGCTGTCGCCACGCGGACAGGGCAGCGATGCTCAATCTTGTCCATGTCCCCGCGCCATTTCCCGCGCACCGCCGCGCGACACGTTCCGCTGCCCATCCGCGCGGGGGCCGGACCGCGGGGTGATGCGGATCGCTTCAAGCGCGGCGTCACTCGGCGAACAGCACATCGTGCCGGGCTGGAGCGGTCCGACCTCGCTGCCATCGACGAAACGGTCGCGGTAGCGGCAAGACATCCCGTCCGCCGCGCGCACGCGGAAGCAGAAGCCGAGAAGCGGCGATTGCTGTCCGCTTGTGCCGCAGAACTGGCCGGCGGAGACCCATTGGGTCAAACCGCCGCCCTTCGAGATCGCCTGGTATTCGAAGTCGGCCGGTGCCGCCAGGTGCCGTGGGGCGAGTCGGACTCCCTCGATCCAGCGTCGGCTGCCTGGTCTGCCGGCCCAGGCGCCGAACGCGCCGGCGACATCGCCGACATCCTGCACATGTACGAGGATTTCGCCGGCGCCGGGCGGGTGGACATGTTGTGGGTCATCGCTCATGGCGGCAGCGGTATAACCACGCAGCGGCACGCCTCGCCAGGGATCAGCCGCGGGAATTGCCCATGCATCGAGAACGGGAACGCAGGAAAGGCTTCAGGCGTCCGCCCCCACCTGTGCGCGAGGCCGGATCCCGCGGCTGTGGATCTTCGGGTCCCTACTCTCTATCGTTGCTGGCGCTACGGACTTGCCGCTCGTCAACGTGCGTCACCCAGCAACCCCATTCCTTCGAGCGTAGCGCTGCGCCCGTCTCGCCAGCGCACGGTTTGCATGACCCAGCTCGACAGCCCATACAGTTTCAGCCTTTCAGTACATGTGCTGCCCGCCGTTGATCGACAGCGTGGAGCCGGTGACGAAATCCGCCTCGTCCGCGGTGAAGAACGCCACCCCGCGGGCGATGTCCCCGGCACGCCCCAGGCGTCCGACCGGAATGCGCGAGACGATCTTTTGCAGCACCTCGCCCGGCACCGCGCGCACCATGTCGGTATCGACGTAGCCCGGCGCGATGGCGTTCACCGTCACGCCGTAACGCGCACCCTCCTGCGCCAGAGCCTTGGTGAAGCCGTGGATGCCCGATTTCGCCGCGGCGTAGTTCACCTGGCCGTATTGCCCGGCCTGGCCGTTGATGCTGCCGACATTGACCACGCGGCCGAACTTTCTCTCCCGCATGCCGGGAAACGTCAGCTTGCACAGGTTGAAGCAGGACCCGAGATTCGTGTCGATCACCGCTTCCCACATGTCGCGCGTCATGCGCTGCAACGTGGCGTCGCGCGTGATGCCGGCGTTGTTGACCAGAATCTCGATCGGTCCGATCTCGGCGGTGATCCGTTCCACCGCCTGCTCGCAGGTCGCGAAATCGCGGACGTCGCATTTCCATGTGCGGATGCCGGTTTCCGCCTCGAACTGCCGGGCGGCCTCGTCGTTGCCGGCATAGATGGCGACGACCGTGCGGCCCTGCGCCTTCAGGGCGCGGCTGATTTCGGCACCGATACCTCTGGTGCCGCCGGTAACCACTGCGACGCGTGCCATGGGCGTGCCTCCATTTTTGGAACTGCCTCGGTCCGGACCGGGTTTACCACGTCCTGACCGGATGCACAGGCCGTCCCTCGCTCACGCCAAATTCGCCGGCTCCCGCGGGTCGCCGCACAGCACGGTGGCCCCGGCGGCGCGCGGCATTTCCGCGTGGCCCGGCCGGCAATGGCTACATGGGGCAGCATCCACGCGCACCACTTCCCGCGCGATGCCGTAGTGCCGCCCGTCATCGATTGTGCGGTCGATCTCTGAACCGCCCGCTCCGGCAGCACCGGCAGTGCCTGTGGAAACCGCCCGATCCACCAGGCCGCCGCACGGACCAATTCACCGAACCAATCCACCGAACCAATCCACCGGACCAATCCACCAGGCCAATCCACCGGGCGAGCCTCGCCACACCCGCGGCGCGTGTGCGTGCGTATCTCTGACATATCCAGTTATTCCCATTGACACACACCCCCCGCCATGCTAGACGCCATGCGCGCTACGCAACCCGCCACGAAAGGCCACCCTCTACCCGTCCCGCCATGATGCACGATCCACTCACCACTCCGGCCGACGCCTGTGCCCCCGATGCGGATCGGGCCGCCCCGGACGCGCCCGCGCGCCTGCCCGAGTGGGTCGCCCATCTCCTCGCGCTGGTCATCCGCTTCATGCTCGAGCGCATGCTTGCCGCATGCTCGGGCCGCTCCCGGCTGCCATCCTGGTGGCACGACCGGCCGGACCTGCCGCCGGCCTCGGCGCAGGCCCTGGCCGCATCGACCCGCGGCCCGTTCGGCAACGCCATCGCGTGGATGTGCCTCCGCCGCAGCATCGGGCCGGGCCACCCGGACTGGCCCTACGTGGCCCGCACCATCGTGGCGTTTGGCGGCAGCGTGAAGGGGTTCCGCGCCGGTCTCCCGGCGTGCGGGCTGCAATGGTGGGAAAATCCCAACATCTTGCCGGGGATGATCGGAGAGACCGTGGCGACTCCGGCAGCCGCGGCAATGGCCGTGCTGCTGTCGCCGCAGGCGGACGCCGCTGCATCGCCGGCACCCAAGAACATCGTGCGCTCGGAAACCGAGCCTGCACGGCCGCCTGCGTTCCGCCGGCCGGTCTTTGCCCGTACCGCCACAGGTCCGCCGACCGGGCCGCCCGCTATCCGGGCGCATCAATTCTCTTATGCCTGAACGAACGGGGCCAGAGCATGGCTGGCCCCGCCGTACTGATTCGTGCCGACCGAAAGTTCCCGTTGGCAGAGCCCGAAACGGCAGTCCGATCGACCGCACCGGCTG
>DATLQW010000084.1:0-26856 GCA_035535035.1 Acetobacteraceae bacterium
GGGTGCGCGAGGATACCGAGTTCCAGGCCTGGCTGCTGCGGCTCGGCGTGCGCTACCTCACCGGCGGGTCGGACGTGGGGTATATTCTCAGCGCGGGGCGGCGGGACGTGGCGGCGATGCGGGGGATCGCGCTGGGGTGAGAACCCCCGCTTGACCACCGGCCCCCCACCCGACCATTCTCCGCGCCGAACCGGCCCGGGGGTTCCGGCCGCCTGCGCGCGGCGGCATACCCGCGGCGGACGGGGCTTCATCCACCACGGCGCAACCCAGCGGACAGAAGGGGAACACGATGCCTCAGGTATCCCTGACGGTGAACGGCACGCAACACACGATCGAGGTGGAAAACCGCACCCTGCTGGTGGAAGCGCTGCGCGAGACGCTCGGCCTGACGGGAACGCATGTTGGCTGCGACACCAGCCAGTGCGGCGCCTGCGTCGTGCATCTCGATGGCGTTTCGGTGAAATCCTGCACCATGCTCGCGGTGCAGGTCGACGGCGCCCGCGTCACCACGATCGAGGGCCTGGCCGCGGCCGACGGCACCCTGCACCCGATGCAGGAGATGTTCCGCGAGCATCACGCCCTGCAATGCGGCTTCTGTACCCCCGGCATGGTCATGAGCGCGGTCGACCTCGTGCAGTCCCACCCCGAGGGGCTGAGCGAGCACCAGATCCGCGACGGGCTGGAAGGCAACCTCTGCCGCTGCACCGGCTATCATAACATCGTCAAGGCGATCGCCGCGGCCTGGCCGCTGATGCACGGCAAGACCCAGGCCGCCGCCGAATAAGCGCCGCACGAACAGGGAGAAACGTCATGCCATTCGAAGGCATCGGAGCCTCCGTCCGCCGCAAGGAGGACGTCCGCTTCCTCAGCGGACACGGCAACTATACCGACGACATCAACCGCCCTGGCCAGGTGCACGCGTTCATCAAGCGCGCCGACCGGCCGCACGCGGCCATCAACGGCATCGACACCGCGGCAGCCGCGAAGGCACCAGGCGTCGTGGCGGTGTTCACCGGCGCCGACATGGCGGCGGACAATGTCGGCGGACTGCCCTGCGGCTGGCAGATCCACAACAAGGACGGCTCGCCCATGGCGGAGCCGCCGCATCCGGTGCTCGCCATCGGCAAGGTGCGCCATGTCGGCGATCCGGTTGCCGTGGTGATCGCCGAGACCAGGCAGGCGGCCAAGGACGCCGCCGAACTCATCACCATCGACTACACCGACCTGCCGTCGGCGGCGACGCTGAAGGATGCGGTGGCGCCGAACGCCCCGCGCGTGCACGACGAGGTCGCCGGCAACGTCTGCTACGACTGGCACATCGGCGACAAGGCGATGGTCGATGCCGCCTTCGCCAAGGCCACCAAAGTGGTGAAGCTGGACCTGACCAACAACCGGCTGATCCCCAATGCGATGGAGCCGCGCGCCGCGATCGGCGAGTGGGATACCTCCAGCGGCGACTACACGCTGTACACCACCAGCCAGAACCCGCACGTGATCCGGCTGCTGATGGGCGCCTTCGTGCTGCACATCCCGGAGAACAAGCTGCGCGTCGTGGCGCCGGATGTCGGCGGCGGCTTCGGCTCCAAGATCTACCACTATGCCGAGGAAGCCATCGTTACCTGGGCCTCGGCCAAGGTGCGCCGCCCGATCAAGTGGACGGCGGAGCGCAACGAAAGCTTCATGTCGGACGCGCACGGCCGCGACCATGTTTCCACCGCCGAGATGGCGCTGGACACGGACGGCAATTTCCTCGCCTTGCGCATCTCGACGCTGGCCAACATGGGCGCCTACCTGTCCACCTTCGCGCCCTGCATTCCGACCTATCTGTACGCCACACTGCTCGCCGGCGTTTACAAGACCCCGCTGATCTACTGCGAGGTGAAGGCGGTGTTCACCAACACCGTGCCGGTGGACGCCTATCGCGGCGCCGGCCGCCCGGAGGCGACGTTCCTGGTGGAGCGCCTGGTGGACGTGATCGCGCACGACACCGGCAAGGATCGCATCGCGGTGCGGCGGCAGAATTTCATCCCCGCCGATGCGTTTCCCTACCAGACGCCGGTGGCGCTGCAATACGACAGCGGCAACTACCAGGCGACGCTGGATGCGGCGCTGAAGGCGGCCGACTACGCCGGCTTCGAAGCGCGGCGCACGGCGGCGAAGGCACGCGGCAAGCTGCGCGGCATCGGCGTTTCCACCTATATCGAGGCGTGCGGCATAGCGCCGTCCGCCGTGGTGGGCTCGCTCGGTGCGCGCGCGGGATTGTATGAGTGCGCGAACATTCGCGTGCACCCGACCGGTAGCGTCACGGTGTTCACCGGCTCGCACAGCCACGGCCAGGGGCACGAGACGACGTTCGCGCAGCTTGTCTCCGCGCAGCTCGGCGTGCCGATCGAGCAGGTGGAAGTGGTGCACGGAGATACCGGGAAGATACCGTTCGGCATGGGAACCTATGGCAGCCGCAGCCTGGCGGTCGGCGGTTCGGCGATGGTGAAGGCGATGGACAAGGTCATCGCCAAAGGCAAGAAGATCGCCGCGCACCTGATGGAAGCCTCGGTGGACGACATCGAGTTCGCCGACGGCAAATTCACCGTTGCCGGCACCGACAAGTCGAAGGCGCTGGCGGAGATTTCGCTCGCCGCCTATGTGCCGCACAACTATCCGATCGAGGAACTCGAACCGGGGCTGGAAGAAACCGCGTTCTACGATCCAAAGAACTTCACCTTCCCGGCCGGCTGCCATGTCTGCGAGGTGGAGGTGGACATGGACACCGGTGTCCCGGAAGTGGTGAGCTTCGTCGCGGTGGACGACGTTGGCCGCGTGATCAACCCGATGATCGTCGAGGGCCAGGTGCAAGGCGGCGTCGCCCAGGGTGTCGGGCAGGCGCTGCTGGAGAACGCGGTGTATGACGCACAGGGTCAACTGCTGTCCGGCTCGTTCATGGACTACACCATGCCGCGCGCCGACAACGTGCCGAACATCAAGGTGGCGACCGAGGTCACGCTGTGCACGCACAACCCGCTCGGGGTGAAGGGCTGCGGCGAGGTGGGCGCCATCGGCTCGCCGCCGGCGGTGATCGGCGCGATCGTCGATGCGCTGCGCGATTACGGCGTGCGGCACATCAACATGCCGGCGACCCCGGGGAAACTGTGGTCGATCATCCAGTCCGGCCGCCCTGCGATGGCGGCGGAATAAGAGGAACCAGCACGATGTATGATTTCTCCTATCAGCAGCCGGCCAACCTCGCGGATGCGGCGAAGGTCCTGCTTGGCGATCCGGAGGCGAAGGCGCTCGCCGGCGGCATGACCTACATTCCCGTGCTGAAGCAGCGGCTGGCCAAGCCGAGCGTGATCGTCGATCTGGTGAAGTTGGGGCTGACCGGCATCACCGTGGGTGCCAACAGCGTGACCGTCGGCGCGATGACGACGCATGCGACGGTGGCGAAAAGCGCCGCGGTGGCGGGGAAGATTCGCGGGCTGGCGGCGCTGGCGGGCATGATCGGCGACGAGGCGGTGCGGCATCGCGGCACGATCGGCGGCAGCATCGCCAACAACGATCCGGCGGCGGATTACCCCGCGGCGGCGCTGGCGCTGGGCGCGACCATCAAGACCAACAAGCGGTCGATCAAGGCGGATGACTTCTTCACCGGCATGTTCTCGACCTCGCTGGAGCAGGACGAAATTATTACGGCGGTGGAGTTTCCGGTGCCGGAGAAGTCCGGCTACGAGAAGTTCCGCAATCCTGCGTCGCGCTATGCGATCGTCGGCGTGTTCGTGGCGAAGTTTCCGGCGGGCGTGCGCGTCGCGGTGACCGGTGCGGGCCAGGGCGGGGTATTCCGGCAGACCGCAATGGAACAGGCTCTGTCGGCGAATTTCGCGGCGGATGCGGTGGCGAACATCAAGACGCCGGCGGACGGGCTGAATGGCGACATCCACGCGAGCGCGGAATATCGTGCGCATCTGGTTGGGGTGATCGCGAAACGCGCGGTGGCGAAGGCGGCCTGAGCTGTCGCCGCGCGATCGAGCGATCTGCGCCGCGAAGCGGGTCGCGCCGTGGCCTGGCCACGATGGCGGCCCACCGCTCGATATGGCTGGTAGTCTCCTCCGCGTTGTGGCGATTGCCGCCGCGTTCGGTTGTGCTTCCGTCGCGGGCGGTGCGGGCGCGGTTGCGAAGGACGCGCCGCCAACGCAACAACCCGTGACTCTGACAATCAATCCGGACGGGACCGCGGTGTGGAATGGCGAGCCTCTCGCCAACGAACCGGCGTTGAAAGACAAACTTGCCCGCCGGACGCAGCAGGCGCCCAAACTCGAACTCGACCTGCGATTCCATTCGGTCGGTCAGTTGAGTGACAGCAACCGGCAGACCCTGCTGGATATCCTCGAACTGACGGCGCAATTCGGCTTTGTCCATGTCGAAACCACCAGCAATGGCGCGAAACTGACGGTCCTGGGACCATCCGCGGCAGAGGCCGCGGCGGCGAAATGATCCGGGCGATCGACCGATGACCGATCTGTCGCGCCTGGTGGATGCGTCCGGCGCGAATTCGCTGCCCTATGTCGATGCGGCGTTTCCCGAGCAACCGTTGGTGCTGCATGCGGCCCGGCCCCAGGGATTCGCGGCCGACACGCCGGTGCTGTTCGTGCATCACGGCGTTGGCCGCAACGGTGCCGCCTATCGCGACTATTGGCTGAAGCTGGTTGACGAAGCCGGCATCCTGGCGATCGCCATTGAATTCCCGGAGGCGTCGTTTCCCGAATACCTGTGGTACCATTTCGGCAATTTGCGCGACCAGGCCGGCACGCCGAACTCGCGCGCGCAATGGACCTATGGCATCGACGAGCGGCTGTTCGCGGCGTTGCAGGCGCAAGGCGTCACGACGCGGCGGCGGTACGGAGTGTTCGGTCATTCCGCTGGGGGGCAGTTCGTGCACCGCATGGTCTCGTTCGGATTTCGCGAGCATGTTGCGGTTGCAGTCAGCGCGAATGCGGGCACCTATGCGATGCCGGACCTGGACACCGGATGGCCGTTCGGGCTGGGCGAAACCGAGGTGGATCCGGATGCGTTGCGCGCACTGCTGCGCTTCCGGATCACGGTGATGGCCGGCACGCATGATATCAAAACGACCGGCCGGTTCTTCCCGAAGGGCCCGCGTTCCATGCGGCAGGGCGCGACGCGGCACGAGCGGGCGCACAACTATGTCCGCGCCGGACGTTCGGCGGCCGAGGCGATGGGGGCGCGCTGCGCATGGACCGTCATCGACGTGCCAGGTGTCGGCCATGACGGGAGGCTGATGTCGGCCGCCGCCGCACCGATCGTTGCCGCCGCGTTGCACGCATCGGAATCCGGCTGAGCGGCGGCTGCGCTCCGCGGACGGCGGGACTTGCCGGCGTCGCCGCACGGGACACGCCGATGCTGTCCGGATTGCCGGTGTGGCGCGGGTGGAGTAGGGATTCGCAACGTCGGGTTGAAGGATGCAATGAAGATGCAGCGCCGGGATGTTCTGAAGACGACTCTTGCCGGGGTTGCCGCGCTGGCCGCGCCGCGCATCGTGCATGCCGAAGGGGCGAAGACCATCAATTTCACCCCGCAGGCGGACCTCGCGTCGCTCGATCCGGTCTGGACCAGCGCGGACGTCACGCGCAACTTTTCGCTCGCGGTGTACGACACGCTGTATGGGTATGATGCCGGGTTCAACGTGCAGCCGCAGATGGTCGAAGGCGCGAAGACGGAGAATGACGGCAAGCAATGGGAACTTACGCTGCGGGACGGGCTGGCGTTTCACGACGGCACGCCGGTGCGGGCGAAGGATTGCGTCGCCACCATCGAGCGTTTTTCCAGGCGCGATCCGTTCGGCGGGGCGCTGATGGCGCGGGTCGATGAGATTTCCGCGCCATCCGACAAGGTGATCCGCTTCCGGTTGAAGCAGCCGTTTGCCTTGCTGCCCAACGCGCTGGCGCAGGTGTATTGCGCGATCATGCCGGAACGGCTGGCGAAGACCGACCCGATGAAGCAGGTGACGGAAGCCGTCGGCAGCGGTCCGTTCAGGTTCATCGCGGCGGAACGGGTTGCCGGCCAGCGCGTGGTTTACGAGAAGAACGAGAAGTACATTCCGCGCAAGGACGGCAAACCGAGCTTCAATGCCGGTCCGAAGATCGTGTACGTTGACCGCGTGGTGTGGAACGTCATTCCCGATCCGGCCACGGCCTCGGCCGCGCTGACGCAGGGCGAGACCGACTGGTGGGAAAATCCCACCATCGATCTGGTGCCGCTGTTGCGGCGCAGCAAGGACCTGACCATCGCGGTGAAGGACCGCACTGGCGAAATCGGCTGCCTGCGCTTCAACTGCTTGTATCCGCCGTTCGACAATGCCGCGATACGCCGCGTGGTTCTCGCGGCGATGGACCAGAAGGACGTGATGGAGGCGGTCGCGGGTGCCGATCCGAGCCTGATCAAGACCGATGTCGGCATCTTCGTTCCCGGCACTCCGATGGCCAGCACGGTCGGTGTGGAGATCACGCGCGGGCCGAAGAATTACGCCAAACTCAAGCAGGACCTGGTCGCCGCGGGATACCGGGGCGAGAAGGTGGTGATCCTCGCCGCCTCGACGTATCCGACCATCTGGGCCGAGGCGCAGGTGGCCTCCGACACGCTGAAGAAGATCGGCATGAACACCGATTTCCAACCGTTGGACTGGGGCACGGTGGTGCAGCGCCGCGCCAGTCAGGCGCCGGCCGACAAGGGCGGCTGGAACATCTTCTACACGTTCCTGGGTGGGTTCGGGAACATCTCGCCGGCGCCGGACCTGCCTATCCAAAGCAGCGGCACGGCCGGAAGCTGGTTCGGCTGGCCGACGGATCCGAAAATGGAGGCGCTGCGCGGGGCCTGGTTCAACGCGCCCGATCTTGCAGCGCAGAAGAGGATTGCGGAGCAAATGCAGGTGGCGTTTTGGAAGAGTCCGCCTTATGTGCCGCTTGGGATGTACGACCAGCCCACCGCATTTCACAATTACCTCACGGATGTGCGCGACGGCTGGCCGCAGTTCTATGGCGTGAAGAAGAACGCGTAGCGCGGGCGCCGTTGCATGGCGCGGCACGTCGTCGTCATCGGTGCCGGCATCGTCGGTGCGGCCACGGCGATCGAGTTGCTGCGTGACGGGCACCGCGTGACGATCGTCGAACCGGGCGATCCGGGTGGCGAACAGGCGGCCAGTTACGGCAACGGGACGTTGCTCAATCCGAGTTCGGTCATTCCGATGGCCGCGCCGGGCCTTTGGCGCAAGGTGCCGGGGTATCTGGCAGATCCGCTCGGGCCGCTGGCAATCCGCTGGTCCTATCTGCCATGTTTGCTGCCGTGGCTGTGGCGTTTTGCGCGTGCCGGAGCGACGGAGGCGCGGATCGCGGCCACTGCGCGCGCGCTGCGCCCGTTATTGCTGGAGGCGCCGGAGCGGCACCTCCGCCTGGCAACGGAGGCCGGCGTCGGCGAACTCATCACGCGGCAGGGCGTGTTGTTCGTCTTTCCCGGCCGCGCCGATTTCGACGCCGAGGGCCTGTCGTGGCGGTTGCGGCGCGAGAATGGCGTGCGCTGGCTGGAACTGTCGGAGGAGGAACTGCGCCAGCGCGAGCCGACACTGGATCGCCACTACAAGTTCGCGGTGCTGGTCGAGGAAAACGGGCAGTGCCGCGATCCCGGTGCCTATGTGAACGCGTTGGTGCGGCACGCCTGCGCTTTGGGTGCGACACATCGCCGCGCCCGGGCCACCGGCCTGCGCATCGAGTCGCGCCGCTTGCGCGCCGTGCGCACCGACGCGGGCGACATCGACTGCGACAAGGCGGTGATCGCCGCCGGGGCATGGTCGAAGATGTTGGCCGCCGCCGCGGGCGACCGTGTGCCGTTGGAAACCGAGCGCGGCTATCATGTGGCGATCGAAAATCCCGGCATCGAACCGCGCTATCCGGTGATGCCGAGCGACGGCAAGATGGCTTGCGTGATGACACCACAGGGCCTGCGGCTGGCAGGGCAGGTTGAGCTTGCCGGTTTGGCGGCGGCGCCGAACTGGGCACGGGCCGACGTGCTGCGCAACTTCGCGCGCCGCGTGTTTCCGGGATTGCCGGCCGATCTGCGGGTGAAGACCTGGATGGGGCATCGGCCGTCAATGCCGGACGGGTTGCCTTGCATCGGTCCGGCCTCGGGTTGCCCGGACGTGCTGCACGCGTTCGGCCATGGCCATGTCGGGCTCACGGCGGGTGCGGCGACGGCGCGGGTGGTGGCCGATTTGATCAGCGAAAAGCCGCCGGCGATCGATCTGGCGCCATACTCTGCCGCGCGCTTCAAATAATCCCGCTTCCCGCATGTGGCCGGTGGCGGCGCGTGCTGCTGGCCGTCACATCACAAATACACCCGCTTCGGCAGCATCCGGCGTCGTTGCAGATATGGAATGCCGTGCCGCAGCACCGGGGCCAGCGTGCGCAACAGCCCGGCGGTCAGCCGGAACAGCGGCTGCCAGCCGCGCGCGGCGAAACGCAGCTTATAGGCGCTCTGCACCAGTTCGCGATGCAGGCAGGCTTCCATGGCAAAGCACTCGGCGGTTGACAGGCGGTGGCGCCATACCGCAATCGCATCGTCCGATAGCGGCTGCCGCAGGCGCGCGTGCAAGTGCCGATCGCGGGCCGCCACCAGTTCAATCCTGTCCTGCCAGCCGAGCATCGATGGTTCGAATGTCTCGCCTAGGAAACCGCAGATGTGCTGCGCAACTTCCGCGGGATGTCGCACCAGATCCTCGTAACGGACCTCAAGCGTGCGGTCCGGGTACGCGGTGCGATCCATGCGCAGGCGCGCGATCGCCGCTGGCCACTCGAAGCCTGGTTCGTAGTAGCGTTGCCAGCCGGCATCGATCCAGGAGATCGCCACGTCACGCCCGTCGCGGACCAGATGAATGAACTTCGCCCGCGGATACAGCGTCGCCAGCTCCGGCACGATGGCGAAATAGTGCGGCGTCTTGTCGCCCAGTCGCTGCCTACTGCTCGTATTCAGCAAATGATGGTAAACGAGGTCGATCAGATCCACGAGCGCCGGCCGCGCCAGTGCGGCGGCCTGGCGCCGCAAATCATCCGCGGCCAGGTGCATGTCGGGCCAGCGCTCGTGCCGAACCATCGTCTCGATCGCGCGTTCGACCTGCGGTTGCGTCAACGCGCCGGTGAGCGGAAAATCCCGCACCAGCGGGCGGAGAAACCAGGTCTCGGGCGGAATGTGCAGGCGCGAATGGCCGGCCAGGATCAGCCGCAGCAGCGTGGTGCCGGAGCGGCCGGCGCCGACGATGAAGAACGGGGCCTGATCGGCCATCACCAATCAACCTTAGCGGAGTGACGGAGCATGAACGAACCGCAGGCATTCAGTTTCGCCGATGACGGGACAATTCCCAACTCCCCGCTGCCGATGCTGGTGTATCGCGGCGCGGTACCAGCCGATCCGGCGGCGATCGAGCAACTGTTCGCCGCCAATGGCTGGCCGCCAGCCTGGCGCGCCAGCGTGCATCCGTTCCAGCATTTCCACAGCAATGCCCACGAGGCGCTGGGCGTCGCGCGTGGCCGCGCCACGGTGCAGTTCGGTGGCCCAGGCGGCGAAACGCTGGACGTGCAGGCGGGCGACGTCGTCGTGCTGCCGGCCGGCGTCGGTCATTGCCGCATGGACAAGTCGGCCGACCTGCTGATCGTCGGCGCCTATCCCGACAACACCGCGCGGCCGGACCAGCATCGCGGCGATCCGGCCGACCACGATGCTGTCATCCGCAACATCGCAACGGTGGCAGCGCCGAACGCCGATCCGGTGGCGGGCGGGCAGGGGCCGCTGTTGCGGCTTTGGGGCGGTTAGCGCCTAGGCCGCCTCGCGCACTCGCAGATCGTTGTTGGTGCGGTGGTCGCCGGCCACCCAGCGTGCGAGTTCGGCATGCGCGTCGGCGCGGCGGATCGCATCGATCTCGGCTGCGTTCGGCGGATCGACGGTGAACTCCACGATCAGCCCGTCCGGGGAGGTGCAATACATCGACCGGCAATAGCCGTGATCGGTTTCGCGCACTGCCTCGCCGGCCGCCTTCACCCGCGCGATCAGCTCGTCATAGGTCGCGTCGTCAACCTTGAACGCCACATGATCGAAGCTGCCGATCTGTGCCGGCTTTTCCGCCTGGGTGTTCCGGTAAACCTCGTCGTCGGCGAACGAGAAGAACGCCAGCGCGCCGCCGTCGCCGAGCGCATAGAACGTATGGCAGAACGCCACGTCGCGCTTCACCCAGGGATTGAAGTGGCGCTCACACCAGGTGGCGGCCAGCGGGATTCCCAGCACGTCCTCGAAGAACTGCCGGTTCTTCTCCTGGTCCTTCACGACATAGGCGTGGTGGTGCAGGCGTTCAGGCAGGTGGGACAGCAACTTGGCCATGGTCGCGCTCCTCCGGTTCAGCTTGATTCCTCGGCAAGCTTGCTCTTCGCCCGCACAACCCGCAAGCTGCGCGCGGGAGGAGAGCAGCGACATGCGCATCGAGATCATCTGCACGGGGGACGAGGTCCTCACCGGCAAGATCGTCAACACCAATTTCAGCTACATGGCCCAGAAGCTGGAAGATGTCGGGCTTTCCGTGCATTGGGGCACCACGGTGGGGGACGACCGCGACAGCCTGTTGCAGGCGTTCCGGCATGCCGGCGGACGCGCCGATGCGGTGATCGTGAATGGCGGGTTGGGGCCGACAGTCGATGACCTGTCGCAAGAGATCGCGGCGCAGGCGGCCGGCGTGGAACTCGTGCTGCACGAGGAATGGCTGGCGCGCATGGAGGATTTTTTCTCCCGCCGCGCGCGCAACATGCCGCCGAACAACCGCAAGCAGGCGATGCTGCCGGCGGGTGCGGAGATGCTGGACAATCCGGTTGGCACCGCCTGCGGTTTCGCGATGGACCTCGGCCGGGCGCGGTTCTTCTTCACGCCGGGCGTGCCGCGCGAGCTTCGCCGCATGCTGGAAGAGCAGATCATTCCGCGGTTGCTGGCGCGCGGCGGGGCGCCGGCGTCGATCTTCCTCAAGCGGTTCCATTCCTACGGGCTGGGCGAATCGCATGTCGATCAGTTGCTGGCCGGGATTGAGGAGATGGTGCCGGACGGATCGGTGAAGCTGGGCTTCCGCGCGCATTATCCGCAGATCGAGACGAAGCTGACGGTGCGCGGCAGCGATGCCGGCGACATAAGTCGCAAGCTGGATCCGGTGCAGGCCGAGGTGCGCAAGCGGCTCGGCAATTTCATCCTGGCCGAGGACGACCAGACCCTGGAAGGCGTCGTGCTGGCGGCGCTGCTGCAACGTGAAGGCTCGCTGGCGGTGGTGGAAACCTTCACCGGCGGCCAGATCGCGGTGCGCCTGGCGCCATTGCCCAACGCCGAGCACGTATTCCGTCGCGGCATCGTGGTGCGCGACGCCACGCAATTGCACGGTCCGCTTGGTTTGGAAGGCGTGCACCTGGCCGGGCCGCTGACGCAGGAGGCCACCGAGGCCGTGGCGCGGGCGGCGCGGGAACGCTGCGGGGCGACGCACGCGCTGGCGGTGCTGATCGAACTGGACGAAGGCCCCGATCGCATCGATTTCGGCGGCACGATATGGATCGGCATTGCGACGGAAGAGCATGTGGCGTTCCGCCGCTCGCGTATCCTGGGCGGACGCGAATGGGTGCGGCTCGGGGCGGCGGAGCTGGCGCTGGACTGCCTGCGGCGCCTGCTGCACGGGCTGCCGGTGGTGGAACGGATCGATTTCGAGAAGACATGAGCAGGGGCGCATGGCAGAACATCTGTTTTCCGGCCTGAGGGTCATCGACTGCGCGAGCTGGATCGCCGGGCCGGCGGCGGCGACGATCATGTCCGATTTCGGCGCCGACGTGATCAAGGTCGAACCGCCGGGCGCGGGCGATCCGTGGCGCGGGCGCGGCGCCAACCCGCACGCGCAGACCGACTATTACTGGCAGTTGACGTCACGCAACAAGCGCAGCCTGGCGCTGGATCTGAAGCACGAGGCGGGACGCTCGGTGCTGCACCGGCTGGTCGCTGGCGCCGACGTGTTCGTCACCAATTTTCCGTTGCCGGTGCGCGACCGGCTGAAGCTGGCGCCGGCCAATCTGCTGCCGCTCAATCCGCGGCTGATCTATGCGTCGTTCACCGCTTATGGCGAGGCGGGCGAGGAGGCGGCGCGGACCGGCTTTGATTCCACCGCCTATTGGGCGCGCACCGGGCTGATGGATGCGGTGCGCGCGGATGTCGATACCGTGCCGGCCCGGTCCGCGCCGGGCATGGGCGATCATCCCAGCGCCACCGGCCTGTATGCCGCGATCGTTACTGCACTGTATCGACGGGAGAAGACGGGAACCGGCGGCGTGGTCAGTTCGTCGCTGCTGGCGAACGGGTTGTGGGCGAACGGCTGCTTCGTGCAGACCCGGTTGTTCGGCGAACCGATGCCGCACCGCCCGCCGCGCGAACAGGCGCCGAACGCGCTGGCGAATCATTATCAGTGTCGCGACGGACGGTGGTTTATCATGGCGCTGTTCAACGAGGAGCGGCAGTTGCGGCCGTTCCTGGCGGCGATCGGATGCGAGGACCTGGCCGACGACCCGCGCTTCGCCACGAAGCAGGCGCGGCAGCGCAATGCCAGCGCGTTGGTGGCGGCGCTCGACGCGGTGTTCGGCATGCGGGACATGCCGGAGTGGCGGGACATTCTGGATAGGGTCGGCGTCACGTTCGGCGTGGTCGGCAAGGTGGACGACGTGCCGGACGATGCGCAGATGCAGGCGATCGGCGCGCTGGTGCCGTTCGCGGACGGCGAGGCGCTGACCGTGTCCAGTCCGTTCCAACTCGACGGCGAGGCGAAGGTGGCGCCGCGGCGAGCGCCGTCGCTGGGGCAGCACAGCGAGGCGGTGCTGCGCGAAGCGGGCTACGCGGCGAACGAAATCGGGCGGTTGCGAGAGTTGGGCGTGCTGGCGTGAACCCGGACACCTCTCCCGCGCGGCGGGAGAGGTGTCCGTGGCATCACCCGCAGGCCACGGAATAGATATCCTTCACGCCCTGCGGCAAGGGCATGAACTGCCAGGTCTCGCCGCCATCTTGCGTGCCGAAAATCTCGCCGTCATAGCGCGCGGCGAGATAGACCTGCCGCGGATCGGTCTGGTGCGGCGCGACCGACATGATGGTGCCGTGCACCTGCACCTTGTCGAAGCGGTGCCAGGTGTTCCCCTTGTCCTGGCTGCGATACACCGCGCCGTCCTTGCTGGCCGCCGCGACGCTCAAGGCCGAATAGAGCGTGTTCGGATCCGGCGGCGAGACCTTGATGTCGCGGCCATAGGTGGTCGGCGAGAAGCGGCCGACCTCCATATCCTGCCAGGTTTCCCCGCCATCGGCGGTCCGGAACAGGCCCATGCGCACCGCAACGATCACCGCGTCCGGGTCGGCCGCGCTGATGGCGATCGCGTGGCCGTCCAGCATGCCCTCGTCCGACGTGTCGCTGACAATCCGGCTTTTCAGGTGCGGGTTCTGCGCCAGGCGGATGAGATCGGTGCTGCAATCCTTCCAGCTCTCCCCGCCATCGGTGGTGCGCATCACACCGCCGACTTCCAGGGCGGCGAAGATCGTGCCGGGCTTGCCGGGGTGCTGCGCCATGCGCATCACGCGGCAGGCGAACGGCATCACGCACCGCGTCGGCATGTTGGGATCGGGCAGCCGCCGCCAAGTTTCGCCGCTATCCTCGCTACGGTAAACCGCGACCGGCGAGCCGCCCGCATAGACCAGTTTCGGATCGCCGGCATCGACCAGGAACGACCAGATCTGCATGCCCTTGTCGGGGAAGTTGGCGCGCCTGAAGGTCTTGCCGCGATCGGTGCTGCGATACACGCCATCCGGCGTGCCGGCGAACACGATGTTCGGATCGGTCGGATGCACGTAAACGATATTGCTGTCATAGTCGCTGAGCACATGTTCCCACGCCCCGCCCTCCGCGGCTCGGCGAAACACCCCAACTGCTCCCTTGTCCTTGTCGCTGCGGCCGACAGTCCCGGCCACGCTGGCATAGACGTTTGACTGGCTCGCCATGGTCCACTCCTTTCCTGGGTCTCGCTCCGTCCTTCAGCCTACGCCAGAACCGCCAGGGTTGACAGCCTTCGCCATCGCCGCCTTGCTCACCGGGACCGAAGCGGGGAGGGTGCAATGCCGAACGTGCAGGCGGAAAAGCTGATGGAGATCGCCAGGGCGCTGCTGGAGAATGCAGGCGCGTCGGCGGACGAGGCCGCCACCATCGCGCGCTACAACATCGGCGCGAACCTGGTAGGTCACGACTCACACGGCATCATATTGATCCCGAGCTATATCGACCGCATCAAGGCCGGTCACATCATGCCCGGCGCGCCGTTCGACATCAAGGAACAGACGCCGACCACCACGGTGATAGATGGGAACTGGGGGTTTGGCTATGTGGTGACGGACCGCGCGATGCGGATGACGATCGACAAGGCGAAGCGGCAGAACGTCGCCGCGACGACGGTGTTCCGCCAGAGCCATATCGGCCGGCTGGCGTCGTATCCGCTGATGGCGGCGCGCGAGGGCATGATCGCGATGATCACCGCCGATTCCGGGCGCAGCGCGAAGGCGGTGGCGCCGTTCGGCGGCGCGCAGGCGCGGCTGGGCACCAATCCGATCTGCTTCGCGATTCCGTCGAATTTGGAAGGGCCGCTGTTCTTCGACATGGCGACCTCGGCGGCGGCGGCGGGCAAGATCAACGTCGCGACGGCGCGGGGGGAGCAAGTGCCGGCCGGCTGGCTGATCGACAAGGATGGCAAGCCCAGCACCGATCCGCGCGTGCTGAAGCAAGGCGGCGCGCTGCTGCCGCTGGGCGGCGCCGAGGGTTACAAGGGCTATGGCCTGGCGGCGATCGTCGAGATTTTTTCGGGCCTGTTGACGGGGCTGGGTTTTGGCGTGGAACCGACCGGCCGGCACAACGACGGCTGCTTCATCGCGGTGTTCAACGTGGCGGCGTTCCGCGATCTGGAGGTGTTCAAGCGCGAAGTCACCGAGTTCGCGCAATATTTGAAGGCGACACCGCCGGCGGAGGGCTTCACCGAGGTGCTGTACCCGGGCGAGATCGAGCACCAGCGCGAACAGGTGCGCCGCAGGAATGGCATTTCGGTGGAGGATGCGACCTGGAACAAGCTGCGCGATCTCGCGCAGGGCTACGGGATTGCGGACAAGCTCGGGTTCTGATTCCGGTCCGCCTGGAATGTCGTATCGCGGGCAATCGCTGCGCCGGATGGAGGACGCGCGCTTCCTGACCGGACGCGCGCGGTTCATCGAGGATATCGACGTTCCAGGGCAGGCCTGGATGCATGTCGTGCGCTCGCCGCACGCTCATGCCGCGATCGAGCGTATCGATGCGGCGGCGGCGCGGGCGATGCCCGGCGGGGTTGGCGTCTTCACCGCGGCGGACCTGCGTGAGTTGGGGCCGCTGCCATGCACCGTGCCGGTGGCGAGCGTGGCGCCGATGATTGTGCCGCCACGCTTCGCTGTCGCGGCCGAGCGGGTGCGGCACGTGGGCGATCCGGTCGCGTTCGTCGTTGCCGAGACGCGGGTCGCCGCGCGCGATGCCGCGGAGCGCATGAGCGTGGATTACCGCGTGCTGCCGCCGGTGGTCGATGCGCCGGCGGCACTGTTGCCGGGTGCGCCTGAACTATGGAATCAGGCGCCGGGCAATCTGTCATACCGGTTCCAGAAGGGCGATGCCGGCGCGGTGCAGGCCGTGATGCACGCAGCGGCGCACGTGGTCGAACTGGAGCTGGTCAACAATCGCGTCGTCATCTCGGCGATCGAATCGCGCGGCGCGATCGGGCAGCACGACGCCGGCGGTTTCCACCTGACGTTCTCTGGTGCCGGCGTGCATGCCTTGCGCGCGCAGCTTGCCGACAGCGTGTTTCGCGTGCCGCAAGCCCAGATGCGGGTGTCCTGCCCCGATGTCGGCGGCGGCTTCGGCGTGAAGAACGCGCTGTATCCCGAATGGGTCATGCTGCTGTGGGCGGCACGGCGGCTTGGCAGGCCGGTGAAATGGATCGGCGAGCGCAGCGAAGATTTCGTCACCACCGCGCAGGGGCGGGACAATGTTACCCGGGCGCGGCTGGCACTGGATCGCGATGGCCGGTTCCTCGCGCTCGACGTTTCCACCGTGGCCAATCTCGGCGCGTATCTGTCTTCCGGCGGGCCGGGCAGTTCCACCAATGCGCCCGCCAACGCCATGGGCAGCGGCTACGTCATCCCGTCGATCTTCATGGACGTGCGCGGCGTGTTCACCAACACGGTGCCGATCGACGCTTACCGCGGCGCCGGCAAGCCCGAGGTGAACTATCTGCTTGAGCGGCTGATCGACGACGCGGCCCGGCGTCACGGCTTCGACCCTATCGACCTGCGGCGGCGCAACCTGGTGGCGGAATTTCCGTATCGCAAGGCGCTCGGCACGGTGATCGACTGCGGCCGTTTCGCCGACAACCTCGACGACGCGGTTGTCATTGCCGAACGCGGCAACTTTCCGGCACGTCGTGCGGTTTCCAACCGGCGCGGCGTGCTGCGCGGCATCGGCATCACCTGCTTCATGGAGACTGCCCGCGGCGCGCCGAACGAGGGCACCGAGCTGCGCTTCGAGGACGATGGCCGCGTGGCACTGGTGGTCGGCACGCAGTCCAATGGCATGGGCCACGAAACCGCCTATGTGCAGGTCGCCGCCGATCTGCTGGGTCTGCCGCTCGAAATATTCCGCTACGTGCAAGCCGACACCGCGATGGTGCGCGCGGGCAACGGCCACGGTGGCGCCCGGTCCATGCACATGGGCGGTGCGGCGTTGTGCAAGGCAGTGGACACGATGCTCGCCAAGGGAAGCACCATCGCCGCGCGGCTGTTGCAGGCCTCCCCCGAACAACTGGTGTTCGCCGACGGCCGCTTCACCGTGCGCGATGACCCGGCCCGCGCCGTCGATCTGCTTTCAGTGGCGCGGGCCGCGCGCGATCCAGCCAACCTGCCGGACCGCGCCGAGCCCGGCCTCGATACCTATATCTGGAACGTCCTCGATGCCATAACGTTCCCGAACGGATGCCACGTTGCCGAGGTGGAGGTGGACCCGGAAACCGGCGCCGTCGCGCTGCGCCGCTACACCGCGGTGGACGATTTCGGCACGCTGATCAACCCGATGCTGACGGTCGGCCAGGTGCAGGGCGGCGTCGCCCAGGGCATCGGCCAGGCGATGCTGGAACACACCGTGTATGACGCGCAAAACGGCCAGATGCTGAGCGGATCGTTCATGGACTACGCATTGCCGCGTGCCGGCGATCTGCCGCCGTTCGACATCACCTTGACCGGGGTGCCGACCGGCGCCAATCCGCTCGGCGTGAAGGGTTCTGGCCAGGCGGGCGCGATGGCGGCACCACAGGCGATCATCTGCGCGGTGCTGGACGCGCTGGCACCGCTGGGCGTCAGCCATATCGACATGCCGGCGACACCGGAACGGGTCTGGCGCGCCATTCAGGCCGCACAGCGACAGGAGGCAACGCGATGACCACCCAGACGCGCATCGCCGCGGAAGACTATCTCGAGGCGCTCGCCGCGCACGGCATCGAGCACCTGTTTGCCAATCCCGGCACCGATTTCGCGCCGATCGTCGAGGCGTTCGCCCGCAGCAGCCGCAGCAACCGCAAGGTGCCGCGGCCGATCGTGGTGCCGCACGAGAACGCCGCGGTCGCCATGGCGCACGGCTACACCATGGTGACCGGCAAGCCGCAGGCGGTGATGCTGCACACCAATGTCGGTACCGCGAACGCGATCAACATGCTGATCGACGCCAGCCGCGACCGCGTGCCAATTCTGCTGACCTCCGGCCGCACCCCGTTCACCGAATCCGGTCCGGAAGGTTCGCGTAACGCGCATATCCACTGGGCGCAGGAAATGTACGACCAGGCCGGCATGCTGCGCGAGATGGTCAAGTGGGACTACGAAATGAAGCGCGGCGACCAGGTCGGCACGGTGGTTGACCGGGCGCTGGAAATGGCGATGTCGTCACCGAAAGGTCCGGTGTATCTCAGCCTGCCGCGCGAGGTGCTGGGCGAAGTGATGGATGCGCCGCCGGTCAGCAATCGTGGGCATCGCGCCCGGCCGCGCGCGCCGGTGCCTGCGTCGGCGGATGTCGAACAACTTGCCGAGTGGATCGCGGCCGCGCGCGCGCCGCTGGTGATCACCGGCACGCTCGGGCAGGACAAGCGCGACGCCGCGGTGCTGGCGGGCCTGGCGGAGCAGTGGGCGCTGCCGGTGATTCCGTACAACACACGGTATTTCGCGATCTCGGCGAATCACCCGATGTTCCAGGGTTCGGCGCCGGGACCGCTGTTGGCGCAGGCCGACCTGGTGATCGTCATCGAATCCGACGTGCCCTGGCTGCCGGGCAAGGAACGTCCGCCGGCCGGCGCGCGCATCGTGCAGATCGGCGAGGACCCGCTCTATGCGCGTTATCCGATGCGCAGTTTTCCGTCCGACCTGACGATCACCGCCACTGCGTTGTCGGCGCTGGAGGCGCTGGCGCAGGCGCTGGCGGGGCGCTCGGGGGCGCATGTGGAGGAGCGGCGGGCGCGGCTGACCAGGCGGTCGGCGGAACTGCATGCCGGCTGGCGCGGCGAGGCGGAACAGGCCGGGCGCGGCAACAAGAACACGCTGGCCTGGCTGAACCACTGCCTGCGCGCGGTGGTGGACCACGACACGATCGTTATTTCCGAGTACTCGTTCCGCCAGGAATACTGCCCGCTGGATACGCCTGGCAGCCTGTTCGCGCTGAGTTCGGCGGGCGGCCTGGGCTGGGGGTTCGGCGCGTCGCTCGGCGCCAGGCTGGCATCGCCCGACCGCCTGGTGCTGTCGGTGCTGGGTGACGGTGCCTACATGTTCGCCAACCCCACGGCGTGCCATTACGTGGCCGAGACGCACAACCTGCCGGTGCTGACGGTGATCTACAACAACGCGCTGTATGGGGCGGTGCGGCGGGCGACGCTCGACATGTACGGCAAGGGCGTCGCCGCGGAAAACGACGGGCGATTGCTTGCCGATCTGCCGGCGCCATCGTTCGAGAAGATCGTCCTTGCACATAACGGACATGGCGAGCGGGTGGAGCGCCCGGGCGACCTGCCGGCGGCGTTGCAGCGCGCGGCGGCGGCGGTGCGCGGCGGCCAGCAGGCGCTGGTCAACGTGATCTGCCCGCCCTGATGCGCCGCTTGCGCACCCGCGTGCTGGTGGCCGGCGGCGGGCCGGTTGGCACCACGCTGGCAATGGATCTCGCGTGGCGCGGCATCGACGTGACGGTGCTGGAACAGCGCCGCCGCGACGAACCGCCGAGCGTGAAGTGCAATCATGTCGCGGCGCGATCGATGGAGCTGTTCCGCCGGCTCGGCGTGGCGCAGGCGGTGCGCGACGCCGGCCTGCCGCAGGATTTTCCGAACGATATCTCGTTCCGCACCACGACCGTCGGACGCGAATTCGCGCGCATTCCCATCCCCTGCCGGCGCGACCGCTACAGCGCGACGGAAGGGCCGGATACCTGGTGGCCGACCCCGGAGCCGCCGCACCGCATCAACCAGATCTTTCTCGAGCCGGTGCTGGTGGATCACGCGATGGCCATGCCGGGGCTGCGGTTTCAACACCGCACGAAGGTGCTGGGATTCACCCAGTCGGCCGACGGTGTGGCGACCGAGGCCGAGGACCTGGACAGCGGCGAACGCCTGCTGATCGACAGCGATTACCTGATAGGTTGCGACGGGGGGCACTCGGAGATCCGGCGGCAGATCGGCGCGCAATTGACCGGTGACGCGGTAGTCCAGCGCACCCAGTCAACCTATTTCCGCGCGCCGTCGCTGATCGGCATGATGCAGGCGCGCCCGGCATGGTCCAATCAGTCGATCAATCCCCGACGCAGCGCCAACATCTTTGCCATCGACGGCCGCGAGACCTGGCTGATCCATTGTTACCTGCGGCCGGATGAACCGGATTTCGCGTCGGTGGATCGCGACCGGTGCATTCGGCTGGTGGTCGGGGCGGGGCCGGACTTCCAATACGAGGTCATCAGCAAGGAGGACTGGTACGGCAGGCGGCTCATTGCCGACAAGTTCCGCGACCGGCGCGTGTTCGTGTGTGGCGATGCGGCGCATATCTGGGTGCCGTTCGCCGGCTATGGCATGAATGCCGGCATCGCCGATGCGGCGAACCTGTCATGGATGCTGGCCGGCGTGCTGCAGGGCTGGGCCGATCCGGCGATCCTGCACGCCCATGAGGCGGAACGCTAGCCGATCACCGAACAAGTCTCGCATTACGCGATGAATACGTCGGTCGCGATGGCCCGGGCGCGGGCCGAGGTGCCGCCAAATATCGAAGAGTCCGGACCGGAAGGCGACGCGGTGCGGGCGGCGTTCGGGCGGTTGATGTGCGAGATCAACGTGCCGCAATTCTGCTGCGGCGGGTTGAATTTCGGGTATTTCTACGAGCGCTCGCCGATCGTCGTCTATGACGGCGAGGCGGCGCCGCCCTATACGATGTACGACTTTACGCCGTCCACCGTGCCCGGCTGCCGGGTGCCGCATGTGTGGCTGCGTGACGGGCGCTCGCTGTACGACGCGCTGGGCCCGTGGTTCACGGTGCTGCGCTTCGATGCGTCGGTGCCGGTGGCGTCGCTGGCGGCGGCGGCGGCACATCGCGGCCTGCCGCTCGCGGTGCTGGATGTCGATGCCCAGGGCGCGGACACGCTTTACCCGCACAAGCTGCTGCTGGCGCGGCCGGATCAGCATGTCGCCTGGCGTGGCGACGCGGTGCCGGACAATCCGCTGGCGCTGGTGGATCGGGTGCGGGGAGCGTAAGACACCCGCCTCTCCCGCTATCGGGGGAGAGCTAATTCGGGCACCACTTTCCGCATGAACAGCGTCAGGTTCTGTGCGGCATCGTCGAACGCCATTGGCCCAAGCCGGAACTGCATGATCACGCCGCCGACACCGATCGCCGCCAGCTCGGCCAGTCGCTCCGCCACGGTTGCCGCCGAGCCGTGGATCAGCGAGTGCTGCACCACCATCCGCGCCGCCGCGGCCGTTCCCGGCGCCGGCATCGGCACGATCGACACGCCCTGTTCGCGATACACGCGCTCCCGCATCGCCGAGCGCTGCACGTGCATCGCCTCGAACGCCGGCACGGCGATGCGTTCCGCCTCGGCATCCGTTTCGGCGACGAACACGTTGCGCCACACCCAGCATTGATCGACGTTGTTCGCGACCGCCGCATCATCCAGCCCGATCTCGCGCAGCGTCCGGCGATACAGGTCCATCCGCGCCCGCGTCACCGCGTTCGACTGCACGTTCATCATGAACGGCCGGCCCTGGCGCGCGATCTCCAGCATGCCCTGCTCGGACGAGGCGGAACGGATCACGTACGGATGCGGCTGCGTATAGGGCCGTGGCCGCAGCATCGGCAGCCTGAGGTCCCAGAACCGGCCGTGATGCTCGAACGCCTCGCTGGTCCAGGCCTTGAACATGATCGCCTCGGCCTCCTCGAACCGCGCCTGCGCCTCGGTGTGGTCGATGCCGTAGCCCTGGTAGTCGTAGATGTTATAGGCGGTGCCGCGGCCCAGCCCGACGATCAGCCGCCCCTTGCTGATATGGTCGATCAGCGCCAGTTGCTCGGCCATGCGGATCGGATGGTGCAGCGACATCTGCGCCACCGCGAAGCCGATCTTCACGCGCCGTGTCGCCACCGCCAGCGCCGCCGCGAAACTCACCGGATCGGCATAGGCGCAGATGCCGTCGAAATGGTGCTCCGCCAGCCACACGGCGTCGAACCCCAGTTCGTCGGTGAGCCGCGCCTCGCGCAGCGTCTCGTCTATGACGCGGCCGTCCGCGGCTGGATCGCGGCTTTCCGGGAACAGGAAGTTGCTGAATTTCACCCATAGCTCCCGATACGCGCCGGTGGCAGGTCGCAGCATGCCCGGCTTCGCCAAGGCTTTGCAAGCAAGGCGCCGCATGGTGTACAGCCGGGGGCGGCACGGCGGGAGTCGACCGATGCGCGAGATCGACACCAGCGGCCACGCCGGGCTGGCGCGGGTGATCCGGACGCCGTTGGACGAACTCCGTCGGTTGATGCCGTTCCGTTACGACGCCAAGCGTTACGATACCTGTCTGGAGCAATGCGGCGTCGTCCATCCGACACTGGAGCCTCCGTCATGAGCTGGCAACCGAACCGCTTTGATTTCTCCATCCCGGTCCGCGTCAACCTGTATTCCGACACCCAGACGAAGCCCTCGCGCGGCATGAAGCAGGCGATGCTGGACGCTGAAGTCGGCGACGAGCAGGCCGGGTCCGATCCCAGCGTCTGGGCGCTGTGTGACCGTGTTGCGGCGTTGCTGGGCAAGGAGGCCGCGGTGTTCCTGCCGTCCGGGACGATGTGCAACCAGGTGGCGATCGCCACGCAGTGCCGGCCGGGCGACGAGGTCCTGGCGCACGAAACGGCGCACATCATCACCAGCGAGGCCGGTGCGCCCGGGGCGATCGCCGGCGTGTCGATCAAGGGCCTGCAAGGCGCAAGCGGCCAGTTCACCGCCGAGGCGGTGGAGGAAGCGATCCGCCCGCGCAACCGCAACAACCCGCCGCAGACCCTGCTGGAGGTCGAGCAAACCTCCAACCGTGGCGGCGGTGCATGCTGGAGCGTGGACGGATTGCGTTCCGTCACGCAAGCGGCGCACCGGCACGGGCTGGCGACGCACATGGATGGCGCGCGGCTGCTGAACGCCGCGGTGGCGCTGGGGGTGAACGCAAAGGAAATGACCGAGGGTTGCGACACGGTGTGGCTGGACTTCACCAAGGGCCTGGCGGCGCCGCTCGGCGCGGTGCTCGCAGGCACCAACGCGTTCATCGGCGAGGCGTGGCGCTGGAAGCAGCGGCTGGGCGGGGCGATGCGGCAGGGCGGCATCTGCGCCGCAGCCTGCCTCTACGCGCTGGACCACAATGTCGAGCGGCTGGCCGAGGACCATGCCAATGCCCGGGCACTGGCCCGCGGCATGGCGCAGATTCCCGGCATCGACGTGGAGCAACCGGAAACCAACCTGGTGTTCTTCGATACCAAGGGCACCGGCATGACCGCGGCGGCCCTGGCCGCCAGGCTGCGCCGGGAGGGAGTGCTGGTGTCCACGTCGGACACCTGGCGCGCGCGCGCCTGCCTCCATCTGGACGTCAGCGCGGCCCAGGTGGAGGAGGCCCTGTCGGTCATGCGACAGGCGGTGAGCGGCTGATCCTCGGGTCAAGCTCCGGCACGTCCCCTCGGCTCGGGCCCGGGCACATGCCGCCGGGTCGAGACCACGGATTGGATCAGGCCTCGGTCAATGGCTGGCGGTGCTCCCGGCGGCGTTGGGGGTGGTGGTGCCCGCAGCGCCGTTAGTGTTGTCGGTGCTGCCGGTCCCCTGCCTGGTCGGGTCGGGCGTGTTGGCCGACGCCTGGTTGCTGTTGCTGGAATAGCTGCTGCCGGTCGTGTGGTTCGCGCCGGTGTTGTAGTTCTGGTTGCCGGTGGGCTGGGTAGCGCCGGCGCTGCTCGTGCCGTTGGTCTGGCCGGACTCGTTGTCGGCCTGGCTGCCGGCCTCGATGTTCATCGACTGCAGCGTCGCCATGTCGATCTCGCCGTTGCTGGTGAGGTTGTGCGTCTGCTGCCAGTTGCGCACGCCGCTCTCGGTCATCGGTCCCCAGACGCCGTCCACCTGGCCCGTGTAGTTGCCGTTCTGCTTCAGTGTGGTCTGCACCTTGCGGATCATGGCGGGCGATACGGGCGCGACGGTGCCGCTGGTGCCGGTGCTCGCAACACTGTAGCTCCCGGGCGCGGCGGGGGTGTTACCCTGGCTGTACTGGCCGCCACCGCTGCCCCCACCGAACGTGGAGCATGCGGGCAGGGCGGTCAGTGCGCCGAGCGCCAGCAGGGCGCCGAGGTTGCGGGGCTTCATCATGGATGTCTCCTTGTGCTTGCAGGCATGGGGCGGGCGTGCATCCGAAACGGCCGGATCGCGGTCCGGTTCCCACAAGCAACGGAATTTGATCCGCCTTCGGGCGGGTCACCGGCAGGACCGCCGCCGGCTGGCGGTCAATTCGCAGTGACGCGGGATGCGGCGCGCGGCTCAGCGGACGGTAACGGCGATTTCGTGGAACAAACGGGCCGGCAGGCCGCCGCCCATCACGCCTCGCATCGGCCGGTCGTCGTCGTTGCCCAGCCAGACGCCGATGATCGTGCCGCCGATGCAGCCGATGAACCAGGCGTCGCGGAAATCCTGCGTGGTGCCGGTTTTGCCCGCCACCTCATGTCCGGTCACCGCGGCGGCGCGGCCGGTGCCGCTGGTCACCACGGCGGTCAGCATGCGCGCCATCATCGCGGCGTGCTCCGGCCCGATCACCGGCACGGGCGGGTGGGCGGCGGCATAGCCGGCAACGCCATACGGCGTGATGCGATAGCCGCGATTGAAGAACGGCGCATACGACGCCGAAAGTTCCAGCAACCCCACTTCACCCGTCCCCAGCGCCAGCGACGCATCGTCCGGCAGCGCGTCGGCGATCCCCAGCCGCGCGGCCGTCGCCGCCACCACGCGCGGGCCGCCGGCCCGTAGCAGCAGGCGCACCGCCGCCGTATTGATCGACTGCGCCAGGGCCTCGGTCAGCGTGACCTCCCCCTGATAGCGGCGATCGTAATCTTCCGGGCTCCAGCGGCCGATACGGATCGGCGCGTCCAGCACCGTCGATTCCGGCGTCAGGCCTTTCCGCAGCACGCTGAGCCAGGTGAACGGCTTGAAGGCGGAGCCGGGCTGGCGGCGCGCCTCCACCGCGCGGTTGAACGAGCCGGACCGGTAGTCTCGGCCGCCGACCATGGCGCGCACCGCGCCGGTCGCGGCGTCCACGACCACCACGGCGCCCTGCGACACGCCGGCAGCCGCCCCTGGCCCATCCAGCAGCGCCGACAGCCGGGACTCCGCCACCGCCTGCAGCCGTGCATCCAGCGTGGTGCGCAGCGTCGCGTCGGCGTTCGGCGACAGTTCCGGGCCGGCCTGGGCGGCGGCCCAATCGGCGAACCACCCGGCGGCGATGGCCGGGGCGGGCGGGAAGGCGATTTGCGCGGCGGCGGCCCGGGCCTGTGCCCCGGTGATCGCGCCGGTTTCCACCATGGCTGCCAGCACTTGCTTCGCTCGGGCGGTGGCGGCACTCGGGTTGACCCGCGGGTTGAAGCGCGAGGGCGCCTGCGGCAGCCCGGCGAGCACCGCCGCCTGCCACAGCGTCACGTGCCGGGCGGAGACGCCGAAATACACATGCGCCGCCGCGTCCACCCCCCAGGCGCCGGCGCCGAGATACACCCGATCCAGATAGATCTCCAGAATCTGCCGCTTGCTGAAATGCTGTTCCAGCCAAAGAGTCAGCAGTAATTCCTGCACCTTACGGCTCAATGTCCTGGCATTGGATAAGAATAGATTCTTTGCCACCTGCTGGGTCAGCGTCGAGCCGCCCTGCACCACCCGGCCCGCGCGCAGGTCGGCCCAGGCGGCGCGGGCCATACCGATCAGGTCGATGCCCGAATGGTGCCAGTAGCGGCGGTCCTCCACCGCCACGACGGCCTCCGGCAGATAGGGCGGCATGTCGCTCAGGTGCAGCGGCTCGCCGACCACGTCGCCGAACCTGGCGAAGACGCGGCCGGTGCGGTCCTCCAGGGTCAGGCTGGGTCGGCGGGTGGCGTCCAGCGCCGAGTCCGGGCGCGGCAGGTCGCGCGCGAACCACAGCACGACGAGGGCCAGGGCGAGCGCTCCCCAGATCGTCGTGATGATCGCCCAGCGGAGCAGTCGGAAGCGGTGGCGCCGGGTCGAGATGGCCGCGACGGGCGATGGCGAGACGGCCGGAAGCGTGGCGGCGGCGGGGGGGCGGCGCAGCGGCGCGGCCACGCGGGCGCGTGGGGCGAGGCGGGCGGGTGGGACGGAGCGTGGGACGCGGGCCATCGGGGATTCGGGCGGGACGCTCACCCGGGAGCGGGGGCGGGAAGACTGTGGCGCAGGAGGCATGGCCGAGGGAAGTGGGACCCGCCGACTGGGGCCGATGCCGGGCTTCAAGGCGCGGCGGCGTCGCGGCCTTGGCATGGCTGGCCGGGCAGGGCTTTTCTGACCGCGTGCGTTGTGCCCGTCGGCTCGGCCTGTGCGGCGGCGGCGCCATGCCTGGCCGGCCGCCGCGCCCGCTGGGCGAGACTCTCCGCGATCCGTTCTGCGTCGATACGCCGTAGCTCGGCATAGATCGCTCGTGCTTGCGCGCCGGGCGGCAGCACCGCCCAGGCCGCGTCCGCATGGTTGCGCCGGGCTGCCATCGCTGCCCGCTGAAAGTCGTCCATGGCATCCAATCCTTTGTCCGGCGCGTACGAGCCGCAGATCGGCACCAGTTCGATACAGGCCCGTCAGCATTCACCCATATCGGGTGGGCGAGAAAGTCACGCTCGGTTGAAGAGCGCCTGAAGGATCATTTTTTGGTGACTTGAGTTGCTACCAATTATTAACTCGAGAGTGCCGAGTTCTCGGTTAGCTTCTGACGGCTGGTGACCGCTCATAGTCCTCGCGCCACGGTTCGATGCGCCGGTCGAGTTCCTCGCGCTGGCGCTCGGAGCAGGATTCCGGCACACAGCTTTCGAGCCAACCCAGCACGTGAGTTTCGATCAGCTCGCAAGCTACCCCCGGATGCCCCGCGTGGATGCGCGCGACCGATTGCTCGATCGACAGCCGTGTCCCGTCGGCCCGGACGATCTTGCGCT
>DATLQW010000085.1:0-3858 GCA_035535035.1 Acetobacteraceae bacterium
AAGGCGCTGGCCACCGGGCTGCGCCGGCGCCTGGTGCGGCTGCAATGCTATGACGGGATGGATCTCGCCGCCGCCGCGTATGAATGGGATCATGCGCGCCAGCTGATGGCGATACGGCTGGCCGAGGCGGCGGGACAGACAGATCGCGACGAACTCGGCCGCGATATCTACGCCCGTGCGTTCCTGACCGCGCGTCCTTTGTTATCGGCGATCGATCCCGACCAGCCGCCTGCCGTGCTGCTGATCGACGAACTCGATCGGGCCGACGAACCGTTCGAGGCGTTTCTGCTGGAGCTGCTGGCCGATTTCCAGATCACGGTACCGGAATACGGCACGATCCGCGCGGCGACACCGCCGGTGGTGGTGCTGACGTCGAACCGCACGCGTGAGGTGCATGACGCGATCCGCCGCCGCTGCCTGTATCACTGGGTGGACTATCCGGACGCCGCGCGGGAGCAGGCGATTTTGGCGGCGAAGGCTCCCGGGGTGCCGCAGGCGCTGTCGGCGCAGGTGGTGGCCTTCGTGCAGAAGTTGCGCGGGGAGGATCTGTTCAAGCTGCCCGGGGTGGCGGAAACGATCGACTGGGCGCAGGCGCTGACCTACCTCAACCAGAAGGAACTGGCGCCGGCGGCGGTGGACGAAACGCTCGGCGTGCTGCTGAAGTACCAGGACGACATCGCCAAGGTGCGCGGCGCCGAGGCGGCGCGGCTGGTGACGGAAGTGCAAGCGGCGGCGGAGTGAAATCCTCTCCCGCGCCACTGCGCCGCCGGACGCAGCCTGCCGCACCGTCACGCCTCCCCTTGGAGCCGGCATATCGCCTCGATGCTCCGCGGCCGGGCCGGCCGCTTCCCGGGAACATCGGGATGGCGCGGCGTGCGGCGTGATCCTCGCCCCCTCTTGCGCGAATGGCATGAACCTGCGCCGCGGTCGCCGTTCCGCTTGCCATGGGGCTTGACCCGGCCATGCCATCGCCCGCCTGATGCGGCCCGGTCCACGCGCCGCCGACGGAACAGCGGCTGAACCGAGGGAGGGTCCCATGACCGATCCGCCATCCACCCAGGCACCGTCCACCCAAGCCCCCCAGACCCAGGCCCCCCAGACCCAGGCCATCGACTGGGAAGGCCGCTACCGCGACGGTGCCACCGGGTGGGAGCGCGCCGGCCTGAATCCGACCTTCGCCGCCTGGCGTGACGCCGGCACGCTGGCGCCCTGCCGCATCCTGGTGCCCGGCGCCGGCCGCAGCCCCGAACCGGTGGCTCTCGCCGAGGCTGGCTTCGACGTTACGCTGGTCGATGCCTCCCCCACCGCCGTCGCGACCCAGCGTGCCCGGCTCGAGCGGCTGCATGTCAAAGCGCAGGTGATGCAGGCGGATCTGCTGCTGTGGAACCCGCCCACACTGTTCCAGGCGATCTACGACCAGACCTGCCTGTGCGCCCTGCCGCCCGCCATCTGGCCGGACTACACTGCGCGGCTGCACCGCTGGCTCCAGCCCGGCGGCGCGCTGTTCATCCTGTTCATGCAGTCCACCCGCGCCGGCGGCCCGCCATTCCACTGCGACCTCGGCCAGATGCGGCTGCTGTTTCCCGAGTCCAACTGGATCTGGCCCGAGACGCTGCCTCACACCGTCGCACATTCGCCCGGCATCGCGGAGCAGCCCGCGGTGCTGCGGGCTCGCTGAAGGCGAGGAGGGAAAGATGGACGGAGGCTTCGAATCAGTCTTGCAGAACCGGACGCGGGAGGTGCTGGAAGACTGCACCGCCTGCGGCCGTTGCGTGGAGGTCTGCCCGATGCCCGGCCCCGCCGGCCTCAGCGCCGCCGACGCGCCCGGCATCGCCGCCGGCGTGCTGGCGATTCTGCGCGGCGACGTCTCCCCCGAAGCGTCGGCGCGCTGGGCCGCAGTCTGCTCCGGCAGTGGCCACTGCATCCCGGCCTGCCCGCACGGCGTGAACCCGCGTTTCATGCTGACCATGGCGCGGCTGGCCATGCAGCGCCGCAACGACGCCGCCGCGCGCCGCAAGGACGGTTTCGCCCGATTCACCGGCATGACCACCGGCGTGCGCGTCCTGTCGCGCCTGCAACTGCCGCCCGAACTCCTGGCCCGCTTTCGCCCCGACGCCGACGATCCCGGCGCCGCCTCTCCCGACGTGGTCTTTTACACCGGCTGCAACTTGCTCAAGACCCCGCACATCGCCCTGCTGTGCTTCGACATCATGGACGCGATGGGCTTGCGCTACCGCGTCATGGGCGGGCCGTCGCATTGCTGCGGCGTGCTGCAGTTCCGCGCCGGCGACCTGACCACCTCCGGCCGCATCGCCTACCGCACCGTGGATCGGCTCGGCAGCGCCGGCGGCCGTGTGCTGACCTGGTGCCCGACCTGCCAGGTCCAGCTCAGCGAGGTGGTGATCCCCGGCCGGTCCGACGATCCCCTGGCGCTGACGCCGTTCATCCGCTTCCTGTCCGACCATCTGGACGACCTGCGCCCGCTGCTGCGCCATCCGGTGCACAAGCGCGTCGGCCTGCACGAGCACCCCGGCATCGCCGGCGTCGCCGCCGCGGCGGAAACCATCCTGCGCATGGTCCCCGGCCTGGACTTTGTCGATCTGGCGCAGCCGCGCGTCGGCTACCAGTGCAACACGCTGAACCCGCTGCCGGCGTTCAAGCGCGAGGTGCATCGCGCCCAGTTGCAGGCGGCGGCCGATGCCGGCGTGACCACGCTCGCCGGCATCTACCACGCCTGCCATCGCGAGCTGTGCAGCCACGAACGCGACTGGCCGTTCGAAGTGGTGAATTTCCTCGAGCTGGTCGGCGAGAGCATGGGGCTGACACGGCCGGATTTGTTCAAGCGGCTGAAGCTGATGCAGGACGTCGATGCGGTGTTGGCCGACGCGGCGCCGATGATCGCGGCGCACCACCTCGATCTCGACGAGGCGCGCGCGGTGGTGCTCAGCGACATGCTGGGTGAGCAACCGCTGCCGCTGATGCGATGAACCGTCACCCGGCCGCGCCCGGCTTGCTTGGAGCAGCCCGGCGAGCGCGCCGCTTGTGTCAACAATCAGGAATTCCATAGTCCCGGTTGCGCCAGAAGTTGCGATAGGGCATTTCAGATATGAGTGAAGAAGCAATTGTGGTGCGCATGTCCGAAGCTGGCCGCATCAGCATTTCCGCCAAGCAGCGGAAAGCTGTCGGGTTGGAAGAGGGCGAGCTTGCGATAGCACGGGTGGACAATGGAGAAATCCGCATCCGGCCGGTGCGGACTGTCCTCGCCGGCCTGCGGGCAACGGTGCGCGAGCACGTGGCCAATTCCGGCGAAAGCGCGGATCGGTTTCTCGCCGACCGCCGGGAGGATGCGTCGCGCGAGGAACGCCAGTGCCCTGAGTCACTCATCATGCGGGGACCAGCCGGAGCGGTCGATCGGAATGCCGTGTCAGGCTCTGGCAACGGGGATTTGCAGTCGGCACGAATCAGTGCGGCGGGGCCAGCCATGCTCTGGCCCCGGTCGTTCAGGCATAACAGACATGGTGCGCCCGGATCGCGGGCGGCCCGGTCGGCGGACCTGTGGCGGTACGGGCGAAGACCTGACGGAGGAACGCAGGCGGCCGTGCAGGCTCGGCTTCCGAACGCACAATGTTCCTGGGTGCCGGCGCTGCAGCGGCAGCCGCCGCCTGCGGCGACAGCAGCAAGGCCATTGCCGCGGCTGCGGGAGCCGGCGTGGTCTCACCGATTATCCCCGGCAAGATGGCGGGGTTTTCCCACCATTGCAGCCCGCACGGCCTGGCGCCGGCGCGGAACCCCTTCACGCTGCCGCCAAACGCCACGATGGTGCGGGCCAGGTACGGCCAGTCCGGGTGGCCCGGCCCG
>DATLQW010000086.1:0-12760 GCA_035535035.1 Acetobacteraceae bacterium
CAGTTCCTTCCAGCAGGCGATAAACTGATCCAAGGCGGCCTCCCCAGGCATGTTTCGCATGCCGAGGGGTAGAATCGATCACCTCCGAGCCGGGCAAGCGCCGAGTCGGCTGTCAAGCGGTTTCAAGTGCGATTCCCCTGGCCACTGCCGGCATTGCCATTGACCTTGACCGACCCGCCGCTGTTGAGTGTCAGGTAGCCACTGTTCTTGCCGTTGATCGCGACGGTGCCGGTGCCGCCATTGATGCTGATATTGCCGCTGTTGGCGGCGCCGATGGCGACGCTGCCGCCGCTGCCGAGGCTGATCTGGCCGCTGTTGCGGCCGACCACCGAGACGCTCGCGCCGCCGGAGCTGCTGGCGAAGGCACCGGTGTTGTTGCCGCCGACGAAGACGCTGCCCCCGCCGTTCAGGTTGAAATTGCCGGCGTTGGTCCCGGCAATCATGGCGGCTTGGGCGTTGTCCAGGTTGAAGGGATTGCTGCTGGTCTCGTTGCCATAGACCGTCAGGGCGGCGAAGGTCGAGGCCGCTTCGGCCGCGGGGTTGACGGCGAAAGTCGCGCCGCCGGTCATGTTGCCGCCGATGAGCGTGCGGCCATCCACGTCGGCGCTGGTGCTGAAATTGCCCAGGATGACGGCGTTGAACTGCTGCAGGATCTGGCTGTCGGACAAGCTCTGGGCGCCGGCCGGTGTGCCCCAGGCCAGGACGGCACCAAAGCACCACAGGGACAGCAAGCGGAATTTCACGACGTTGTTCCTTAATTTAGACGAACGGCCTTCCGGTGGGTGGACATCAGACCCGGCAGTTCGACATATAGCGTCGATCGGCCGTGATATGGGATTAAATCCGGAAGAATCGAAAAATTTATGCGGTCAGGGCCAATTTTCGTATGCTTCGTCCAAACGATGCCCGCGGCGGCCCTGCGTCGCTCCGCCTCTTGACCGGGTGCAGCCCTCCGGTATCTCCCGGCCACGACCAATCGGGCTGGCGAGGCCGATCGCATGACGTCCCCTTCCGATACCGCGGCCGCGCTTCCGGCGGCGCAAGGCCCGACGGCATCCGGCGCTCCCACGCTCAGCGTGGTGATCCCCTGCTACAACGAACGGCCGAACGTGGCGCCAATGACCGCCAGGCTGAATGCCGCCCTGGCCGGCATCGCGTGGGAGGCGATCTATGTGGACGACGACAGCCCCGACGGCACCGGGGGTGAAATCCGCCGCATCGCCCAGACCGACCCGCGCGTGCGCTGCATCCGCCGGATCGGCCGGCGCGGGCTGGCCTCCGCGGTGATCGAGGGGGCACTGGCCTCCTCCGCCGCCTTCGTCGCGGTGATCGACGGCGACCTGCAGCACGACGAGACGCGGCTGCCCGTGATGCTGCACGCGCTGCAGGGCGGCGCCTACGACCTCGCCGTCGCCAGCCGGCACGTCGCGGGCGGCGACGACGCGGGGCTGGCGAACCGCTGGCGCCATGTGCTGTCGGATGGCGGCATCAGGCTGGCCCGGATGTTCCTGCCCACCCCGCTAACGGACCCGATGAGCGGCTTCTTCATGCTGCCGCGTCCGCTGTTCGAGGAACTCGCCCGCCACCTCACCGGCCAGGGCTTCAAGATATTGCTCGACCTGGTGCTCAGCGCGCCGGCGCCGCTGCGGGTGATCGAGGTGCCGGCGCAGTTCCGCGCCAGAGTGCAAGGCGAGAGCAAGCTGGACGTGCTGGTGCTGACGCAGTTCGCCGGGCTGCTGCTGGACAAGGTGTTCGGCGGGCTGGTGCCGCTGCGGTTCATCTCGTTTGCCCTGGTGGGCGCGCTGGGCGTGCTGGTGAACCTGGCCGTGCTGGCGGCGCTGCGCCAGGCCACCTGGCTGGCGTTCGAAGCGGAAGTGGCGATCGCCACCGTGGTGGCGATGGTGTTCAACTTCGAGCTGAACAATGCGGTGACCTACCGGGACCAGCGCCTGCGCGGGCCCCGGCTGTGGCGCGGGCTGCTGCTGTTCATGCTGGTGTGCGGCGTGGGGGCGGTGGCGAATATCGGCATCGCGCAGACGCTGTTCGCGGAGCATATGCGGTGGACGATGGCGGGGGCAATCGGGGCGGTGATCGGCGTGGTGTGGAATTATGCGGTGTCGGCGACACTGGTGTGGCGGGCGCGGTGAGGGCGGATGGTGCGGCGTCCGTCGTCATGGCGGGCCCCCGGGTCGAGTGCCCCCGGGGCAGGCTCAGGCCCGTCATCCACGTCTTTCCAGACATCGCCGAAGAAAGCAGGAGTCGCTTGTTGGCAATCGCCAGCAGTGCCGGGCTGCTGGTCAGCGGCGACGAGGACCTGACGGATTTGGTAACGGCCTACTCCGTCGCTTCGCCAGCGATGCCGCACCGGCTTCTGGCGGGGAGCTGACCCCGCGGCGAATGGTCGGCGATACAGTATGAGCGTTGCGTTACGCCGCCGCTGCTCACCCGATCGCCGCAGCCACCCACTGCGCCCAGGCCAGCACCGCCCGATCTTCTCCCGCCCGCCCGACGATCTGGATCCCCAGCGGCAACCCGTTCGGCCCGGTCCCGGCCGGCACCGTCACGCAGGGCACGTGCAGGCTGGTCCAGATGAAGTTGAACGCCGGGTCGCCCGTCCAATCCAGCCCGGCCGGCGCCTCGCCCGGCGCGGACGGGGTTACCAGCACGTCCAGCCCCTCCATCGCCGCCGGGAACGCCTGCTGCGTCTGCGCGAACACCTCCAACGCCGCCGCCCGTTCCGCCTCGCCGCAGCCCAGCCCGAACTCCAGCCTCTCGCGCAGCCCGGGGCTGATCCCGTCGCGCGCCGCCGCCAGCTCCCACCCCAGCGCCCGTCCGCTCTCGCTGTTCATGACGACCGGGTGCGCCCGCACCAGCGCGGAGAACGCCTCCGGCAGCTCCCGATCGCAAACCGCAGCCCCGGCCCGCCCCAGCGCCCCGCCGACCCGCTCCAACAACGCAAGTGTCTCCGCTCCGGCCAGGTCCCGGCTCGGCGACCGGCACAGGCCCACCCGAGGCGCTCTCGCCGGCCGCGCCTCCGGGTCCCCCAGGTCGCGCCCGGACACCGTGCCGGCCAGCAGCGCACAGTCGGCCACCGAGCGTGCCAGGACGCCAACGGTATCGAGGCTGTCCGACATGACCTTCATGCCGATGCGGGAGATCGTTCCGAAGCTCGGCTTGTAGCCCACCACACCGCAATACGCCGCCGGCCGGATCACGCTGCCGGCGGTCTGCGTCCCATACGCCAGCGGGAAAAACCCCGCCGCCACCCCCGCCGCCGATCCACTGCTGGAGCCCCCCGGCGTGTGCCCCGGATTCGCCGGATTCGTCGTCGGGCCGGGCTTGCGGGTGGCGAACTCGGTGGTCACGGTCTTGCCCGCCACCACGGCCCCGGCGGCGCGCGCCCAGGCCACGCAGGCGGCGTCGGCGCGGGGCCGCCAGCCGGACCAGATCGGCGAACCGTACTCGCTGGGCATGTCCGCGGTATCCAGCACGTCCTTCACGCCGATCGGCAGCCCGTGCAGCGGCCCGGGCAGGGCGGCTTGCGCGGCGCGCAACGCCGCCTCCGCATTGAACCAGGCGAAAGCGCGCACCTCCGGCTCGCGTGAAGCGATCCGCGCCAGGCAGGCCTGCATCAGCTCCGCGGGGTGCAGCTTGCCGGCCCGGATGCGGCGAGTCGCCTCGGTGGCGGTCAGTTGCTGAAGTTCGGCTGACATGCAAACCCCTCCCAAACGGATTGTGTCCCCAAACGGACCGTGCCCCTAAACGTACCGTGGCCCTCTGGCGCGCCCGGCGCCGCGGGTACATCCTCACACGAATGGAAGCGCAAGAGCAGCCCTTGTCGGTGCGCGTGGGCGCCGGCCCGGACGGGTCGGTGACCTATCTGGTGGATGTCCCGCCGGAGGCGCTGCCCCCAGTGCGCGGTCGCGACCTGGAGCGCGCCTGGTACGCCGCCCGCGAAGCCGCCATCGCCCAGTCCTGGAGCGCCGTCCGTGGCTTCCGCTTCCGTCGCCCGGACGGCTCGCACACCGACCTGGCGCTGGCCGATCCGGACGCCCGCTGCTGGGCCGGCGCGGTGGACGGCACGGTGGGACTCGGCACCAGCTACGGGTTGGCGCTCTGCCTGCGGCTGCTGGCATTGGTCGATCTGCTGGCGCGGGCGCGCTGGGCCATCCCGCTGTACCGCCTGGAGCGTGACGGCGCCGACCTCCACCCCAGCCTGCTGCGCACCGCCGCCACCACGCCGCTGACGCCCGAGGCGCGGTTCGACGAACAGCGCTTCCGCGCCAGCCTGGACCCGTTGCTGCCGCGGCCGCCGGCCGCGGGCCACCTGACAGGATCCCCCGCATGAGCGATCGCCAAGCCTGCCGGCCGCGCCCGGGTCGCGGCATGGGCCCGGCCGGCGCATCGCTGGCCCTGGGTCTTCTGCTGCTGGCGACGTGCGCCGGTCCCGGTCCGCGGCCCGGCAGCGCAGAGGCCCGCGAACATGCCGAAACCGTGGCGGCGTGCCGGCAGCGTGCCGACGAGATGTACAATATTCGTCACCGCGACGCGATCTATGCCGGCCCATCGCAGGTCAACACGCCGTTCTCGGCCGATGATACCGCGAACACGCCGGGTCGTGGCCTCTCCCAGATGTATGAGCGCGACAGCATGGTGACCGACTGCGTGCGCAATACCGGCGCCGAGGGCGACCGGACGCCGGAGCAAGGCGCACTGCCGCCGCCTGCTCCCGCCGCGCGGCCCTGACCGGCATCGGCGCCGGAGCAGCGGCTCGGCCGGAGTCTCGTGGGCGGATTGCGCGCGTCTCGGTGCGGCTGGCCGCCGCCGGCGCGGCTGGCCGGCACCGCGCCGGTGCCGGACGCGACCAGGACAACGTGACCGAAACACTGGCCTGACCGGCCGGCATCGCCTAGAAGCGGCGCCATCGACCGCATAGGGGCAAAGGGGAGGCCATGAGCAAGATCATCCGTACCGAGTCAGGCGGCATTCTGTCGAAGGCCGTGGAATACCACGGTTTCGTTTACCTTCCGGGTATCACCGCACGGGACACGACCAAGGACATCAAGGGCCAGACGGCCGACGTGCTCGCGCAGATCGACCAGATGCTGGAAACCCACGGCACCGACAAGACGCGGCTCCTCCAGGCACTGATCTGGGTGAAGCATATCAAGGACCGCGCGGCGATGAACGAGCTGTGGACGCCGTGGCTGCCGGCGGGCGGCGCACCGGTTCGGGCTTGCGTCCAAGCCGAGCTGGCCCACCCCGACATCCTGGTGGAAATCATGGTCACCGCCTGCAAGTGACAGCCGGCTGCCGGAACGCCTGGCCCGTGCCGTTCCACGGCGAGCCAACCGCCATGGCCCGCCCGAGCGCGCGAAATGGCGACGAGCCGGCCGTGCGGTAGCGCGACTCCCAGGAACAGGTGAACCGGTTTTCGTGGGGAGGGCACGGCTCTCGCCATGCCCGCGAAAGCGGCGACCTGTGCGGCATGAGTGCCCGTTTTCGCCGGGATGGCGTGGAATCGCGACCTACGCCATGTGATTCGCCTGCGTCCGGGGCGTGCCGTCATCGCCACGGACGCGTCGAGCTCCGTCGCCAGTGCATCAATTTCGAGGGATTAGGACAGTCTTCCCCGATTCCGGACTTATCCACAGCCTCGCATTAACGAATTCGCCATCTCTCGGTGAAACGATGCACGCCGTGGGTTGCCATCGTTGCAACCCTGCTGCTACCGCAGGACAAGGCTGGGCGCAAAACCGGGGGACTAACCAATGCGGGTGCGGGGAACCGGCGCGAAGACACTCTTACTGGGGTGGTTGCTCACATTCTGCAGCCCATTGGTTGCGCACGGTGCCTTCGCATCGGTCATTTCCCGAAGTAGATCAGGCTTCCACGTCGGTGCCTCCCGCCACGTCGCTATCTCCCGCCATGTCGCTATCTCCCGCCATGTCGCGCAGGTCACGCACCACGCGTCGATGGTTGTGCACCGAGCATCGGTGATCATGCACCACGCCGCGATAGTCGCGCACCATCGCGTCGCTGTCGGGCATCATGCCGTGCGCATCGTCCTGCGCGGCAAGGTCGCCCCCAAATGGCGGCGCGCGCATGGCGGGGGCCTTTCCTGCGTGCCGTTCGCTCGCCGCGATTCGGGCATAGCCCTGGCCGGCAACGCCTGGCAGTGGTGGGGCCACGCGGCGGGGGTGTATGCCCGCGGCCACGTGCCGGCGATCGGCAGCGTGCTCGCCTTCCGCGCCAACCCGAGGATGCGCCTGGGGCACGTCGCGGTGGTCAGCCGGATCATCAACGCCCGCGAGGTCGAGATCGACCATGCCAACTGGTGGGGGCCGGGCATGCACGGCGGCGTGGCCCACAACGTCCCGGTGGTGGACGTGTCCGAGGCCAACGACTGGACGGCGGTGCGGGTCGGGCTGGGGCGCAGCGGCGAGTTCGGCGCGGTTTACCCGACCTATGGCTTCATCTACGACCGGCCCGACAACGGCGTGATGGTGGCAGCCGCCAGCGCGCCGTCGCCGCAGCCGGCCCTCAATCCAGCACCGCGCGACCTGCGCCCGGTGGCCGAACGGCCGTGGCAGACCTTCGAGGAGGTTGCCCAGGCGCCCGCGCTGCCGCCGGAACACGCGGGTCACGGCGTCGATCTGCGCGTCTCCCACGCGCTGTCCGTGGGGGCGTTCGGCCGAAAGTAGCAGTCGTCCCGCCGCCAGCGGTGTCAGCCGAGCATAAACCATACACGGAACAGCGCCGTCTCGAGGCGCGTCTGGCGCACAAAGCCCGGCAACCGGAGAACAGTCACGCGGCGCCACGGCCCGGCCCGCAACGCGTGTGCAATTCGCACCACTTCCTCCCGCGCCGAGGGAGTCAGCAGGTCCGCCTGTGCTTCCAGCGCGGCGACGTTCTGCCGGAGGACCGTCATGAAGGCCGAAGGACCGCGGCGCAGTGCGGCCAGCGCGCGGCGGGTCCGGCCGGCCGCGGCGCCGATCAGGTTGCGGTCGTGCTGGCGGTACAGCACCACGGGTTCCCGGTCGGCCAGAATATGCCCGCCGGCTCCAGCTACCAGCAGGTAGCACCACCAGTCGTGCATGCAGCCCGCCGGCGCCCGGCTGGCGCAAAGCAATGCCGCGGCCGGCCGATTCAGCATGATGGTGCAACCGGTGGCGATGTTCTGGGTCAACGCGGCGGGAAACCCCGGCCGGCGACGGAACGGGAACGAAACCGCGAGGCGCCGAAGATCGGCATCCACCAGCAATTGCCGGGCGCAATACAGGGCAGGGGTCTCTCGCCGCGACGCGGCCAACCCGGCAACCCCCCGAGCCAGTTTTTCCGGCAGCCAGACATCGTCCTGGTCCGCGAACGCCATGATGGCGTGGCCGTCGGCGTGCGCCACGCGGAGCAATGTGAGAAAGCTCGCGGCCGTGCCGACGCGCCGCTCTCCCGGTACCGTGACAAAGCGTCCGGCACCCAGCTCGGCCGCGAATTCGGCCGCCAGCCGCTGCGTGTCATCGGAGGACCCATCATCGCGCCAGTACAGTACCCAGTCGCGATGTGTTTGTGCCAGCAGACTGCGGAGCTGTGCCTCCAGAAACGGTGCGCCGTTATGCGTGGACAGCAACACGGCGACGCGTTCCTCACCGGCGCGGAAGCCCGTCACGATACCCGGGCGACAGCTTGGCTCCCGCCGGTCCGGCCTGACCTTGGCGCCGGGAGAAAGTTGCTGCGACACATGCGAATTTCCTTGGCCGGAGCAGGGCCGCCTTGTCTGATGGCGCGGTGCGGCGGCGGTGTCAAAGGGCGGTCGCAGCCGCGGTCCCGATCTACGGTCGGGCTGCACCGTCAACAGCGGTGAAATTGAGACTGTCGCATTTTTATGGGCACTGGTAACTACTGCCGGCGCCCCGTGCGGCACCGGCCTCGCCGCGGCGGCGGGTCCAATTGGGGGGCACGGACCGCCATCTGCGCCGCGTGATGGCTGCCTGGCCACGCTGCGGTGCCCGAAGGAGAACAGAGTGCGACATGGGTGAGACGGGTCTGCGGATCGTGACGGTCATCCCGCTTTACAACGGCGCCCGGTTCATCGCTCGGGCGCTTGACAGCGTGCTCGATCAGACCCTGCCTCCCAGCGAGATCATCGTCGTGGATGACGGATCGACCGACGACGGGCCGGTCATCGTGCAGCGTTTCGTGAACAGCCATCCGATCCGTCTGCTCCGGAAGCCCAACGGTGGACAGTCTTCGGCACGCAATTTCGGTATCGCCAGTTCCAACGCGGACCACATCGCCCTGCTCGATCAGGACGATGCCTGGTACCCGAACCACCTGGAGGAGCTCGTCAGGCCGTTCCAGGAAGCCCGGGCACGCGAGTTGGGTTGGGTTTACAGCGATCTCGACGAGATCGACAGCGATGGCAACATGGTCGTGCGCTCGCTGCTTCGCATGATGCCGTCCGCGCACCCGAAGCGCGACGTGTTCACCTGCCTGACCATGGACATGTTCGTGTTGCCGTCGGCCTCGCTGATCTCCCGCAAGGCATTCGAGGCGGTCGGCGGGTTCGATGAGAACCTGATGGGTTACGAGGACGACGATCTGTTCCTGCGGCTGTTCCGGGCAGGGTACGACAACATCTATCTCGATATTCCGCTGACGCAGTGGCGGATCCATACCGGCAGCTCGTCGTATTCCCGGCGCATGTCCGAAAGCAGGGCCATCTATTTCCGGAAGCTGCTGGCGAGTTTTCCGGATGAGCCGCAGCGGCGGCGGTACTTCGCGCGCGATTGCCTTGCGCCGCGATTTTTCCCGAAACTGGCATCGGATTACCTCGTGGCCTTGCGCGACCGCGAGAATGACGGCGTGGCGGTGACCTTCCGCAACCTGAAATTCGTCTCACGCCTGCACAACCCGCGGGTCCGGATCGTGATGACCATGGTCCTGCCATTTCTGCGATTTCCGTTCGTTGCCCGTTGCCTGGTGCTTCCGTTTCTGCCGGTACTGCGCCCGATTGTCCGGTGGGCGCTGCGTGTGCGCTAGCCAGGCGTACCGCGGACGGCGTTCCAGGCAGGGCTTTGCCGTGCGCGGATATACCTGCCTGGCACTTGCGCTATGTGAACGTTGAGGTCGAGCCATGCTATTGGGCAAACGAGTGGCCATCGTGCTGCCGGCTTATAATGCCGCTCGCACGTTGCAGAAGACCTATTCGGAGATTCCACACGACATCGTTGACGACGTGATCCTCACGGACGACGCCAGCACAGATGAAACAGTCGCGCTCGCGCGCGGTCTCGGGATTTACACGTTGCGGCACGACAGGAACCGCGGATACGGCGGCAACCAGAAGACCTGCTACGCCGCGGCCCTGGAGCGCGGCGCCGACATCGTCGTGATGCTCCATCCGGACTATCAATATGCGCCGCGCCTCGTGACGGCGATGACGTCGATGATTGTATCTGGTCACTACGATGTCGTTCTTGGTTCCCGCATCCTTGGGGGGGGAGCCCTTGCCGGCGGGATGCCGCTGTACAAGTATGTCTCGAACCGATTCCTTACCCTCGTCGAGAATCTGCTCATCGGCCAGAAACTGTCGGAGTTCCATACCGGCTATCGCGCATGGAGCCGCTCCGTGCTCGAACGCCTTCCTTTGCTCAAATGCTCGGATGATTTCGTGTTCGATAATCAGATGCTGATCCAGGCCGTTCATTTTGGCTTTCGCATCGGCGAGATTTCCTGTCCTACGAGGTACTTCCCGGAGGCTTCTTCGATCACCTTCTCACGGAGCTTGAGATACGGTCTTGGAGTGTTGTGCACTGCTGTGGCCTTTCGCTTGCACCATATGGGAATCATCGAATCGCCATTGTTCGACGACAATGAAGGGCGCTTGTCCGTGCCGGCGGAGGCCCGCGCCTGACGGCCGTCGTGCTGCCTCACCGGAATCGCGTACAAGGGCACGGCTGCCGCCTGCTGCATGCCTTGGCTGGGGGGGGGGCGTCTCCGCGCCATAATGACAACTCGCCCGTTCCAGGCCAGCACGATGATTGCCAACACCACGGCCACGCTCCTCTGTGGTAAACGGGAACCGCGTGGGAAAGCCTGTTACGAATTGCGGACAGCTACTCCTTGACGCTCGTCGCAGTCACACTCACGATCTGGATTGTATGAACCGATGACTCTGTTGATGCCACGTCTGAATGCTTTCCCAGGTTCCGCCATACTGGAACGGATCACCGCCGCCTTGCCGGTGTTATATCTGGCCTGGGCGTTGCCGCTCGTGCTGGCGGTCGCGGTGGTGACACCGCCTTGGCAGAACCCGGACGAGGCGACCCACATGCTGCGGATCTCACAGATCGCCCACGGCGGCTTGCTGGGATATCGCTTTGGCCATGATGCGGGGGGCGTTGCGGACCCGGCGATATTGCGATCGCTCCTGACGGTCTACAGCGTGTTTCAACATTATCACCACAAGGTGTCGCTCGGGATGTTGGGCAACGCCGGCTCCGTGCAATGGGGCGTCCCCACGCAAGTCGGATTCGCTGCTACCGCGCGATACCCGCCCATTCTGTATGCGCCGGCGGTGCTGGCCGTCGAAGCTGGTAACTTGCTGCGCCTCAGTGTGGTCCACAGCCTGATTGCCGCGCGCATGGCGAATGCGTTGGCGGCTGCGCTGGTTGCAGCCCTCGCCCTGTCCCTCGCGCGACGTACCAGGCTGGCGCTTGCCGCATTGCTCGTACTGCCGATGACCGTGGCGCTGTTCGCTTCAGCGGCGCAAGACGGATTGATGATCGCCCTCACGCTCGCCGTGGTAGCCTGCGTCGATCGGGTTCTCGCGGAGGAACGTGACCCCGCATTCTGGGAGGCCATGCTGATTGGAGTCGGCACGGTAATCGTTATCACCGCCAGGCCGACCAACTTGCCCATGGCAGCACTGCCGCTGGTGTGCGCGCGACAACTTCACCGCCGAGCGTGGCTCAGCGCCGCCGCGATCGCCGCCGTGGCGATGATCTGGACCGCGTATATGCTCTCCTGTGTATCCGTTCCGCTGTTCCCGTCCGTCAACCCCGCGGCGCAACTGACGTATCTCTTGCATCGGCCGTGGGTCATCCTGCCGATCGCAACCAACACGTTGTTGCAGTTCCATTCGGGATATTTGGCGGCCTTCATAGGGGTACTAGGTTCCCTCGACACGCCGTTGCCGGCGTCATATTATAATTATGCATCGTTTGTACTGCTGCTCGCATTCGCCAGTGTCGCTGTAGGCCCCTCGCGCCGCACCTGGCTGTCCCTGCTGATATTTCTGGCTGCCGCCGGGGCAGTCTTCTTCGCCTCCTATCTCACATGGACGCTGCCCAAGGCTGACCACGTCGATGGCATTGAAGGGCGTTATTTCCTTCCCTTGGCAGCGGTCCTCGCATTGGCGATGCCCAATTGGCGGCGTCTTGGAGCGATGTTGTGGCCGGCGGCCCTGGTCGCACTTCTGGCTTTCGCGTTGATCACGCCGATGGTGATCATCCACGCGTTGGTTCTGCGTTACTACTTGGTGCCGTAATGAGCTAGTCGCGCCGGCGTTCGGCGACGGCTGGAGACCAGCAGTCCGCTGATTGCCAAGGCTGTGATAAGCACAGGACAGCAAAGTCCGGTTGTTCACCCGGCGGGTGAACAACCGGGCAATGACAATTGCCTCGATAATCGCGGCCACGATGGCCACCCGCCAAAGCACGTAAATTTGGTGTGGCAGGATCACATTCATCATTCCAAGGATACCAATCATTCCGTCAGTGTGAATTTCAAATCGGCTGGTAACCTCCTGCAGCGCCATCAACAACACACGCATCGGATGAGCCAGCAGGACCCGCATCTGAGCGGCTACATCGCACGAAACGAATACCGTATGAGGATCGCCAGGAAAGAGCGGGCCAGGCAGATATGGCGGCCGAGAAAATGGCGTTGCGACGCACCGTTCGATCAGCAGAGACCAGAGGACCGTTGGTATCACGCACAGCAACATCGCTCCCGCTAGCCGCGCGAGTGTACCTCGGTCAGGAAACCGCCTGCGGCTCCACGGAAACGGCACGGCAATCAACGCCGCCGTAGGCAGGTAAGGCGGCTGGGACAGGATGACGCAAGATAACATACCCGTCGCCAGCCAGAAGCTTCTTGTGCGGACCATTTCCGCCTGATCATTCGCCGTTGTAGGCTCCGGCTGAACAAGGCAACCGAGAAGGGCATTGTCGCGATCACCAAGCCATCCAGGTTGAATGATCCCGCCATCGAAAGGCTGGTCGGGAGCGTGAGCATGCAAAACAGCAGGGCCCTGCCGCGCTTCGCCAAGCATAACGCAAGCACACCGAGCAATTGGTAACACGCAAGATTTGTCAGTCGGCCTGTCAGAATAGCGGCGAACGGGGACGCTCCCAGCGCCTTGGACAAACCGAGGCCGATGGCGGAAGGCACGTAGAGCAGCTGCGCGTATCTGGCGCTGTTCGGGATGGGGATGAACATAGTCCGATCCCAGCCTTGCGCTCGCGCGCGCGGCACTTCCAAACGGCTGACCTTCGTGTCCTGTCAGCGGCGGCGAGAATCCGCGCATAAACGGCGGCGGCCCAAAAGCCGGCACAAAACTTGCCGTCGAATCGATGGTGGCAACGAGCGCTGGCTGGCAGACCCCTGTCAATGCCGCCAGCCGCCGCAGGCGGGGGCCGAAGGCCAGCATTGATAGGGGTCTGCCAGCCAGCCACAATCGACCACCGCGGTCGGTGGC
>DATLQW010000087.1:0-4645 GCA_035535035.1 Acetobacteraceae bacterium
GATGCGCTTGTGGCGGGAAAAGCATGGGGGGCGGCAGGAGGGGCGGCAGCCGCAGAGACTCCCCCTCGCCTTGAGGGAGGGGGTTGGGGGGAGGGGTCCGCGCGCCCCGCACTCCTCCCCCCAACCCCCTCCCTCAAGGCGAGGGGGAGTCTCTGCGGCTGCCGCCCCTCCTGCCGCCCCCCATGCTTTTCCCGCCACAAGCGCATCCGGCACCCCGGCCGAACGCGCCGCCTCCGCCGCGGGCCGGGCGCATGCGATCGGCGACCTCCGTGCGGCGTTGGCCGCATTCGACGGCTGTGCCCTGCGCGACACCGCCGCAAACCTCGTATTTGCCGCCGGCGATCCGGATGCCGGCCTGATGCTGATCGGCGACCCTCCCGGCGAAGCCGAGGATCGCAGCGGCACGCCCTGTGCCGGCCCGGACGGTATTCTGCTCGACCGCATGCTGGCCAGTATCAGCCTGACCCGGGATGAGCTGCTGCTGACGCCGCTGATTCCCTGGCGACCGCCGGGCGGGCGTCCGCCCAGTCCCGCCGAGATCACGGTCTGCCTGCCGTTCCTGCACCGGCTGATCGCGCTGGCCGCGCCACGCCGTCTCATCCTGGCCGGCGCGCTCGCCGCCCGCACTCTGCTCGGCCCCACGCGGCGGCGCCCGGGGGTGGCCTGGATCGAAATACCGGTGCCCGGCGTGCCCGCGCCGATCCCCGCCTTGGTCATGCCCAGCCCTGGAACGGTCGCCCGGACCCCGGGCGTGCGACGGGATGCCTGGGCGGCGCTGCGCCTCCTGCGAAGGACGCTGGGCGCCGATCTCGCTAAAATGTGAGCCGACCGCGCCGGCTAACCTGCTGATTTGCGGTCGCGCCGTCTCACCGTCCGGGATTTGTCTCTTCAACGAGGGTTGCCCTCTCGCCCGTCGCTCTATAGCAACATTGGTCATGCGAGGGCTCGATCACACGCGCTCCCGCCTGCCCGCCGCCCGAGCGTTCTTTGCTGGGGTCGCGATCCTCGCCGGAGCCTTCGCTCCGGCGGCGCAGGCCTCCGGGAATGACGAAACCGCCATGGCCGTTCCGCGCGTCGCGCTGCCGGACGGCAATGCCGGCGTGGCGCTGCCGCAGCCGCTGAGCCCGAGCGACGCCGTCCTGGTTCGCCGCGCCTTCGCGCTACAGAAGCGCGGCGACCTCTCGGGCGCCGACCGCGCCATCGCCGACCTGCAGAGCGACCTGCTGCTTGGGCACCTGCGGGCCGAGCGTCTTCTGGGGCGGTTCCACCGGGCGACCGCCGGCGAGTTGACGGCCTGGCTCGACCGCTACGCCAGCCAGCCGGATGCGCCGGCGATCCGCGCCTTGCTGCTGCGCCGGCTGCCCAAGGGTGCGGCCGTCCCGCCGCTTCCCGCGATCGAGGCCATCGCGCTGCCGCGCCCGAGCGAACTGCCGGCCTCCAGTGCCGTCACCGAGCCGGCGCCGATGCCGCGGCGGCCGGCGCTGGAACGCGCCGTGGCCGCCCGGCTGCAACACGGTGGCCCGCAATCGGCATTGCGGCTGATCGACACCAGCCCGGGTCTGGCCCCGGCCTATGCCGCGCTGCTGCGCGGCGAGGTCGTCCGCGCCCTGTTCACCCGCAACGACGACGCCCAGGCGCTGCACGTCGCGCTGCTCGCCTTGCGTGCCACGCCGCCCGACCGGGACGTGGGACTGGCGGCCTATGTCGGCGGTCTCGCGGCCTGGCGTCTCGGCCGCCTGACGGAGGCGCGACGGCTGTTCGCGACCGCCGCCGAAGCACCTGTTGCATCGCCGCGACAACTGGCCGCGGCGGCGTTCTGGAGCGCGCGCGCCGCCGATCGGCAACATGATCCGGCGGATGCCGCGCGCTGGCTGCACCGTGCCGCGGCCGAGCGGACCACGCTGCACGGCCTGATCGCGCGGCGCTTGCTCGGGCTGCCGACCGGAATCGTGCCCAGCAGTGCCCTGCTGTCGCAGGCGGATGTGGACGCCATTGCCGCGATGGAGGGCGGATGGCGCGCCTTCGCCCTGTTGCAGGCCGGCCAGCCGGAGCAGGCGGCGGACGAGTTGCTCGGGTTGTGGCCCGCCGTGAAGAACGATCCCGCACTGCGCCGCGCCCTGCTGCTGGTCGCCGCCGGCGTCGGATTGCCCGATTGCGCCGCGCAACTCGCCGCGTGGAGCGAAGCGGCAGAGCCTGGTGCTGGCGAGGCATCGCGGTTTGCCCTGCCGCGGCTGCGCCCGGCCGGCGGTTTCCGGGTGGATCCCGCGCTGGTCTATGCGCTCACCCGGGTGGAATCGAATTTTGATCCCGGCGCGGTATCCCCCGCAGGCGCGCGCGGGCTGATGCAGCTCATGCCGGTGACGGCGCGCTATGTCGAACGCGATCCGGCGCGGCGCGGCCCGCGGCTGCACGATCCGGCGGTCAATCTGGAACTGGGGCAACGCTACGTGCTGCTTCTGGCCGCGCGCGAGGCGGTCGGCGGCAATCTGCTCCGGCTGCTGGCGAGCTACAACGCCGGTCCGGGCGGGTTTCTGCGATGGAGCGCAACGCTGCGCGACGACGGCGATCCGCTGTTGTTCATCGAGGCGATTCCGAACGACGAAACCCGCCGGTTCGTGGAACGGGCGTTGACCTACACGTGGATCTACGCGGCGCGCCTGCATCTGCCCGCGCCCAGCCTGGATGACATGGCCGCGGGGGAGTTCCCGCGCTTCACGCCGGTTGCGGTTCGGGGCAGGATCGCCTCGGCGCGCCTGCACTAAGGCCTGCGGTGCGGCCGCGGCAACAGGAGGCAGTATCATGGCGCGGATCGACGACAGCCGTCCGTTCATTGCGGTGAACATCGCCGTGCTCACGGTATCGGACACCCGCACGGCGGCAAACGACAGCTCCGGCGACGCGCTGGTGGAGCGCATCGTCAAGGCCGGGCATCGCGTTGCCGCGCGAGTGATCGAGAAGGACGACGCCGCGGCGATCGAACGCCATCTGCGCGGCTGGATCGGCGATCCGGAAATCGACGTGGTGATTACCAGCGGCGGCACCGGGGTGACCGGGCGCGACGTGACGCCGGAGGCGTTCGAGCATGTGCTGGACAAGAAGATCGAGGGATTCGGCGAATTGTTCCGCATGCTGAGCTACCAGAAGATAGGCACCTCGACGATGCAGTCGCGCGCGCTGGGCGGCGTCGCGGGCGGCACCTACCTGTTCGCCTTGCCCGGCAGCACCGGTGCGGTAAAGGACGCGTGGGACGACATATTGGTCTCGCAACTCGACAACCGGCACCGGCCCTGCAATCTGGTGGAGTTGATGCCGCGGTTGCTGGAGCATTTGAAGCCGGCGGCGGAATAGCCACGGCATGGCCGAAGGCAACCACGCGCAGGCGATGCTGCAGATCGCCCACATGGCGACCCGGGCCCGGCGGCAGGATCTGCTGGCGGCGTTCGTGCAGCAGCATGGATGGACCGTGCAAGCCGGATTGTTCGCCGGCATGGTGCTGCCCAGCCGCGCCTGCTGGGGCGACGGCGACCTGCTGCCCAAATTGCTTGGCTGCTACGAAGCCGAACTGCACGAGGCACTGACGTCGTTCGTCGAAACGAAGCCGGGGTTGATCGTCAATGTCGGCGCGGCGGAAGGCTATTACGCGGTCGGACTTGCGCGCCTGCTGCCCGGCGCATTCGCGCATGCCTTCGACAGCGCGGATGCGGCGGCGGACATCTGCCGCGAGGCGGCGCGGCTGAACGGCGTGGAAGCCCGCCTGTCGATCGTCGGGACCTGCACGCCGGAGCTCCTGCAACTTCTGCTGCCGCACGCGAGCAATCCCTTGCTGGTACGCGACTGCGAGGGATACGAGCGGGACCTGCTCGATCCGCGGAAGGTTCCGGCGTTGGCTGGCGCAACGATCGTGGCGGAGTGCCACGACTTCATCGATGCGTTGATCACGCGGACCCTGGCAGAGCAGCTCGGCGCGTCGCATGAACTATACGCGGTGCGAGAGGGAGCGCGCGATCCCAGCATCTCGGCGTTTCTGCAGCCGTTTAACAGCCTCGACCGGTGGATCGCGGTCTGCGAATACCGGCCGTGCATGATGCATTGGCTGGTCGCGCGGCCCAAGGTGGCGGCTTGATGCCGGGCACCGAAACGATCGACACAAATCGCACACCTGTCATTGCGAGTTGACCGCCGGCCGGTGGCAAGAAGCTCCCCCTCCCCTTGAGGCAGGGGGTTGGGGGGAGGGGTCGCCAGGAGGTTCGCACCGCCCCCCAACCGCCTCCCGCGAGGGGAGGGGGAGTCTGTTTCTTACAAGTAACTAGCCGACGAAACAGTCTCCCGCCTGACGAGCAGCCGCTTCGATCGCTACGCGCTGGAAGTCCTGTGCGCGACGGGCAACCCGAATATCCCCGTGCTGGATGGCCAACCCTCGCCGAGTACGTTCCGGAGCATTAGCGCCTGTCAGCGGCGGCGAGAATCCGCGCATAAACGGCGGCGGCCCAAAAGCCGGCACAAGACTTGCCGTCGAATCGATGGTGGCAACGAGCGCTGGCTGGCAGACCCCTGTCAATGCCGCCAGCCGCCGCAGGCGGGGGCCGAAGGCCAGCATTGATAGGGGTCTGCCAGCCAGCCACAATCGACCACCGCGGTCGGTGGC
>DATLQW010000088.1:0-7311 GCA_035535035.1 Acetobacteraceae bacterium
TCCACCGACCCGCCGACGTTGGAATACCAGCGGTTCACCGCATCGCCCGGTCCATACGTCACGTTGGTGTTCTGGATCATCGAAAGCTGCGGCAGGGTCGGCGACTGCCACAGATTGGTGGCCGGATCGACGATCGGCACCCCGTCGAACGTGACCCCGAGGGCGCCGGCCGTCGTCTGGCCGCCGTAGCCGCCCCAGCCCTGATTCACGCCGTTCAGGTTGATCGTGTACTTGGTCGCGCCGCTGTTGCCGTACCCCACCACCAGTGCGCCCGGCGTGTAGGACAGGGCCTGCGCCACGCCACCCACCGGGCCGGCCGCATCCATCTGCGCGCGGTCCAGCACGCGCACCGTCTGATTCGAATGGAAAACCTTCTCCTGCGTCGGCTGCGGCGTCGCCCCGGCCACCGGGGCGGCGGTGCCGGTCCCGGTGGCGCTCACCTGGCCCGCGTTCACGGCCTGCTGTGCTGCCGCCCGATGGCCCGGCATGACCAACCCGAGCACAAGCCCGACCGCGGCGCCCGCGAGCAGGCGCCGTTTCCGGCAGTTCAGTCCTAGCATTAACTTCTCCCGCTTGCGTTGTGGGCTGCGTTGGGGCGGGCTTTATCGACACCGAACGGCTCGGTCCACCGAACGAAATTTGTTGTATATTAAATTCGCGCAGACACACGCTGTTACAGACTGGGAAATCCCGTAATGCGAAAGTTTGGCGACGTTGCCGTGACATTCATCGCACGCCAGGGCGAACGCCATTGCCTCCCGCGCTGCCGACCCGGGGTGCACCGGCTTGCCTCCGGCATGGATTTCCCCCCAGATCGCGTGAACAGGAGCGGGAGGAACCCATGCGTACCCAGGTCGGCATCGTCGGCGCCGGTCCCGCCGGCCTGCTGCTCGCCCATCTGCTGCACCTGGCAGGGGTGGACTCCGTCGTGGTCGAAGCCCGCTCGCGCGAGTACGTGGAAAACCGCATCCGCGCCGGCGTGCTGGAACACACCACCGAGGACCTGCTGATCGGCGCCGGTGTCGGCGCGCGCATGCAGCGCGAAGGCCTGCCGCACCGGGGCATCCATCTGCGCTTCTCGGGACAGGACCACCGAATCGACTTCGCCGCGCTCACCGGCCGGCACGTCACCGTCTACAGCCAGCACAAGGTGGTGCAGGATCTGATCGCCGCGCGGCTCGCCGCCGGCCGGGCGATCCTGTTCGAGGCCGCCGACGTCGCGGTGCACGACCTCGCCACCGACCGCCCGCGCCTCACCTTCCGCCACGACGGCACGGCACACGAGCTCGCCTGCGACGTCATCGCCGGCTGCGACGGCTTCCACGGCATCTGCCGGAGCGCGATCCCGCCCGGGGCCCTCAGTGTCTTCGAGCGGGTCTACCCGTTCGCCTGGCTCGGCATCCTGGCCGCCGCGCAGCCGTCCGCCGACGAACTGATCTACGCCAGCCATGACCGCGGCTTCGCCCTCCTGTCGATGCGCTCGCCGGAACTCGTGCGGCTCTACCTGCAATGCGCCCCGGACGAGGATATCGATGCCTGGTCAGACGATCGTATTTGGACCGAACTGGCTGCCCGCAGCGCCCGCCCCGGCTTCACCCTGAACCAGGGCCCCATCCTGCAACGCAGCCTCACGCCGATGCGCAGCTTCGTTGTTGAACCGATGCAGTATGGCCGGATGTTCCTGGCCGGGGACGCGGCCCATATCGTGCCGCCTACCGGAGCGAAGGGCCTGAACCTGGCCGCCGCCGACGTGGCGGTGCTGGCGCGCGCCCTGGAAGCGTTCTTCCGCCACGGCAATGCCGACGCGCTCGCGGGCTATTCCGCCACCTGCCTCGACCGCGTGTGGAAAGTACAGCGCTTCTCCTGGTGGATGACCTCGATGCTGCATCGCTTCGAGGCGGCGAGCACCTTCGAGCGGCGAGTGCAACTGGCCGAACTCGAGTATCTCGCCGGATCGACAGCCGCCTCCACCGCGCTCGCCGAGAACTATGTGGGCCTGCCGCTTTGACCTGAGCGCAAACCCCCGAAGGTTTGCCTAGATCCCACCCCAGACCTCCCGCGCCACCTCCACGCACAGGCGCAGCTTGGCCCATTGCTGCTCCTCGGTAAGTGTATTGCCTTCCTCGGTCGAGGCGAAGCCGCATTGCGGGCTGAGCGCCAGTTGTTCCAGCGGCAGGTATTTGCTGGCGGCATCGATCCGGCGCTTGAGCTGCTCCTTGCTTTCCAGCTCCCCGGTCTTGCTGGTGACCAGGCCCAGCACGACGATCTTGCGCCCGCGCGGGACGAAGCGCAGCGGCTCGAACCCGCCGGCGCGGTCGCTGTCGTATTCCATGAAATAGGCGTCGGCGTCGATCTTGTTGAACAGGGTTTCCGCCACCGGCTCGTAGCCGCCGGAAGCGACCCAGGTGGAGCGGAAATTGCCGCGGCAGAGGTGCATGGAGATCGTCATGTCCGCCGGGCGGCCGGCGATCGCGTGGTTGATCAGGTCGGCGTAGCGGTCGAGCAGCCCTTCCGCATGCTCGCCGCGCGCGACCAGGCCGGCGATCTGTTCGGGATCGCACAAATACGCGATGTAGACCTCGTCCAGTTGCAGGTAGCGGCAGCCGGCGGCGGCGAAATCGCCGATGGCGCCGCGATACGCCACGCCGAGGTCCGCGAAAAAGCGATCGAGGTCGGGATAGGCCGCGCGGTCGATCGCGTCCCGCCCGCCGCGGAAATGCACGCCCGAGGGCGAGGGAATGGTCTGCTTGGCCACTGCCGTCTTCACATGCGCGGCCAGGAACCGGTAATGGTCGAGCATGATCGGGTGGCTGTAGCGGATCGGCCCCGTCACCCGCAGCGCGTGCGGCAGGATCGCGCCCTTGAAGGCGATCTTCTGTTCCGGCTCGTAGATCTCGACGCCGTCCAGCCCGGCGACGAAATCATAGTGCCAATAGGCGCGGCGGTATTCGCCGTCGGTGGCGGCCCGCAGCCCGATGGCTTCCTGCCGGGCGATCGCCTCGATGATGGCCGCGTCCTCGACCGCGCGCAGCGCGGCGGCGTCCAGCCGGCCGGCCTTGTGCGCGGCCCGGGCCTCGGCGAGGCGCCGCGGGCGCAGCAGGCTGCCCACGTGGTCGGCGCGGAACGGCGGGCGGGTGCGCGCCATGGCAGCGGGCGGGGCGGTGCTGGCGGACATGTGTTGGTCTCCCTGGACGCGCGGTCTGGTCCGGCCGGAGGCAGGCGCACGCCGTCCCGGATCCGGCTCCGCATATTGCCCCGGACCGGCGCAGCCGCGAACCCCCGGGGGTTGGAACCGCGGGCTGGACCCGAGGCCGGCATGGACCGGGACAGGCGGAGCGACTATCACGCCGGCCGTCATGCCGATACAGCGCCTGCTCGTCCGTCTCGCCGATGCCAGCCGTCGCCACGCCGCCTTGGTCGTGCTGGCAGGCGTGCTGCTCACCCTGCTGTCGGTGTTCTATGCCGGCCGCCACCTCGGCGTCACCACCGACACCGACACGATGTTCTCCCCGCATCTGGCGTGGCGGCAGGCGGCGATGGCCTTCGACCGGGAATTCCCGCAGTTCAACAACCTGCTCGTGGTGGTGATCGACGCCCGTGAGCCGGAGGAGGCCGACGCCACCGCCGCGGCGCTGACCGCGAAGCTGCGCGCCGATCCGGCATTGTTCCGCGACGCGACGAGGCCGGACAATTCGCCCTTCCTGGAGAAGGAAGGCCTGCTGTTCCTGCCGGTCCCGAAGCTGACCGCGCTGATGAACAGCACCATCGACGCGCAGCCTTTCATCGGCCAGTTGGTGGCCGATCCCTCGGCGCGCGGGCTGTTTTCGGCGCTGGCGCTGATCGGGCTCGGGGCCCAGAAAGGGATGGGCGATCTGACGCCCTACGTGCCGGCGCTCGATGCGTTCCACCGCGCGCTCGCCGGGGCGCTGGCCGGCCATCCGCAGCCGCTGTCATGGGAAACCCTGCTGGGCGGCGGTCTTGCGAAGCTCGCCGGACAGTACCGTTTCGTGCTCGTGCATCCGAAGCTCGACTACGGCGCGCTGGAACCGGGCGGGCGGGCGACGCAGGCGCTCCGCACCATCGCCGCCGGCCTGCCGTTCGTCCAGGCGGGGGACGCGCGGGTACGGATCACCGGGCAGATCGCGCTGTCGGACGAGGAGTTCGCCTCGGTCGCCGAGGGCATGGTGGTCGGGCTGATCGGCAGCGTGGTGCTGATCACGCTCTGGCTGTTCCTGGCGGTGCGGAGCTGGCGGCTGATCGTGCCGATCCTGATGACCCTGACGCTCGGCCTGGCGCTGACCTTGCTGTTCGCCTCCATTGCGGTCGGCACGCTCAACCTCGTTTCAGTCGGCTTCGGGGTGCTGTTCGTCGGCATCGCGGTCGATTTCTCGATCCAGTTCTGCGTGCGTTATCGCGAGCGGCGGTTCGAATACGCCGACCCGGCGGAGGCGATGGCGCAGACCGCGGCGCGCGTGGGCGAACAGATCCTGGTGGCCGCGGTCGCCACCGCGGCCGGGTTCCTCGCCTTCGTTCCGACCGCGTTCAGCGGCGTGGCCGAGCTCGGGCTGATCGCCGGGGTCGGCATGCTGATCGCGTTCGGCTGCACGATCGGCTTCCTTCCCGCCGCAATTACGCTGTTCCGCCCGCGCGGCGAGGCGGGGATGGTGGGATTCGCCTGGGCGGTGCCGCTCGATCCGCTGATCCGGCGCTGGCGCTGGCCGGTGCTGGCGGGTTTCGGCGTGATCGCGCTGGCGGGCGCGGTGCTGGCGCCGCGCATCGGCTTCGATTCCAATCCTCTGGACACCAAGAACCCGAACACCGAGGCGATGCGGACCCTGGAGGACCTGATGGGCTCGCCGCTGACCAACCCGTTCACCATCGACATCATGGCGCCGAACGCAGCCGCCGCATCGGCGCTGGCGGAGCGTCTGGCGCCGCTGCCGACCGTCGACAGCGTGCGCAGCATCGCGAGCTTCGTGCCGGACGAGCAGAAGCAGAAGCTCGCGATCATCGCCGATGCGGCGGGGATCCTCGGGCCGACCTTGCTGCCGCTGTCGCCGGTGGTGCCGGCGACCGCGGGACAGATCCGGCTGGCGGCGCGGACCGCGCTGGCGCAGATCGATGCGGCGGGCAGCAAGCTCGGGTCCGACAGCCCGCTGCGTGCCCTGGCCGGAGACCTGCGCCGGCTGGTCGCCGCGCCCGATCCTGTGGTGATGGCGACCAACGCTGCGCTGACCAGGTTTCTGCCCGCCGAGCTCGACCGGCTGCGCACGGCGCTATCGGCCGCGCCGGTGACGGCGGCCGATATCCCGCCGGCGATCCGCCGCGACTGGCTGCTGGCGGACGGGCGGGCGCGGGTGCAGGTGACGCCCAAGGTGGCGGTCAGCCGGACCAGCGCGGGACTGCACGACTTCGTGCGCCAGGTGCTGGCGGTGGCGCCGAACGCCGGCGGCCCGGCGGTCACGGTGGTGGCAACGTCGCGGACCATCGTCGACGCGTTCCGCTCCGCCGCACTCTATGCGCTGGTGGCGATCACGCTGATCCTGGTGCTGGCGCTGCGCCGGCTGCGCGACGTGGCGCTGGTGCTGGCGCCGCTGCTGCTGTCGGCACTGATGACCCTGCTGGTTGCGGTGCTGCTGCCGCTGCCGCTGAATTATGCCAACATCATCGCGCTGCCGCTGCTGCTCGGCGTGGGCGTGGCGTTCAATATCTATTTCGTGATGAACTGGCGGGCCGGGCGGCATGCGGTGCTGGGCTCGGCCACCGCACGGGCGATCGTGTTCTCGGCGTTGACCACGGGGACGGCGTTCGGTTCGCTCGCGTTGTCGCACCATCCGGGCACGGCAAGCATGGGCGAACTGTTGCTGATCAGCCTGGGGAGCACGTTGGTGGCGAGCCTCGTGTTCGTTCCCGCCCTGCTCGCGAGCGTACGCCGACCGGGACCGCGGTAACACCTGCCGGCCGCACGCATCGCCGCAGCGGCGTTATGGTCGCGTCTGTTGCCACCTGCATCATCCGAGAGATTACGCCCGTGGCCGGCCATGGTGCGGCGCAACGGCCGCCGACCAGCGGCGTTGCCGCGGACGCGTATCCCGACCGCTCACAATTCAGTGTCATAGAGCGACTATTCCATGACCCTGAACCGGTATTGTGGTTCGCAATCGCATCGCCATATGCAAGCCGTAACCCTTGCCCGACCACCGTCGCAATCAAACTTTCGTGATAGGTATTGGCTGCATCGCGTTACGGTGGGCAAGGCTGCCGTGCGACCACCACCTGCACAAGGAAATTCCTCATGCGTAAGAATTTCGGTCTGATCCTGACCCTGCTCGCGCTCATCGGGATGGTGCCGCTGCTGAGCGCCTGCCACACCACCGCCGGCGCCGGCCAGGATATCACGGCCACCGGTCACGCCATCACCAACACCGCCCACAAGGCAACGCCATGATCCGACGCCGGCCGGCCCTCGCGCGGATCGTCCGGCCACGGGTCGTCCTGCCGCTGGCGGTCCTGCTGGCGGCGATGGCGCTCGGCGGCTGCGTCTTCGTACCCGACCATGGCGGCTACCACGACGGTTATGCCCACGGCGATCACGGCGATCACGGCGATCACGGCGGCAACCATGACCAGCGCGGCGGCGACAACGACGGCCACTGACGGCCGAGTCCGTTTTAACTGAGTATCATTCCGACCAAGGAGACCGACCGTGGGCCTGATCCTGATACTCGTCATCGTTCTTGTTCTGTTTGGGGGCGGCGGCTACTACGGCTACGGCCGCTACGGAACGTTCGGCGGGATCATCCCGCTCCTGATCCTGGTGCTGATCCTGTTCTGGCTGTTCGGCGGCGGCGGTTACCACCGCTTCGGCTGACCCCCCTGCCCGGCTCATGACGGCCGCCGACGAAGCGGTGCCGCTTCGTCGGCGGTCATCATGCCGCCTGCAGCGTGGCTTCACCACTCTCTTGTCTCTGGAGTCGTCGCCTCCGGGGCCCGGCGATGAAAACTCCCGGTTTCGCGGGATCCGGCGGCGGGGGGCGTCTCTTCCTGGCTTCGCCTCCTCTGGGTCGTCGCCGGCGCGGTGCTACAACCACGCTTAGCCGCCGCACGAGAGAGACCCGCCATGATCGACCTCCCCTCCCCGCTCGGCCAGGAATTGCCGCGCCGCGAAGACCCGCGGCTGCTGCGCGGTCTCGGTCGCTTCCATGACGACATCGTCCTGCCCGGCGCGTTGCACGCCGCCTTCGTGCGCAGCCCGCACGCGGCGGCGCACATCGTTGCGATCGACACCGCAGCGGCGCGGGCCCTGCCGGG
>DATLQW010000089.1:0-6274 GCA_035535035.1 Acetobacteraceae bacterium
GAGCGACGCGGCCTCGGCCTGCGTCGATCCCGCCGGCAGGTCCGGCCGGTCGTGGTACCAGGATGGCAGTGGGGAGCGGCGTGAGCGCCCGGCAAGCATGCGCTCGAGCATGAAGCGGATGATCCGCGCGAGGAGATGGACAACCCACTCGGGCAGGCGCGTGGACGCGTCCGGGGCGGCCCGATCTGCATCGGGAGCACGGGCGTCGGCCGGAATCGTGAGTGGATCGCACATCATGGCGGGGGGGTAGCGGGTGGCCTTTCCTGGCGGGTTGCGTAGCGCACGGCGTGTAGCACAGCGGGGCGGGCATGTCAATATAAATGACGGAACAATGTCAGATATACGCACGCGCGCCACGGATGTGACGAGGCTCGCCCGGTGGATTGGCCCGGTGGATTGGCCCGGCGGATTGGTTCGTGCGGTGGCCCGGGGAGATCGGGCGGTTTTCATAGGCACTGCTGGTGTTGCCGGAGCGAGCGGTTCAGAGATCGACCGCACAATCAATGACGGGCGGCAGTAGGGGCGGCGTAGCGGTCCACCCGTCGAATGGGTCACTCGCCGGGACCGTATTGTCCCGTTGTCGCGGTATCGCGCTCGGGCGAGAACTATGGCCTTGGGTCACAACGCAGGGCCGAGGCGGGCAAGGGCATCATCCACCGCGGCTGTGATCGTCGTCGCGTCCGATATCGGCTGTTGCCGGCCGAAGGCGTCTGCCGTCGCGCGTGCCTCCAGCAACGCGGAACGCGCAGCAGGCAGGTCGCCTTGTGCTTCGGCGACACCGGCCAAAGCGAGATAACAGACCGCGAGATCGCGCCGGTACTCGGCGATACCGGTCTGTCGTTGCAGGTCCAAGACGATGCCAAGGCCCTGCTCGAAAAGCCGCTTCGCGCCGTCGAGGTCGCCGCGTGTGCCGAGAGTTTGCGCCAGCATGACAAGAGAGACATAGCCGTCGCGCCGCGCCTCCGGCGTGTCGAGTTCCTGCGCCAGCGCGCGGCGGATTTCCAGGCTCTCGCCGAACAGACGCTCGGCCGCCGCAAGGTCGCCGCGGGCGCGCGCCGCGTTCGCCACGTTGTTCAGCGAAACCGACACGTCGCGCCGCGCCTCCGGCGTGTCGAGTTCCTGCGCCAGCGCGCGCGCAACAGCCAGTGCATCGATGTTGAGTTGCTCCGCGGCGGCGAGATCGCCGCGCTGTTCCGGATGTTGCGCCAGGGTTTCCGCCAGGAATGTCTGCGCGGCCATCCGGAGCCGGCGGGCGGACGGTTCCGCGCCATCCCCGGCTGCCTCCAGCATCCGTGCCGCCGCGAAGCGCGCGCGGTCCCAATCGCCGATTTCCCGCAGCGCCAGAAACACCGCCCAGAGACGTTCGGCTGGCAGCCGCATGTCAGTGCGCCATCCGCGCGCGCATGGCATCGACCAAAGCCTGGGCCTGCGCGCCGGCGCCAAGATAGTCGCGCTGGGCAAACCGTTCCGCGATCAGCGTTGCTGCCGCAACGGCGCCGAGCGAAGCATCGGCATCGTCGGGCGCTTCGCGCATGACGGTCCATGCCAGGCCCAACGTCGCCAGTCGATCCTCCGGACGTAGCGCGGCCAGGGCTTCGGCATCATTCACGCGTCTGCGCAGAGCGGCGACGATGCCAGCCTGGACCGCCGCGCGGTTCAGCGGAATGTTGCGCATGTCCTGCTCGGCGATCTCGCGGTACAGCCGTTGCAGGAATTCAGCCCATAGGCCTTCCCGCTTGATGATGTTGTGCGGCATTTCGGCGAGCGCGATGCCGTTCCGCACGGCCTCGGCGTCCGGGAAACCGACCGTGCCGCACACCTCCGATGTCAGGTCTTCGAGCAGACGCTGGCCTTGCAGGCTGCCGATGGCCAGTGCTGCTTGGGCGGGCAGGTCAAGCTTGCGGAATCGGTCGAGATTTAGCGTGTGCCGGTCAACCGTGACCTGCATGACTTCGGCCAGACCTTCCCCCGTCAAGCCCGCCGATTGGTCAGCGTTTGCGAACAGACCCCGGTTGATGTCCATATGGCGAACGATTTCCTCGAGGAATTGCGGATTGCCGTCCGCACGATCGAGGATCGCCTGGACCTGCGGAGCGAGCAGACCGGGAAAATGCTGCTTCAGGACGGGCGCCAGCGCGTTCGCCTTCAGGGTCCCAAATCGCAGCAACGCCAGGCGGTCCGCCTGCGGCTTGAGCCAACGTGCCACGGCAGAGGCATCGGCATTCCAGCGATCCTGCCAATGGGTCACCAGCAACAGCAGCGGCCAGCGGTCCGCCCGTGCCGCTTCCAGCAGCCGCTGCAGCAGGTCCACGGTGTCCGGGTCGGCATCCGAGAAGTGTGCGTCATCGGCAAAAATGCAGATCGGCAGCCGCTGATCGCGGGCGGCGAGTACCTGGCCGATGCTTTCCACGACGCGCGCGGCCTTCGACATTTGCGCGCTCTTCCGCAGCTCCCCCAGGGCCGGAGGCGCGCGGTCTGCCAGATGCTCCCGGCCGATGCCCCAGAACCGGAGCAGCAGGTTCGCGCCGGTCTTCGCCAGGCCGATATGCGGAAGGAAGGCGGAGGCCAGCTCCAGGCCGCCATCGACCGCGGCCTCGCGCAGCGACGCCAGCGTTCGCTGCAGCCGATCCCTGTTCCGGACGCCGGACAGCAATGCGGTAAGATGTGCGGCAAGGTTGGGCAACTCCGAGTCCATGCCGGCGGTCGCGGCGTTGCGCCTTCCCACGTCGCTAAAGCGCAACCCCCACCAGAGAAAGGGCGGCTCGTGCGAGTCCCGGCACGACTCAAGCCGCGGGTTGACCTGCATACTGTCCCCGAGAAGTTCCAGCTCGTCCGGCCAGTAGCCGTCATCGCCGGCCGGATCGACGGTGGTTGACAGCCAGCCGAAGAACTCCTGCACCAGGCGGGTCTTGCCCAGGCCGTTATCGGCGAGCAGGACGACAACCTGTGGATGGCCGTCGGCCTCGGTTGCCAGGCGCCATTCCCGTTTCAGGCAGGCGCGTTCATCGTCGCGTCCGCAGAAGACTGATTTTGGCATTGTCGCACCATGCGCCGCAGGATCGATTACCGTAACATTCTATGCGTTCACGATCAACGATCGCGACATTCGGACGGGCTACGCGGACGGAGGGAGTGATGGCGTGTCATGCGGTACGCACGTCCCTTACTCTCGTCGCTACGCGCCTCGACCAGCTATGAGAACTCCCAGCCGTTTCATCCCCGGTGACGCATCGTCGGCGATGCGTGGCCTCTCTCCCGCGCACAGCGCGGGAGAGGTTTACGGGCCCTCGAACGGGTCCTTCATCAGGATCGTGTCGTCGCGCTCCGGGCTGGTGGACAGCAGGGTGACCGGGGCTTCCACCAGCTCCTCGATGCGCCGCACGTATTTCACCGCCTGCGCCGGCAGGTCCGTCACGGATCGGGCGCCGCGGGTCGAGCCGGCCCAGCCTTCCAGTGTCTCGTAGTCGGGTGTCGCCGCCGCCTGGGCGCCGGGGGCGGCGGGCAGGTGGCGAAAGCGCTCGCCGCGGATGCGGTAGCCGGTGCAGATTTTCAGCGCCGGCAGACCGTCGAGCACGTCCAGTTTGGTCAGCGCCAGGCCCTGGATGCCGCCCACCTTCACCGCCTGGCGCACCAGCACCGCGTCGAACCAGCCGCAGCGGCGGCGGCGGCCGGTGACGGTGCCGAACTCCGCCCCGCGATCACCGAGCAATTGCCCGGTGGCGTCGGTGAGTTCGGTGGGGAACGGGCCGGAGCCGACCCGCGTGCAGTAGGCCTTGGCGATGCCGAGCACGAAGCCCACCGCGGCCGGCCCCATGCCGGATCCAGCGGCGGCGGTGGCGGCGACCGTGTTGGACGAGGTGACGTAGGGATAGGTGCCGTGGTCCACATCCAGCATCACCGCCTGGGCACCCTCGAACAGGATTCTCCGCCCGGCGCGACGGGCTTCGTCGAGGCGTTCCCAGACCGGCTCGGCGAAGGGCAGAAGCTGCGGCGCCAGTGCCATCAGGCGGTCCAGCAGGTCCTGCTTGGCGAAGGTCGGCGCGCCCAGCCCGGCCAGCAGGGTGTTGTGGTGCAGCAGCAGCTCGTCGAGTTTTCCCGACACTGTCTCGGGTTCGGCGAGGTCGGCGAGGCGGATGGCGCGGCGCGCGACCTTGTCCTCATAGGCCGGGCCGATGCCGCGGCCGGTGGTGCCGATCTTGCGGTCGCCGCGCGCCACCTCGCGCGCCCGGTCGATCGCCGAGTGCAACGGGAGAATCAGCGTGACGTTCTCGGCGATGCGCAGCGTGTCGGGGGTCACGGTGAGGCCCTGCGCCCGCACCTTGGCGATCTCGGCGAGCAGCGCCTCGGGATCGACCACCACGCCGTTGCCGATGATGCCCAGCTTGCCGCGCACCAGGCCGGACGGGAGCAGCGACAGCTTGTAGGTCTCGTTGCCCACCACCAGCGTGTGGCCGGCGTTGTGGCCGCCCTGGAAGCGCACGACGATGTCGGCGCGGCTGGCGAGCCAATCGACCACCTTGCCCTTGCCCTCGTCGCCCCATTGGGCGCCGATCACCGTGACGTTCGGCATACGCGTGCCTCCGAGCCTGCGCCCTTACCGCGTTGTGCGGTGGCGCTGCCGGGGGTGTCTAGCCGCTGTGGCCTGGAGTGCAACAAGTAGGGTCGCGGCCTGTGGTCTATGCTGAGGGGCGGGCGGCCGGCTTCGGTGGATCGGTGGTGGTGGGGCAGATGGCCGCATGATCGTCTCGATTCGCGGTCTGCGAGACTGTGTCGCTTGTGCGAGCGGCCGAAGGCTCCGGATCGGAGGGCGGGGCACGGCGCGGTCTCATGGCCGTCTCGTTTCGTTTGCTGCGAGATTTTGTCGCACGGGGCGAGCAGCGGAAGGCCCGGGATTGGAAGGCGGGGCACGGGGTGGTCTCATGGCCGTCTCGTTTCGCTGTACAGGAGATTCCATCGCATGATGTGAGCGGCGACGGTGGCTCCGGACGGAAGGGGCGGTGCATGGGACGGTCTCATCGTTGTCTCATTCCGCTTCACATGAGATTGCAGTCATGGGGCGCGACGCTCCGGGATCGGCCTGCCGGTCGTGGCGGCGGCTGCGGCAGTGGGCGACAGGTGTCGGCTCACGGTGCATAGGGTCTTTCCCGCGCGGATCGGGCGCGGCCGAGCATCCGTGTGCATCCGTGGTTGCATCTTCCGTTCGCACGCATTCGTTCGGTGGACGGGCTGCACCGCTGGACATGGGGTGTTGGTTCTCGCTGGCGGTGGTCGCCGCCAGCAGAAGGGTTGCCGCTGGCGGTAGAGAAAGACCTGGAACGCCGATGACGGCAGATTGGCGCGGAGGCCCGCGGATGGGCCGGCAGCCGGCACGGCCTTCTTGCCCCGACACCGAAGGCCACGCCTGACGAACTGCTTTGCCGCGGCGCTCCAGGCCCATCCGCGTGCAGCAGCGTGCGGCAGCGTGCAGCAGCGTAATACCGGGCGCCCGAAAGGGTGACTCGTCAGGCGGCCAGCCGCGCGACTCCATGTCATTGCGAGTTGACCACCGGCCTGGCGGCCGACCCGCGGCTGAATGAAAAAACTTTCTTCCCTTCCTGGAGAACGGAGCAAGTTTTCCGCCTCTTTCTTGTTAGTCCCTTATCGACCAACTCTTAACGCCCGTTGCGTAGAATCCCGCGACGCCCCCGGTTGTGCTGCACGACGCCAGGTCTCAGTGTGCTGGCAGCGACAAATAATGGAACCACAGATGCACACAGATGCACACCGATAGCGCATGCAGCACGCTCTATCGGTGTGCATCTGTGTGCATCTGTGGTTCCAATTCCTACCTTTCTGTGCATTTCGCCGCCCGAGAGCGAGGGAGTCTTGACCTGTTGGTTCCGGCTCCGCCGGGTTAGGAGCGGAGCGACGAAGCAATCTCCCACCCGGTGGCACAGGACCGCGGCTCACCGGGCGGGAGATTGCTTCGTCGCTCCGCTCCTCGCAATGACATGGGTGCCGCAATGACAGGGATGTCGCGCGGCTGGCCGCCTGACGAGTCAGAATTTCGGGCGGTTGGTCTTAGTTGCACGCCTACGGAACGAAAACCCGCACCGGTCACCGGCGAAGCCCCGGTCGGGAAGCGCATGAGGGCAGGTCCGCGCGATACGGCGCAGGTGCGCGGCCCCACCCGGCGCGCCAGGCGGGAGAGCTTCAGTTGACCCCGGCCGTGATCTCCACCTGCACCTTCATGCCGAGGAAATCGTTGGTCTTCCCGGTGAACGACCCGGCCAGC
>DATLQW010000090.1:0-7495 GCA_035535035.1 Acetobacteraceae bacterium
CGAACCATAGAACGACCCCGACGACGGCGACCACGTTCCAGACCAGCATGTTAATGAGCGTTCGGAGCATCATCCGCCCCTCCGGATCCGTCACGCCAAAATAGGAACAGACCGTGTTGCCCGGAAGGAGGAAGGCACGCGCGAGCAAATTTCCCATTACGGCACACCTGCGACAAGAATTTCGAGTACCGATAATGGGACGTGCGAAGCGTAATGCAATATCTAAAATACCAATTTATCTGACCCCCGCACAGGCGGCGGAGGGCGGTCACCCGGTCTGTCGGCTGGCCAGCCACTCGATTAGCTGCACTGTGCTCCGATCCGGCGGGAAGATCGGATAGAACACCGTCTCGATCACGCCGTGCCGCACGACCAGGGTCTGGCGCCGGAGCAGTCGCGGGCCACCTGCTGTGAACGTCGGCAGGCGCAGCGCCTCGGTCAGCTGGAAGCCGTCATCGCTGAGCAACTCGAAGGGCAGCAGCAGCCGCGTCGCTATTTCCTGCAGCGCGGCAGGGGTCTGGGTGCCAATCCCGAACACGACGGCGCCGAGCGCGATCAGTGGTTGATGATGGTCGCGGAAGTCGCAGGCTTGCGCGGTGCAGCCTCGCGCGCCGGGGATCCGGTCCCAGTCCGGCGGCGGCGGGTCGCCTGGCTGGCTCGCGCGCGGGAAGCAATAGAGTACGGTCCAGGCTGGCGTCGCGCGACCGAGATCGACTGTGCCGCCGCCAGTTCCGGGCAGCGCCAGGGCGGGCATTCGCAGTCCGGGCAGATGGCGGCACGCGCCATCATCCGGCGGCACCGACAGGTCGGGTGGGAGACGCAGTGGATCGGTCATGCTTCGCCGCTTCGCTGTTGGGTCGGTCCGATTGTGACTGTGTGCGTCCGGCCCTGCCGAACGGACTTGTTCCTACGGGGCCGCGGTCTAAATAGGCATCCTGTATACGCTTATACGGATCATGCCTGCCTGTGTCACGCCCGGCGGGTCACAACGCCCGGACCGGCTTGGCACGCGGCGCCAGGTGGCCCGGCGTGGACGGGCGGGCCGCACGAGCCGGCATCGACCGTCCTTCGGCTTGGCCGCTCCACGCGCGGTGCGGCCAAGCCGAGGCAATCGGGGAGAATGGCTATGGGCTACAATGTCGGTGGCGCGGATCGGATTCTTCGCATCGTTGTCGGTCTGGCGCTGGTGATCCTGGCCGCGACCCACACGATCGGGATCTGGGGCTGGATCGGTGTGGTGCCGCTGGCCACCGGGCTGCTTGGCCGGTGCCCGGCGTACACTTTGTTCGGGATCAAAACCTGCAAATCAGCGGAGGTCTGACATGCGGCTCTACGGCGTCGGGCCAGAGCCAAACCCCAAGGCGCCGCGGGATGGATCGGTCGAGCCCCGCCGCTGAACACCCCGAGGGCAGCCGGCATTGAAAACCGCCGTCGCCATCCGCCACGTCCATTTCGAGGATCTCGGCAGCTTTGCCGCGCCGATCGAGGCTGCTGGCTACAAGGTCCGCTATCTCGATCCCGGCATCGACGAGCTGCGACCACAGGACGTCGAGGCGGCCGACCTCCTGGTGGTCCTGGGAGGTCGGGTTGGCGCCTATGAGGGTCACCTCTACCCGATCCTGGACAAGGAACTCGAGCTTCTGTAGGGCCGACTCGCGACGGGCGCACCGACGCTCGGCATCTGCCTGGGCGCGCAGCTCATGGCCCGTGCCCTTGGCGCGCGCGTCGCTCCGGGTTCGGCGAAGGAGATCGGCTGGGCGCCGGTGACCTGACCAACGCCGGCCGGGATGGGCCGCTGCGCCACCTGGAGAGTGTCCACGTGCTGCACTGGCACGGCGATGCCTTCGACTTGCCGCCCGGCGCGGAATGCCTCGCGTCCACCGCACCCTGTTCCAATCAGGCATTTGCCCTCGGTCGGACGGCGCTCGGCTTCCAATTCCACCCTGAGGCGGATGGGCGCGGGTTTGAGCGATGGCTGGTCGGACACGCCGTGGAGCTTGCCCACGTGCCAGGCCTTTCCGTCACGATGCTTCGCGCTGACGCACAACGTGTGGGTGCGGCGGCAGGCACGGCTGGACGGCGTTGCATCGCCGCGTGGCTGGACGGCCTCACGTCCTGAACAGAGGAGAAGCCTCTCAGTTTCCGACCCGGCCCCGGGCATACCCCCGACCGCCTCCGTCCCAGCCAGAGACGGCCAGAGCGGGTGAATGCAAGCCCGTTGCAGACAGCCCGCGCCAGGGATGAGGCAACATGATCTCGAAAATGCGGCGGCGGGACCAGCCCGGCTCGATGAGGCTCGCGCGTGCTTGCCCCGCCGCCGACGGGCACACACCGGCCGCTACAACCTATCCGCTGTTACAGCGACCGTCTTCAACTGGCGGTTCGCAAATCCGCGCGTGCGGCGGTGCGAGCTTGCCGGGCTGACGGGCGCGTCGGGGCAATCGAGACGAGGACATCAGCAGGAAGGGGGAGCTTGGGCATCGAACAGCACTTGCCAACCGGGTGCACCGAGCATAAATAGGTAATATGAATACCTATTATGACGCCCGCGGCCACGGAGGGCCCGCTTGCCTGCCGCGCTCCCTTGGAGCGAACCGCGGGGACGAAGGTTGTCGGCACCTGGCACAGCACAGGAGAGAGGTTGCATGAGCGCTACCAGCGATCGCCTGTCGCGCTGGACCCCGGCGATGTTCGCTTGCGCGCTGGTCAATCTCGTTCTTGGCTTGTTGCTGGCGGTGCTCGGCCTTGGCTGGCCGGCGGCGCCGGCGGGGGTGCCGGTCAGCCTGGCGATGGTGCACCTGCTGACCATCGGCTGGCTTACTCTGCTGATGTTCGGCGCGTTGTTCCAGTTCGTGCCGGTGATCACAAGCCGCAAGCTGCCCAGTCAGACGCTGCCGTTGGTCACCCTGATCGGGGTTGAAGGCGGCCTGGCGCTGATGGTCGGCGGGTTCTGCGCGCTCGGCCGCAGCGCCTGGGCGGGGCCGTTGCTGCCGATGGGCGGCGGCGTGGTGATCGCCGCGCTGGTGGTGGGCGGCGCCACCTTGCTCGTGCCGCTGGCGACGAAGCGACCCATGGCGCTCAGCGCGCGGTTCGTCCTCGCCGGCCTCGCTTTCCTGCTGCTGACCGTCCTGCTCGGGCTTAGCTTCGCGCTTGCCCTGACGGTGCCGGCCACCGGCCTCGTGTTGGCGCCGCTGCTCGCGGACGGCGTGGCCTATCATGCCCTCGCCGGGTTCGGCGGCTGGTTCACCCTGACCGCGATCGGCGTCTCCTACGAATTGCTGCCGATGTTCATGTTGGCTCCGCATGAGCGCGGCGCGATCGGAGCGGCGGTGCTGTGGATTGGGGCCGGCGGCTTCCTTGCCGCGTTCGCCGCCGGCCTGGCAGCGGCCATCTGGCCCGCCGGCTGGATCGCGGGTCTGGAGCAGGTGGGGCGGCTCGCCATCGTGCTTGCGCTCGGGCTCTACCTCGCCGACGTCGTGCGGATGTACCGCGGCCGACGGCGGCGGCAGATCGAACTGCATAACCGCGCGGCGATCGGCGCTTTCATCGCCCTCGGTCTCGCCGTGCTGCTGGCCATCGGCGCGGTCGCCACGGACCGGTTGGCCGACCTGGCACCGAGCCTCGTGCTGCTGCTCCTGCTCGGCTGGCTGAGCGGGCTCGGCCTGACCCAGCTCTACAAGGTCGTTGCGTTTCTGTCGTGGCTGTCCCGCTTTGGCGGCCAGCTCGGCCGCGGTCCCGTGCCGCGGGTGCAGGACCTGGTGAGCGAACCGGGCGCGGCTGGCTTTTTCATCCTCTACTTCGCCGCGGTCGCGGTCGCCGCCGGCGCCGCCGCGTTCGACCTCGTTGACGTGATCCGCGCTGCGCTCGCGCTTGCCCTCCTCGCGGTCCTCCTACTGGCGCGGGAATACGCCCGCGCCTGGCGTGCGGTCTATGCGCGCGAGCGGCTGGGTCGGCCGCTTCCCGTTCCCCCACCATTCCTTGCCCGGAAGGAGCCCGCCCATGACCCAAGCCACTCCCGTCACGCTTGACGTGCGCTCCGAGCTGCGTGCCGGAGGCGAGCCGTTCCCCCGCATCATGCAGGCGGTCACGAGTCTGGAACCCGGCCAGGCCCTTCGCCTGCTGGCGACATTCGAGCCGATCCCACTCTATGCGGTACTCGGCCGCAAGGGTCTGGCGCACCGCGCGATCCATCACGGTGAGGGCGACTGGGAGATCCTGTTTACCCCGGGCGCCGCGGCTACGACCGCGCCGCGCCAGCCGCGGCCGGCGCCAGGCAGCCATGCCGGCGATGGCGCCGGCTGGCCGGAGCCGACACAGAGCCTTGACAACCGCGGGTTGCAGCCGCCCGAACCGATGGTGCGCATCCTCTCCGCGCTGGAACAACTGGCCGCGGGCGAGGTGATCGAGGCGTGGAATGACCGCGAGCCGCTGCTGCTCTATCCCGAGCTCGAAGCGCGCGGCGCGGCGATTCAGGTGAGCCAGGAGGCCTCTGGCGTCCGGCTGCTGATCCGGCGCGGGGCCTGAACCGATGGAACAATCTGCTTCGCCGCTTACCGATGCGTCGCTGCGCGAGGCGCTGTGCGACGTGATCGACCCCGAACTCGGCTACAACATTGTCGATCTCGGCCTGGTGTACGACATCGGCATCGAGGGCAGCCTAGTCGATGTGACCATGACGATGACCACACAGGGCTGTCCGGCGCAGGACTATATTGTCGAGGGCGTGGAGCATCGTCTGGCCGAGGTGGTTGGCGTCACCGGCGTGTTCGTCACCGTGGTGTGGAGCCCCGCCTGGTCGCCGCGTCGAATGTCGCCGGAGGCGAAGGCACATTTCCGCATCCGCGAGGACTCGGAATGACCGCACCCGACACTGTCGCGGATCAGATCGGCGACCTCAATCGTCTGCTGGTTCCGGCGTTGCTCGCCCTCGCCCGCGCCGGCGCCGCCGACGAAGCGTGCCGCATTGCGGCGCGCGGCTGGTCCTTGCTGCGTCACCACCATGCACGGGAAGCGGAACGGCTGACCGCGACGCTGCACACCCTGACCCGTGAGGTCAGGCTCGATCCCCCCAACCAAGGAGACACAGGTCATGGCTGACTCAAGCATTCTGGACGTGCGCACGCTGGTGCCGGCGGAGCGGCACAGGCAGATCTTCGCCACCTATGAGGCGCTGGCACCCGGCGCAAAGTTCGAGCTGGTGAACGACCATGATCCGAAGCCGCTCTACTATCAGTTCGACGCCGAGCATCACGGCGAGTTTACCTGGCGCTACCTGGAGCAGGGGCCGGAGGTCTGGCGCGTGGAGATCGGACGTGTCGGCTCCACATCGAGAGGAGCGCGATGACCTACATCGTCGCCGAAGCCCGCATCAACAGCAAATCCAGTCGGTTTACCCGGCCGAGCGATGTGAGACGCGCATGCACGAACCCACGCGATTGATGCTGGGAGATACGGCGTTCTCGGCGATCCAGCCGCTTGGTCCAGCGGGCGCTGATCCTGCGGCGCCTGCACTGCCTGCCGTTCTGAGCACAGAGACGGTGCTCGCGGTGCGGCACTGGACCGAACGGTTGTTCAGCTTCACCCTCACCCGCCACCCCGGGTTCCGCTTCCAAAGCGGTCAATTCACGTTGCTCGGCCTCATGGTGGATGGCCGTCCGCTGCTGCGTCCTTACAGCATGGCCAGCGCCCATTACGACACAGCGCTCGAGTTCCTCAGCGTCAAGATGGCGAATGGCCCGCTTACGTCACGCCTCCGGCACATCGCGCCGGGAGCGGCGGTTCTGATCGGGCGCAAGCCAACCGGCACGCTGGTGCAGGACAGCCTGCTGCCCGGCCGCACGCTGTATCTTTTTGCTACAGGGACGGGCCTTGCGCCGTTCCTGAGCCTGATCAAGGACCCCGATCTCTACACGCGGTTCGATCGCGTGGTACTCACCCATACCAGCAGGCTGGTAAGCGAACTGGTCCACGCCGAGCACATCACCCACGAGTTGCCACGGCATGAACTGCTTGGCGACATGGTGCGCGAGCGGCTGATCTACTATCCGAGCGTGACAGGCGAACCATTTCGGACGTCTGGGCGCATCACCGGACTGATCGAAAGCGGCAGGATGAGCGCGGATATCGGGCTGCCGCCACTCGATCCGGCGACCGACCGTGCGATGATTTGCGGCAGCACCCCGCTGCTCGTGGATCTGGGTGCGCTTCTGGTGAGGCGCGGATTCCGGGAGGGCAGCCTCAGCAGGCCCGGCGAGTTCGTCATCGAGAAAGCCTTCGTGGCGCGTTAGATGGCACACCCATGATGATCGACGCCCTCCTGCCCTGCTATCGCCTGACCTTGGCCTGGCACGTGATCTCGGTAATCCCGTGGATGGTTGGCGTGTTTACTTTGCCCAGGCTCGATGTGGAACGGACTTGGTGTTCGGGGCGCGACCCGCCCTGGCGCGCTTTTTTTGAGGTCGAGCGGCGGCACGTTCCTACTGGTCGTGAGAAAACGTCAGGCGCCCGGTGCCCGAGGGTGAAGGCGGTTCCGAAAGGACGAAACATAATGGCCACACGGATAGCGAATGGCACTACACATCGGTCCAATGATGGGTCGATCTGGCGCAGAGAGAGCAAATGTCATGCATGATGAAACAGTCCTGACGGAAACCATCGCCGGCATCGAGGAAATCCTCGCCGGTGACCTCGATCGCATCAGCGTCGAACGTGTCGCGATCGGTTTGTTCTTTACCGGCGTGAAGCTGAACACCGGCGCGGCCGGTGCCTGCGCGACGCCGCTGCGATCGATCCCCGAGGCGGTCTGCTGTCCGAGTTCGGCCATGGCCATGCCGTTTCCCGGTAAGTTGCGCGGCCGGCCGGCTCGCGACTTGCTGCGAGAGATCGAGGCCGCCAGTGGCATCCGTCGCGCCGTGGGCGTTGCGACCATAAACGCCCTGGCCGATATGTGCTGGGAGCGTCACGCGACGCACGGGGTGGAACTTCGCATCGGCGTCGATGCATACGACGCGGCCGGCATACAGCCGGGAGAAAACGTGGTCGTCATCGGCGCCTTTGTCCCGTTCCTGAAATCGTTGAAGCAGGCGCGACAGCGGTTCACCGTGCTGGAAATGGATCCCGCGACGCTGAAGCCGGATGAGTTGCCGTACTTCCGCCCAGCCGATCAGGCCGACGCCGTGCTGCCCTCGGCCGATGTCGTGCTGACCACGGGAACCACGCTGGTGAACGACACGCTGGAACATCTGCTTGCGCTGTGCCGACCCGCCGCTCGCGTAGCCGTGGTCGGCCCGACAGTCGGCCTGCTGCCCGACGCTTTCCTGCGTCGCGGTGTCGATGTGCTCGGCGGCGTACGGGTCACCGCACCGGATGCGTTTCTCGACGTGCTGGCGGAAGGCGGGTCCGGTTATCACTTTTTCGGCCGCTCGGCGGAGAAGGTGGTCTTGATGCGACAGGCAACGCACGCGGCACTGCAAGCGGCTTAGCGGGGTGATGATCC
>DATLQW010000091.1:0-6500 GCA_035535035.1 Acetobacteraceae bacterium
CGTAGGGCGGTTTCTCGTCCCACGCAAGCCCACCGGGCGTCGGCGGGGCGGCCGGTGCGTTCGTGGCGGCTGCGATGGCCCGGCGGTGGTTGCCTTCCCCTTTCGCAGGCGCAAAATACCGCCATGCTGATCGCCCGCACCCTGTCCGAACTGCACGACGCCACCGCCGGCCTGCGCGCGCGCGCCGCCGCGCTCGCCCTCATTCCCACCATGGGCGCCCTGCACGAAGGCCACGGCGCGCTGGTGGCCGCCGCAGTCGCCAGCGGGGCGGCGCCGGTCGCCTCGATCTTCGTCAACCCGTTGCAGTTCGCCCCCACCGAGGACCTGGCGCGCTACCCGCGCGACGAGGCGGGGGACCTCGCGAAGCTCGAAGCCTGGGGCTGCGCGCTCGCCTGGCTGCCCGACGTCGCCACCATGTACCCGCCCGGCGGTGCCACCACGATCGTCCCCGAAGGTCCGGCCGAGGGCTGGGAAGGCGCGGTCCGGCCCGGGCATTTCCGCGGTGTGGCGACGGTGGTGGCCAAGCTGTTCGGCCAGGTGCGGGCAGAGGCAGCGTATTTCGGCGAGAAGGACTGGCAGCAGTTGCAGGTGGTGCGGCGCATGGTTGCGGACCTGCACCTGCCGGTGACCGTCGTCGGCGTGCCCACGGTGCGGGAGGCGGACGGGCTCGCGCTGTCGTCGCGCAACCGGTACCTGACGGAGGCGGAACGGACGCGCGCACCGGCGCTGCATCGCGCGCTGGCGCGGGCGGCGGCGGCACTGGCCGGCGGCGCCGCGGCGGCGGCGGTGCTGGCGGCAGAGCGTGCTGGGCTGGAACGGGACGGGTTCGCGGTGGACTATCTGGCGTTGGTCGATGGGCCCTCCCTGCGCGCAATCGCCGCGGCGCGGGCGGGCGCACGGCTGATCGTGGCGGCGCGCATAGGTGTGGTGCGGCTGATCGACAATCTGGCAGTCGCGTAAGGGGACATGGCTCCCTCGGCGCCGCCGGCTCCGAGCCGCATCGCGCCACCCGCCCTTGACCCATGGCGCCACCGGCCGAGTATCCCGCCGACCAAGGAGGACCGCTCATGCCGAACGACGCCGCGACCGCCCCGCACCCCGAGGCCGAGACCGACCACCTGCCGCTGTCGGGCCTGGTCGTGCTCGACCTCACCCTGGCCCGCGCTGGCCCCACCGCGGTGCGCCACCTCGCCGACTGGGGCGCGACCGTCATCCGCATTGAGCCCCCGCCGACCCCGGGTGCGGAGGACATCGCCGGCAACCGGCACGGCTTCGATTTCCAGAACCTGCATCGCAACAAGCGCGCGATCCAGCTCAACCTGAAGGATCCCGCAGGCCACGAAGCCTTCATGCGCCTGGCGCGCAAGGCCGACGTCGTGATCGAGAACATGCGCGCCCAGGTGAAGCATCGGCTGAAGGTGTCGTACGACGACGTGCGCGCGGTCAATCCGCGTATCGTCTACGGCAGCATCAGCGGCTTCGGCCAGGACGGGCCCTATGGCCACCGCGCCGGCGTCGATCAGATCGCGCAGGGCATGGGCGGGCTGATGTCGATCACCGGCCTGCCCGGCCAGGGCCCTGTGCGGGTCGGCATCCCGATCGACGACCTCACCGCCGGCAACCTGTTGGCGATGGGCATCATGATGGCGCTGTTCGACCGCACCCGCACCGGTGTCGGCCGCTGGGTGCAGACGTCCCTGCTGGAAGCGCAGATCTTCATGCTGGATTTCCAGGCCGCGCGCTGGCTGATGGCGGGCGAGGTGGCGAAGCAGGCCGGCAACGATCACCCGACCGGGATCCCGACCGGTGTGTTCCCGACCAGCGACGGCAGCATCAACATCGCCGCCAGCTCGACCCGGGTATGGGAACGCTTCTGCGACGCGATCGGACGGCCGGACTGGAAGGCCAAGGCGGAATGGAAGACGCAGAAGGGCCGCAGCGGCGATCGCGTCACCATCAACGCCGCGATCGGCGAGATCACCCGCACCCAGCCCGCTGCGCATTGGATCGAGCTGTTCGAGTCGAACGGCATCCCGTGCGGGCCGATCTATACGATCGACCAGGTGTTCGCCGACCCGCAGGTGAAGCATCTCGGCATGGCACGTATGATGAAAAGTCCGGTGATCGGCGAGAAGCCGGTGGTCGCCTCGGCGCTGAATATCTCCGGCTTCTCCAAGGACATCCGCCTGGCGACGCCGGAGGCGGGATCGAGCACCGACGCGGTCCTGCGCGACGTCGGCTACAGCGACGCGGACCTCGCAGAGATGCGCAGCAAGGGAGTGATCTGACCATGGACACGGTTAGCGCAACGACGCGCGAGTACGCCGGCGGCAAGATGCTGGCCGCGGTGGAAGGCGGCGTCGGGCTGGTCACGTTCAACCAGCCCGAGAAGCGCAACGCCATGTCGATCGAGATGTGGCAGGGGCTGGGCGACATCCTGGATGGGTTCGCCGCCGACCCGGCAGTGCGGGTGGTCGTGCTGACCGGGGCAGGGGACAAGGCGTTCGTTTCGGGCGCGGATATCAGTCAGTTCGAGAAGAACCGCGGCAACGCCGATGCGCAGGTGGAATACGACCGGCTGACCAGCGCCGGGCGCGGCAAGCTCGCCGGCTTCGCCAAGCCGACGATCGCGCGCATTCGCGGCTTCTGCCTGGGCGGCGGGCTCGCGATCGCGATGCAGACCGATCTGCGCATTGCGGGCGAAAGCAGCCAGTTCGGGATTCCCGCCGCCCGGCTCGGAATCGCCTATGCGTTCGACGGGCTGCGCAAGCTTGTGCAACTGGTGGGGCCGGCGCATGCACGCATGATCCTGTACACCGCGAACCGGATCGGGGCGCGGGAAGCGGAACGCATCGGCCTCATCAACCAGGCGGTGGCGGATGCGGCCCTGGACGAGGTGGTGCTGGGCATCGCGCGTACCATCGCCGACAACGCGCCGCTGTCGATCGCGGCGTCCAAGCTGACGATCAACGAGGTGTTGAAGGATCCGGCGGATCGCAACCTGGATGCGGTGCGCCGCGCCGGGGCGACCTGCTTCGACAGCGCGGATTACAAGGAAGGCCGCAGCGCGTTCCTGGAGAAGCGGCGGGCGGCGTTCACCGGCCGCTGAGAGGCGGCCGGCCGCGCGTGCCCGGAAGCGGAACGGCCGGGGCGCGGGCCCCGGCCGTTCTTTCGTGCGTTGTGGCGCAGGCGATCAGAAGGCGGTCCAGGCGTAGAGGACCAGGGTATTGTTGTCGCCGGCGTTGCTGCCAGCGCCGTCGTAGTTGGAACCGGCGCCGTTGAACTCGGTGTAAAGCGTGTATTGCAGGCCGAGCTTCAGGTTGGCCCAGGGGCCCCAGAGCGACTTTGCCTTGCCGAAGGGCACCCAGTCGGCCTCGATCGTGAAGGCATTGGAGTCGGGCTTGCCGTTGAGGCTGATCGGGTTCGCGCTGGCGAGGCCATAGGCGACCTGGCTCGACGGCCCCCAGATCCGCTGCCAGCTCAGGGTCAGGCCATAGGTGTTTTCGTACCAGTAGCCCAGGTTGACGGCGAGCGTGTTGAGGCTGTTGCCGGAGCCGAAGGCGGTACCGTTGGTGACGTTGTAGTTTGCGGCCGTGCCCTTCAGGTTCTGGTCTTCGTGCACGAAGATGCCCTGCACGGTGACGATGTTCTTGCCGGTGCCGAGGAATTGGTAGCCGCCGTCGAGCGCGTAGTCGTTGTAGCTGTCGTTGCCGGTCTCATACAGCGGGTTGAGTGCCGCGTGCATGAAGGTGCCCCCGACCCAGGCCGCGTTGTTGCCCCAGTCCCATTCGTAGGCGGCGCGGAGGTAGGGCATCAGCCCGCTGCTGACGGTGACGCCGCCGGCGGCTTCGCCGAAGCGGTTCTGCAGCCAGGGGCTCATGGCTTCGTAGCCGCCGGCTTCCAGGTACAGATGTTCATTGTACCAGGCATAGGCGGTGACGCCGATCGCATTACCGGCGAAGGTGCCGGCGAGGATGGTCGCCGCACCCGGCGACGGGGCGAGGCCGGCGCCGTAGTACGGATAGCCCCAGGCGAAGGTGCTATTGTATGGGTCCTGCACCGAGGGATTGTTGTTGACGCTGATGCCGAGCGTGAGGTCGTTGCCGAAGGCCTGCACCGTGGTGGTGTACGGCCGCAGGTCGGTGTTGTCGACGCTCAGGCCGTTGCTGCCCGGAGTCGTCCGGTTGTCCACGTTATTGTAGGTCAACTGGATGAAGCCGCCGGTATGGTCGCTCACGCGCCCGGCGACGAAGATGCTGGCCTGGTCGAAGGCGAAGTTGTTGTTGGTGTCGTAAGTATGCGGCTGCGTGCCGTCGGGCAGCGATTTCCCCGTATGGGTGAACGAGCCTTCCAGCATCCCCGACAGCGGGATGTGCGCCGCCAATCCCTGGCCGCCGCCCTGGGTGTAGCCGTTGATCTTGAACGCCCGGCCGAAGGGCGTGAGCTGCGGGCCGAATCCACCGATATGGCAGGCGGTACAGGGCTGCCCGGTCTGGGAGGCGAAGGCCGGCAGCGCGTCCGCCCGATGCTGCTGGCTGAACAGCATGGACGCGGCCACCACCAGCCCGCCCAGGCCGAGGGCCAGGGCACCGGCGGTGCGGTATTCAACGGATTGCATCCCCGTCTCCTTTCAATGACATGGCGGCAATCTCGTTACCAGACTGCGGGCCGTCGTTGATCCAGATCAACCACAAGCGGTTCGGTTGGCGAGTGTGGCTATTTCAGAGTTGCGAGGAAGGCGATCAGGTTGGCGCGCTTGGTGGCGTTCTTCAGGCCGGCGTAGGGCATCTTGGTGCCGGGCACCACTTTCTGCGGGTCGTCGAGGTACTTCTCCAGGACATCGGGGGTCCAGACTAGGTTGGCGTTCTTGTTGGCGACCGAATAGTCGTAGCCGGCTTCCGATCCGGTATGCCGGCCGACCACGCCGAACAGGGACGGGCCGATCTTGTTCTGCCCCGCCTGGTCGGAATGGCAGATCGCGCATTGCGACTGGAACACCTGCTTGCCCGCGGCCGCGTCCGCGGCGCGCGCCGTGCCGCCGCCCGCGATCGCGCCGAGCACGCCGAGCGCGACGATCGCAGCCGGCACGACAGCAGAACTGAAACAGGACATGCCCGGTCCTCCTTGTTTGCAGAAACCACCTTACACCTTTGCGCGGCGTACCGGAATAGCTCCGTTGCGCCTGTGCGAGAAATGGGTCTATCCTAGGAAAGGTTACGGCAAGACCCAGCGGCCAAGGAGGAAATCCCGATGACCGGCACCGCTTCCCGCCTCGCCCATCTGTCGCGTCGCACCTTGTCGCGCCGCCGGGCGCTTGCCGGCGGCCTTGCGGTCGCGTCGCTGCCGTTGGCGTTCGTGCGTGCCCGCGCTGCCGCGCCGATTCGAATCGGCTTTCCGGTGCCGCTCAGCAGCCCCTACGCGGACGAAGCGATCGAGATGGTGCGCGGTGCGCGCACCGCGATCGCCATGTTCAACGACGCGGGCGGGCTGGCCGGCCGCCCGGCCGACCTGGTGGTGCGCGATTTTCGTATGGACCCGCGCGTCGCAGTCCCAGGCACGCTCGAACTCATCAAGTCGGGCGTCGATTTTCTGAGCGGCGGCCTGTCGCCGGGGGTGCAACTCGCCATCAACGCGGCGGCGCGCAAGCATGACATCCTCTACAACGCGCTGTCGCAGTCCGACGAGATCGTTGCGCTACCGGCCTGGGGGCCGACCACCTTCCACGAAGGCCCGACGCCGCATATGTCGAGCCATGTGCTCGGCGATTACGCCTTTCCCCAGTTCGGCCAGCGGGTCGCGTTCCTGGCGGTGAACTATTCGGTCGGCAAGGAGCTGGTCGCGGGACTCAAGGGCGCCGGCAAGCCGCACGGCATCACGCCGGTGGCCGAGGTCTACCATCCCGTCGGCACCACTGATTTCACGCCCTATCTGCAACGCATCATCGCGGCCAAGCCGAGCATCGTCTTCTTCTGCAACTATGGCCCGGACCAGCAGTACTCGGTGCAGCAGGCCACCTGGGCGGGCCTCAAGAACAGCGCCAAGCTTGCGGTGCCGGTCATCTCCATGACCGCGCGGCTCGCTGCCGGGTCGGAAGCCTACGAAGGCGTGATCGGTTGCGCTTCCTACTACTGGCGGCTGGAGGACAGCGTCGCCAGTGCCAACGCCTTCAACCGGCGCTACCGCGAACTGAACGAAGGGCGGGTGCCGACCGACTACGCAGCACTCGGCTTCGCCGGGCCGATGGCCATGCTCACCGCGGCGAAGCAGGCCGGCGGCACCGCGACGGCGCAGGTACGGGCTGCGATGCTGGCGATGAAATACGACCTCTACAAAGGTCCGGAATACTATCGCGCGTGCGACCACCAGGCGGTGCAGGCGATGCTGGTGCTGGAAAGCCGCTTCACCGCCGACGCGGCGGATCGCGACGTGTTCAGCATCGTCAAATCCTACCCGGCGAGCGAGGCCTATCTCGCGACCTGCACGGCGGAAGGGCACAAGTA
>DATLQW010000092.1:0-20570 GCA_035535035.1 Acetobacteraceae bacterium
TGGCGAAGCACCAATACGCCCGGCTCAACCCGATCTATCTCGGCGACGATCGGTACTCCCGCCAGCCCACGTGCGAAGCGGTCCTCGCCACGGGCGGCAACTTCCGGTTCGTCCGCAAACCCGACTCGCATCCGCTGATCCCGGAGTACATCACCGGCATCGAGCTGCCGAGCCACGCAGTGCCGGTCAAACGCGGCCGCAAGCGGTGACAATTGACGTTCCGGCACTGAAGCCGGCCATCCTGCGCCTGCTCGCGCGTATCGAGAGCCAGCCATGAGGCTGCGGTGCGCGAATGCATGAACCGGCACGTTGTCGGTCGAATCGCCGGTCAGCGCCTGCACCTTGACCATCTTGTCCGGGGTGACGCCGAACTTCCCCATTACCTCGGCCGGGCCGAACGGCTTCGGCTTGATCGGGTCCGGCATCGCCACGCCCGGCCGGATGAGCTGCATCAGGTCCTTGTCGGAGGAGACGATGGTTACCGGCCCGCCGGCACTCTCGGCGGCGACGTGCGGTGCGCCTTGCAGGCGGCATACGGCCGGTTGCGGAACGTCAGCCGGCTGGCGTCGGAGATCACCGCGACATGGGTGCCGACATGCTTGCGCAGCCGCTTGGCCACCATGTTGGTGAAGCCCAACACCGCGTTCACCGGCGTGCCGTCCGGCCGCGTCATCGGCGGCAGCGCATGGAACGCACGGAAGATGAAGCCCGATCCGTCGATCAGGATCAGGTGCAGCGGCCGGTCGGAGGGCGCGCCATTCTCGGCCGCCGGCCGCAGGTCAGTGTCCGCTGGCGTGGCCGGCTCCCGGGGCCAGCACATACAGCCGGGAACAGTATGGGCAGATCACCGATTGCTCCTCGATGTAGAGGAACACGCGCGGGTGGCCGAGCGAGCCGTCGCCGCCGTCGCAGGCGACGGTGCGGTCGTCCACCTGGATGGTCTCGGTGGGCATGGGCGATGCGGGCGCCTCGGACATATTGCTTCCTGGGGTCAGTTCTCGATAGCGTGATCGACGGCGAGATGATAGCGGTATGGGCCGTGCTTTCAACCTCGCCGCCCCCGTTGTTCCGCCCGCTCCTCACCCTGCTGCTTGCGATGGCGCTGCTGGGCGGTTGCGCCATGCCGCGGCCGCCGCACATCGATCGCGCGGGCGCGCTGGCCCAGACCTCCGGCTATTTCACCATGACGGACGGCACCAAGCTGCCCTATCGCGTTTGGATGCCGGACGAAGCGCCGCGCGCGGTGGTGCTGGCGCTGCATGGCATGAACGACAGCCGCGACGCCTGGGAGTACCCCGCGCCCGACTTCACCCGTGCCGGCATCGCCGTGTTCTCGCCCGACCAGCGCGGCTTCGGCACCACGCCGGATCGCGGGTTGTGGGCGGGCGGACGCGAGATGGCGGCCGACGCGCGGCAGATGGCGCGGGAACTGCGCGCCCGCTACCCGCACACCAAGCTGATCCTGATGGGCGAGAGCATGGGCGCGGCGGTGCTGATGGTGCTGGCCGCGGAGCAGCCGCCGCCGCCGGTGGACGGGTATGTGTTGATTGCGCCGGCCGTCTGGGGCCGTGCCGAAATGAATTTTTTTCTCCGTGCCGGCCTCTGGCTGTTCTCCAACGTGACCCCCAGCATGACGACGGACGGTGGCGGCCTGGTCCACGTGGAGGCCAGCGACAATTTCGCGGCGATCAGGCGGCTGTCGGACGACCCGCTGACAATCCATGCGACGCGCTGGGACACGATAAGCGGGCTGGTGAACCTGATGGACGCGGCGCTGGCCGACGCCCCGCATTTCCATGGCCCGGCTCTGTTCCTGTATGGCGGCCATGACGAACTGATTCCCAAGCGGGCGACCGCGGCGACCTGGCGCGCTGTGCCGCAAGGCGTGCGGGAGGCTTACTACCCCGCTGACTACCATCTGCTGCTGCGCGATCACGAGCGGATCACGCCGATCGACGACATCCTCGCCTGGATACTGCGTCCGGACGCACCGCTGCCGTCGGGCGCCGACCACGCGGCGGCCACGTGGCTGGCGAAACAGCCACGAGAATAACAGCTCTCCCACGTCGCGGGAGAGCTGTACGCTGCTCAGAATGCCTGTCCGATGCCGATATACAGATCGAACGCGTCGCCGCCGGGCTCGCGGTTCACCGGCATTGCGACATCCAGCCGGAGCGGCCCGATCGACGTGTAATAGCGGAACCCGACCCCGACGCCGATCCGCCAGGTATTGCTGAACGGCACCCCATTGGCGCTCACCTGCCCCGCGTCAACGAATGCCACCGCGCCGTAATTCCCCACGATCCGCTGGCGGAACTCGACGGTCGCCGCGCTGACCGCGGTCCCGCCGGTCGGCCGCCCATCGGCGAATCGCGGCCCCACCGACTGATAGCGGTAGCCGCGCACCGTCGCACTGCCGCCCGCGTAGAACCGTTGATCCGGCGGCAAGGCGAACGAATTTGTCCCAGGCACCTCGCCGACCAGCCCGCGCAGCGCCAGCACGCTGCGACCGTTGCCGCTGAGGTCCAGGTAGGCCGAGCCGGAAGCCTGCAGAATGACGAAGCCGGCATTCCCGGAGCCCAGCGCACCGGTCGGGGTCACCGAGAAACTCGCCCGCATGCCCTTGGTCGGATCGAACAGGTTGTTGCTGTCGTCAAATTTCAGGCCGAGCGGCAGGCCGGCCAGGTCGTAGTGACGCTGCGCGCCCTCCTGGGTGATCGCCTCCTGTTCCCCCGACACGCCGGCGCTGCCGGCCCAGTGCGGCGACAACTTGCGGTTGAGCGCGATCTTCTGCTCCAGTGCGTCCTGGTCATAGGCCTGCAGGCTCTGCTTTACCGCGTCGAGGTCGATCTCCAGCGCCTGGTCCCGCGCCAGGAAGTCCGGCTTGATGAATTGTGCCCCAAACCGGTAGCCGGGCTTGGTCTCGGCATTGCCGCCGAGCTGCATCGCCGCGGTCAGGATCAATTGCTCCGCGTTGCCGAACAGGTCGCGGTCATGCCAGCCGGCGTTGAAATTGACTCCGAGATCGGTGGAATAGGCAACGCCGACATCCACCGCGTGCAGCGGGCGCTCGGTGACGCTGACCGTCACCGGCAGGCGGCCGTTGGCGTCCAGTTGAGTGGCCGGCTGGATCCGCACCACGGAGAACACGCCGATCGAGGCCAGATCCCGCCGTGCCCTGGCGATCGCCAAGGGGCTGAATGGCTCACCGGGATGAATCAGCAGGCGCCGGCGCAGGTAGGATTCGTGCAGGTGCTTCAGGCCGGTGATGGTGATGGGCCCGAAATCGGCACGCGGTCCGGCGTTGGCAACGAACCGCACGTCCAGGAGGTTCTCCGCGGGGTGCAGCGTGGCGGGCGGCAGATCCACCGTGGCGAGCGGATAACCGTCGTCGCGGATCGCCGCAAGCAATTGGTTGCGCGCCGCGAGCACTTCGGCGGCCAGCGCCGGCTGGCCCGTTGCGAGCCCGAGCCGGGCGCGCGCGTCCGGCGGCACGGTCCCGGCGATGACGATCGGCCCGAGAAGGAATTGCGGACCGAGATCGAACCGCACCACGACCGGCACCGGCGGCTGGGCCGGCGCATGGTCGATCGCGTCGGCCAGGTCGGGCGCATCCAGGTTGCGGCCGTCGATCGTGAGTACGATCCGCGCCTTGTAGTAGCCGAAACTGTGCAGCGCTGTGGTGAACCGGCCGAGGTCCTGGCGGGCGCGCCCGGTCAGCGCGAAGCCGCCCACCGGCGCGGTTTTCTGCAACGAGATCAGGCCGGAGCTGTCATGCAGCGCCGTGTCCAGCGCGCCGTTGCCGGTGGGGGCGAGCTTGACGTCGTAAGCCCGCGGATCGGCAGCGGCGGCGATGCGCGAGGCGGCTCCGGTCAACAGCACCACAAGCAGTGGCACCGCGAACAGCAGCAAACAGGCGCGAAGCGTAACGGGACGGCAGGCCATGCGGCCAACCTAACACCGCCAGCCGCCGTGCGGATGTTCCCGCAACGGTCACGCTTGCGCCAGTTCCTGGACACGAGGCGAACCGATAATCCGGCACCCGTGTGCGAACCGCCACACCGGTGGTGTCAGGACCCATGCCGGTGCCCAATTACGCGCCAGAGAAGGGCTCTGGAACAAATCCCGAATCTCGGGTACGCATGGGGGATGCTCCTCAACTCGACCCGCCCTCAATCATCCCTGCCTGGCTTCTGCCCGGTCGAGGCCGCGGTTGCCTCGATGGCGGCGGCTGGCGTCGAAGAGCGCGGCGCAGTGTTCACGCGCCGCGAAGTGGTGGAATTCATTCTCGATCTTGTCAGCTACACGGCCGACAGGCCGCTGCACCAGGCACGCATCCTTGAGCCTGCCGTAGGGCAGGGAGACTTTCTTCTGCCGACAATCGATCGGTTGCTGGATGCCTATGCTCGTGCACCGAACACGTCGTGGCACAGCGTCGTCACCGATCTCAGCGACTGCCTTTACGCCGTCGAGTTGCATCGCGCGAGCTTCGATCAAACACGCAGTCTCGTTATCGATGCGCTGCGTGCCAAAGACATTCCTGCCGCGCCGGCGGCACAGCTTGCGGACCGCTGGCTGCATCAAGGTGATTTCCTCCTCCTCCCGCTCGCGGGCGCCTTTTCGCACGTCGTGGGTAATCCTCCGTACGTGCGACAGGAACGTATCCCTGACGCACTGATGGAGGAATACCGTCGGCGCTACCGCACGATCTATGACCGCGCTGACCTCTACGTGCCTTTCATCGAGCGTTCGCTTTTGCTGCTGGCGCCAGGTGGGCAGCTTGGCTTCATCTGCGCCGACCGATGGATGAAAAACCGCTACGGCGGCCCGTTGCGTCGCATGGTCGCCGAGCGTTTCCATCTCAAATATTTTGTGGACATGGTGGATACTCCGGCATTCAACTCCGACGTAATTGCCTATCCGGCGATCGTCGTCATCAGCCGAGAGGAACCAGGCGCCACACGTGTCGCCTTCCGCCCGGAGATCGACCGACCATCGCTCGTCACGATCGTACACGCGATGGCCGCACTGAAAATCAGGAAAGATAGCGGGGTAACGGAAGTCGCCGCCGCCACTTGCGGAGCCGAACCGTGGGTGCTCGGCGCGGCCGGTCAACTCGGTATGGTGCGCCGTGTTGAAACCGAATTGCCGACAATCGAGGAAGCCGGCTGCAAGGTCGGCATCGGCGTCGCAACCGGTGCGGACCAGATTTTCATTGGTCCTTTCCATGCACTGGATGTCGAACCTGATCGCAAGCTGCCGCTCGCCATGACACGCGACATTCTGACGGGCATGGTGAAGTGGCGAGGTTTCGGCGTCATCAATCCCTTTGCCGATGACGGCTCACTCGTGCCACTGCGCCGTTACCCAAGGCTGGCGGCTTACCTGGAGCGGCACGACGCAGCGATCAAGGCGCGGCATGTGTCGAAAAAGAATCCCGGCAGCTGGTACCGCACGATCGATCGCATCTACCCGGAACTGACGTGGAAGCCGAAGCTGCTGATCCCCGACATCAAGGGCCAGGCGCATATCGTCTATGAGGCGGGCGAGCTCTATCCACACCACAATCTCTATTTCGTCACCTCCAGCACATGGGATCTGCACGCGCTGCAAGCGGTGCTGCTGTCCGACGTGACGCGTCTTTTCATGGGCCTTTACTCGACCAGGATGCGCGGCGGCTACCTGCGCTTTCAGGCACAATATCTCCGGCGGCTGCGTGTTCCGCACTGGCGCGATGTGCCGTCCCCGGTCCGCATCGCCCTCGCACATGCCGGTCAGGCCCGCGATCTCACGGCCTGCAGCGAGGCAGCAGCGACACTCTATCGCCTGACGCCGGCCGAACGAGAGGCGCTTGCCGGTACCTCCGGAGTGGCCGATGCCGCTTGATCTCGCGGATTATGAGCGCAAGGCGCGAGAGGCGGTGAAAGTTTTCTGGGGCAACCGTGCCGCTGCCGTGCAGAAGCAGCGCGAGCTTGGCCGCGCGGACCAGGGAGAAAGGGCGGGGGTCACCGCCGGCAAGAACATGGACGGCTTTATCACCCTTATCCAGGACGTAATCCGCGCCAACGGCCTTGGTGACGCCGATATGATGATCGGCCGGCGCCTTCTGACGTTGCCAGGTTTCTTCCGGCCGACGAAGCTTTGGGATCTCCTCGTCATCAACCGCGGCCGCCTGGTGGCCGCATTGGAGCTGAAGTCGCAGATCGGGCCATCTTTCGGCAATAATTTTAACAATCGACCGAGGAGGCGCTTGGCACCGCGGTTGATCTCTGGACCGCGTATCGGGAAGGCGCCTTCGGAACGGAAACGCCACGCCCTTTCGTCGGCTGGCTTATGCTGGTTGAGGACGCACCGAAGTCTCGTTCATCGGTCCGGGACAGCTCGCCGCACTTCCAGACGTTCCCGGAATTCTCCGGCGCGTCCTATCTCGAACGTTACAACATCCTGTGCCGCAAGCTGGCACATGAACGCCTCTATACAACGGCCACGGTGTTGGCCTTGCCGCGTACTGCGGCCGATACCGGCGATTTTGCCGATCTGTCTGAGCTGACCAGCCTTAAAACGTTCGTCACCGGCTTTGCCGGACACATCGCAGCGGAGGCGGCACGAAGCGGGTGACGACGATGCCGGCTGCCCTACGCTGGCCTGCAACCCGCTCGGCGCTTCCGCGACCGGACGCCGCCCGGATGGTCCCGCAACAGTCACGGTTGCGCCATTGTCCGGTCACGGGGTGCGGGGTAATCACGGAAGCCATGCGAGAATCGCCCCGCCGGCTGCGCCGCCTCGCCACTCGCCCCCTCTTGCTGAATCGTGGGGCGGCATCGATCGCGCCGGATTCCGTCGCTATGGACGACGGATGGCATCTGACGCGGAAGCTGCGGGTGATCCGCCGCTTCCTTACGATCCTGCTTTGGACCCTGGCTTCCATGCCGGTCCAGGCGCTGTGCCTGATCCTGCCCGGCCGGCCGAAAGTCGCATTCGCCCGGTTGTACTGGGCGCTGTTCAGCCGGTTGCTCGGGTTGCGCGTGCGGGTGGTCGGCGTGCTGGCGAGCGACGGGACGGCGCGACCGGTGGTGTTCGTGTCGAACCACTCGTCCTGGGTGGACGTGCCGGTGCTCGGCGGCGTGCTCGACGGCTGCTTCGTGGCGAAGGGCGAGGTCGCCGGTTGGCCGGTGATCAATACGATTGCCCGGCTCGGGCGCTCGGTGTTCGTCACCCGCCAGCGCGGCGCAACGGCTCGCGAGCGCGACGACATGCGCGCGCGGTTGCGGGCGGGTGACAACCTGATCCTGTTCCCCGAGGGCACCAGTTCCGACGGCTCCCGGGTGCTGCCGTTTCGCTCGTCGTTCTTTGCCGTGGCCGCGGCGACCGATGGGCCGCCGCCGCTGATCCAGCCGGTGTCGGTGGTGTACGACCGGCTGGGCGGATTGCCGACCGGACGCGCCAGCCGGCCGGTGTTCGCCTGGTATGGCGACATGGACATCGCCTCGCATTTCTGGCGACTGGGGCAGCATTGCGGATTGCGGGTGACGGTGCTGCTGCACGCCCCGCTGGATCCGGCGCGGTTCCCCGACCGCAAGGCACTGGCCCAGGTGGTGTGGCGCACGGTGGCGGACGGCGCGGCCACGCTGCGACAGAACCGCCCGGCCCAGCCACTGGGAGCGGTGGAAGCGGCCGAGGCCGCCGCGGGCGGCGAACCGGCGTTTGCGTAGGTCGAGCGCGTATCTCGAATTTGTTGTGGCAATTTGACCGCAACCACCGGCTCACGGCCGGTTTCGGGTCAACCCGGCTCAGCGTGAAAGGCCTGCTCCCGGATGAAATCGCAGTGTCTCGGCCGGAGGGTTCGCTTCGCATAACAAACCTGTGACGGGCCGTCCGTGCCGTGATTCCGCAACGATGGGCCGGCCGGCATGGCCTCGCCGTCCCGCCGCCCCATTGCGCATTGGAGCGACAGCCAGCCGGCGGAATAATCGCCCACTGCCGCCCCTCCCGGCCCGCCTCAATACATGCTGGTCAGCACGTTGCTCAGCCGCTTGCGCTCCTCCAGCGCCCGGCCGGTGCCCAGCGCAACGCATTGCAGCGGGTTCTCCGCTATCACCACGGCGAGGCCGGTGGCATCGCGCAGCACCTGGTCCACCCGATGGAGCAGCGCTCCGCCGCCGGTGAGGACGATGCCCTTGTCAACGATGTCGGCGGCCAGCTCCGGCGGGGTGTTCTCCAGCGCCACCTTGACGGCTTCGACAATCGCGCCGACCGGCTCGGCCAGGCTCTCGGCGATCTGCCGCTGGCTGACGATCACCTCGCGCGGCACGCCGTTCAGCAGGTCGCGGCCGCGCACCTCGCGATACGGTCCCTCTTCGCTGTCCTCCGGCGGGCTGGCCGCGCCGAGCTCCATCTTGATCCGCTCGGCCGAGGATTCGCCGATCAGCAGGTTATGGTTGCGGCGGATGTAGCTGATGATCGCCTCGTCCATCTTGTCGCCGCCGACGCGCACGCTGCGCGAATAGACGATGCCACCGAGCGAGATCACCGCGACCTCGGTGGTGCCGCCGCCGATATCGACCACCATGGAGCCGGACGGCTCGGTGACCGGCAGGCCGGCGCCGATCGCCGCCGCCATCGGCTCCTCGATCAGTTGCACGCGGCGCGCGCCGGCGCTCTCGGCGCTTTCCTGGATGGCGCGGCGTTCCACCGCGGTCGAGCCGGACGGCACGCAGATGATGATCAGCGGCGAGGCAAAACCGCGGCGGCCATGCACCTTGCGGATGAAGTGCTTGATCATCTCCTCGGCGACTTCGAAATCGGCGATCACGCCGTCGCGCAGCGGTCTGCTCGCGGTGATGTAACCGGGCGTGCGGCCCAGCATCATCTTGGCTTCCTCGCCCACCGCGACGACCTGTTTCTTGCCGCGCACATCGGCGATGGCGACGACGCTCGGCTCGGCCAGCACGATGCCGCGCCCCTTGACATAGACCAAGGTGTTCGCGGTGCCGAGATCGATGGCCATGTCGGCCGACATGAAGCCGAGCATGCGAGAGAACATCCAGACAACCTTTGTGCAGGCGAATGGGGTGGGGGGGAAGGGCGCTGGGCTTAGCCCTGCCATCATCCGTTAACAAGGGGGTGAACGGCGGCCTTCGTGTCGCCCCAATCCGGTCACCGGATCTCCCCGTTGCCAGCAAAGAGTCGGTTGTCGGGGCAGAAGTGGAGGGTTGGGATGAGGAGCCGGATCGTGGTGGCTGCACTGTTGGGCGGCATGGCGCTGGGCCTGGCGGCCTGTGGCGACGATCCGGTCACGCGCGCGGTTACTGGTGGCCTGATCGGCGCCGGCGCGGGCGCGGGGATCGCGGCGCTGACCGGCGGGCGGCCGGCGACCGGTGCCCTGATCGGCGGCGGCGTGGGCGCCGTGGGCGGTGCGGTCACCTCGCCTTGACGATCCGTGATAGTCTTTCCGTGGCAACCAGATGGAAGGGATGACGACGATGCGGCACGCTGTGGCGACCGGCCTGGTACTGGCGACCCTGGCTTTCAGCCTGGCGGGCTGTGGCTATAGCCCGGGCGATCGGGCGGTGTCCGGCGGCCTGATCGGTGCCGGCGGAGGAGCGGCGATTGCGGCGCTGACCGGCGGCGCTCCATTGGTCGGCGCGGTGATCGGCGGCGCTGCGGGAGCCATTGGCGGTGCCGTGACCAGCGGCCACGACATCAACCTCGGGCGGCCGGTCTGGCGCTGAGGCGCCTGATGGCGCTGTCGCGCATACCCCCCCTTGCGCGGCGGCGGCGTCGCCTTCAGGCCCCCGCCACCGCGCGCTCGCGATCCAGCAGCGCGCGCTTGCGCGCCACACCCCAGCGGTAGCCGGTCAGCGCGCCGTCGCTTCCCACCACCCGGTGGCACGGCACGGCCAGCGCCACCGGGTTGGTTGCGCACGACCGCGCCACCGCGCGCACCGCTCGGGGGTTGCCGATCATCGCCGCCACCTCGGCGTAGCTGCGGGTCTGTCCCGGGGGGATGCGTGCCAGCGTGCGCCACACCAGTTGCTGGAACGCCGTGCCGCGCAGATCAAGCGGCAGGCCCAGCGCGTGCTTCGGTTCGTGGAGGAACTCCAGCACCGCCCGGACCGTGCCGGCCAGTGCGGCGTTATCGGGATCGATGCGCGCGCGGGGGAAGCGGCGGCGCAGCTCCGTCAACAATGCGTCGTCCGGCTCGGCAAAGCCGATGAAGCACACGCCCTTGTCGGTGGCTCCGACCAGCAGCCGGCCGAACGGACAGTCGGCGAGGGCGGTGCGGATCACCTCGCCGGCGCCGCCACGCCGTGCCGCGCCTGGCGTCATGCCGAGCAGGGCGCCGGTCTTCTCATAGACGCGGCTTTCCGAGCCGAAGCCGGAATTGGCCACCGCGTCCGCCACCCGTGTGCCCTTGGCAAGCGACGCGCCCAGTTTCCGGGCGCGGACGCCCTCGGCGTAGGCCCGCGGAGTCAGTCCGGTATGGTCGCGGAACAGCCGCAGGAAATGGAAGCGTGAGTAGCCGGCGCGGGTCGCCAGCGCATCGAGCGAGGGGATATCCTCCGACGCCTCGATACACGCACAGGCGTCGCGCACCACCGCCTGGGCGATGCCGGCGCGTTCGCCCTTCGGGTCGCAGCGCTTGCAGGCGCGGAAGCCGGCGGCCTCGGCCTCGGGCGGGTCGCGGAAGAAACGGACATTCTTGCGCAGCGGCCGGGGCGAGGGGCAGCCGGGACGGCAATACACCCCCATTGTGACGACGGCGTAAAGGAAATCGCCTGGCTGGCGGGTGAGGACCAGGTGCCAGAGATGCTCGTCCGGTACCCGGTCGATGCTGTGGGTTTCTTTCATGGGGGGAATGTGGCGCGGGACGGGTCGCCCTGCCATCCGGGCGTTGCGCTGGCTTCCGGGGGGACGGTCGATCCCCCATCGCGTCGCACGGAATTCCGCTCAACGGAACGCCGAGGCCTGCTACCGCGGAAGAGACATTTGCGGGATATGAACAGGGCGGGCCTGCGCATTCCGAGATCGACGGAATTTCAGCCTTTCGTCGGTGGAAGACTAGCCGACTTGCCACCGATCCGAAGGGAATAGCGACATATGGCGGTTTTCCAGCCGTCGCACTGATCTTAACGCGGACACGTATGATCACCATGATCCACGGCAAGAGATAACATTGGTTGTCCTGTCCGGCCGCGGCCACTATAATGTGCATCGAAACGGAGTATTTCGGCGGAGAATCGAGCATATCCGGGGGAAACAACGGGTTCATGTGCCAGTGTGGACGGCTACGGCGGGAGATCGGCAATGCCCAATCCGCACGATCCGGCCGCCCCGTTCTTGCGCGGTCCGCCCGCGTCCGCCCGGCGGCTGCACGCACAAACCGACTGCAACCGGAACCAATCCCGGCATCCAGCCACAAGAGCCGGCGTCCAGGCACAGGAAGAGGAACGAGCCATGCCCGACTGGCTTGCCAGAACGATTTTTTCCGCCGCCGGTTCGGTCATCGACGGTTGGGCATGGTTGTCGGGTGAGGCCAGCAACAAAGTGGTCAACGATGCGGTCGGCGTCACGCGCACCAGACCGCATCCATGGAGCACGTTTTCCGACTATACCTCCTGGCAGGGACTGACGGATCGCACCTATCTGGCCCGCCACCTGCCGCCCGCCGATGTGCCGGTGAAGCCGCCGGAGGCACAGGTGCGGCAACTGTTCCAACGTCCGGCCGGCCAGCAGAGACTGTCCAAAAAATCCACCTGCCTGTTCCCAGCCTTCGCGCAAAATCTGACCGATGGCTTCATCCGCACCATGCCGTCGGACACCCGCCGCACCACGTCGAACCACGAAATCGACCTGTGCCCGCTCTATGGGCGCATCCCTGCCCAAACCGCCGCGCTGCGCCTCAACAGCAATGCCGCCGGCCAGCGCGGCCGTTTGAAAAGCCAGCTCATCGGCACGGAGGAATATCCGCCGTTTCTGTACCCGCATGGCGGACACATTGGCGATCCGGCGTTCGAGGCGCTCGATCCGCCTCTGATGCTGGCCGGTACCCCGACGCCGCCGGCGGAACTGGCCACGATCTTCGCGTTCGGCGGCGATCGCGCAAACTCTACCCCGTTCACCGCCATGATGAATACCCTGCTCCTGCGCGAGCACAATCGCATCGCCGGCGAGTTGGAACGCCGAAATCCCGCCTGGGATGATGAGCGCATATTCCAGACCGCAAGAAACATCCTGATACCTGTTTTCATCAAGATCGTCGTTGAGCAATACATCAACCACATCACGCCGCTGCCGTTCAGCCTGCGCGCCGAACCCTCGGTCGCCTGGACCGCGAACTGGAATCGGCCGAACTGGATGACGGCCGAATTCAGCCTGCTCTATCGCTGGCACTCACTGATGCCGGACAATATCCAATGGCCAGGCGGAGACATCCTGATCGCCGATTTCACGTTCGACAACACCCCGCTGCTGAACGTGGGTCTGGATGCGGCGTTTTCCGCCGCGGCCGCCCAGCCCGCCTCGGAGCTCGGGGCATTCAACACCGCCGATTCCCTGCTGCGAATCGAAGACTTCGCGGTGCTGCAGGCCCGTCACAACCGCATCGACACGTACAATGCCTACCGGCAGGCGTTTGGCATGCCCCAGGCGGCAACTTTCGCCGACATCAGCAGCGATCCGCGCGTCGTGGCACTGCTGCAACAGCTATATGGCGCGCCGGAGAATGTCGAATTCTATCCCGGACTGTTCGCCGAGGACCGAATGGCGGATTCGCCGCTGCCGGGTCTCCTGATGCGCATGGTCGCGGTCGATGCATTCAGCCAGGCGCTCACCAATCCGCTGCTGTCGGAGCATGTATTCAACGCCAGCACATTCACGCAGTGGGGGCTTGATCTTATCAACAGCACCAGCAATCTGGGCGACGTCCTGGCGCGCAACGTAACGGCGCGCGGTCCTACGCCGATCGAAATGACCCAGGCATCCTGGCACTATGTGAACGGTCCGTAGCCTCGGTCAGGCTGGCGCGGGCGCGATCCTTGATACGTTCTTCTATCGGAACGTATATCACTCGGGCATCTCCCGCTCGGGCCAGCCTCGACATCGCACGCGCTTCGGATGATATGGATCAGATCGCGTGTCGTCCCGGCCGATCGGCCCGGTGGCGCGTAAAGGGGTTATAATGCAATGAACCCGGACGACATCAGCGGGAAGGTGCTCGGCGTGCTCGGTGGCATGGGGCCGCTGGCCAGCGCGCAATTCATGCTGCGCCTGACCCTGCTCACGCCGGCCGCGCGCGACCAGGACCACATCCCCGCCGTGCTGTGGTCCGACCCGCGCGTGCCGGACCGCACGCGCGGCCACCTCGCCGGCGGCGACGATCCGCTGCCTTGGCTGTTGCACGGCATCGCCGGCCTGAAGCGTGCCGGATGCGGCGCCATCGCCATTCCATGCAACACCGCGCATGGCTGGTACGACGCCATGCGGGAAGCGGCGGGATTGCCGATCCTGCACATCGTCGATGCGGCGGCGGCCGAGCTGCGCCGTTGCGGCATCGGTCCGGCAACGATCGGGCTGATGGGCACCCAGGCGACCCTGGACATGCGGCTCTATCAGGACCGGCTGCAGCACCAAGGCTGGGACTGCATCATTCCCACCGCCGACGAAATGACGCTGCGCGTTACGCCGGCGATCGCACAGGTGAAGGCCAACCGCGTGGCCGAAGCCTATGCGCCGCTGGCCGAGGTGGTGAACCGCCTCGCGGCGCGCGGCGCCGCCGCGGTGGTGCTGGGCTGCACGGAGATCCCGCTCGGGATCCAGGCCGGACCGCGGGAGACCTTGAGCGTCCCGGCGATCGACACCATCGACGCCTTGGCGCGGGCGGCGATCGCCTGGGCGCGCGGCTGAGCGTCTTTGCTCCCTCGAAATGGCGAGGAAGCCGCGGTGATGCGCGCACCCGGCCCCTTACCCGGCGCACAAGCGCGCGCCGCCGTTTCCCGCGGAGCGGAGAGGATTCACGATCGATGCTCGAACCGCGCCCGGTCGGCGGGAAGCAATCGCACCTTCACGTGCACCGCCGCCTCGTCATCGGCGCGATCGATCACTTCGCCATGCTGGTACAGCCAGGCCAGCCGCGCCCCGTCCTGCGGCGGGATCGCGTAGTCCGCCAGCTCCATGCCCGCGGCGATGCGGGCATCGATCGCGGCGAGCAGCGCACCCAGGCCCTCGCCGGTGATCGCCGACACTGCCACCCCGCCCGGTCGGGTCGCCACCTCACCCACGCCGCCCAGCAGGTCGGCCTTGTTCAGCACTTCGATGGTCCGTTCCGGCCAGGCGGCATCCAGCGTGCCGTCCGCCACCATGTCCTCCAGCACCTTCAGCACGTCGGAGCGCTGCGCGCCGGTTTCGGGATGCGCCGCGTCGCGCACGTGCAGGATCGCGTCGGCCTCGGCGACCTCCTCCAGCGTGGCGCGGAATGCCTCCACCAGCTCGTGCGGCAACTCGCTGATGAAGCCGACGGTATCGGAGAGAATAATCCGTCGCCCGGACGGCAGCCGCAGCCCGCGCATGGTGGGATCCAACGTGGCGAACAACTGGTCGCGCGCGACCACCTCGGCGCCGGTCAGCGCATTGAACAACGTGGATTTTCCCGCATTCGTGTAGCCCACCAGCGCCACCACCGGGAACGGCACCCGCCGCCGCGCCGACCGGTGCAGTCCCCGCGTCCGCCTGACCTGCTCCAGCTCCTTCTTCAGCTTGACGATGCGTTCGCCGATCAGCCGCCGGTCCGCTTCGATCTGCGTCTCGCCCGGCCCGCCAAGGAACCCGAAGCCGCCGCGCTGGCGTTCGAGATGGGTCCAGGATCGCACCAGGCGCGAGCGCTGATACTCCAGATGCGCCAACTCCACCTGTAGCGCGCCCTCCTTCGTGGCGGCGCGCTCGCCGAAGATATCCAGGATCAGCCCCGTGCGGTCGATCACCTTGCAGGACCAGGCGCGCTCCAGGTTCCGCTGCTGCACCGGCGACAGCGCCGCATCGACGATCGCCACGATAACCTTCTGTTCGGCAAGAGCCTGCCCCAGCGTGGCTACCTGCCCCTCGCCCAGCAGCGTGGCCGGGCGGCGGATGCGCAGCGGCAGGATAACGGCATGTACCACGATGAGGCGGATCGAGGCCGCGAGGCCAACCGCCTCCGCCAGCCGCGCCTCGGCGGCGCGACCATCGTCCCGGACCCGGAGGTAGTCCGGCGCGGCGCGCGGATCTCCGGCCGCACGGTCGCGTTCGGCCGCACGGCCGGCGCCGCGATCCCAGGGCAGTACGATGGCGGCACGGATCGGGCTGGTGCCCGAACCGACTCTGCCGCCGGGCTTTCCCTCAGTCGCCGTTGACGGCAGGGCTCATCTCCCGCACCGCACCCGTCGGCATGTCCGACTTGGCGGCGTCGAAGAGCTGGATCGGGGCACCCGGCATCACGGTACTGATCGCATGCTTATAGACGAGCTGGGTGTGCCCGTCGCGGCGCAGCAGAACGGAAAAGTTGTCAAACCAGGTGATGATCCCCTGTAGCTTGACACCGTTCACCAGGAACACCGTCACCGGTGTCTTGTTTTTTCGCACGTGGTTCAGGAACACGTCCTGAACGTTTTGCGATTTCTCGTTGGCCACGGCGACTGTCCTTCTTCTTCTCGTTACCGTTGCTGTTGTTGCTCGCGTCGTTCCCGGCAGGTCGTGGCACGCTTGCCGGGCAGGCTATTCAGTCTAGCAGCGACTCCCCCTCATGCAAGCGCACGGAAATGCGCCGCAAGGTCGTACGCGGAAGGGAAATGGATATCGGGGGCCGCATGCGCAATGCCCCCATCGTGTCCGGCGTCGCCGATCAACACCGCGGTCACCCCGGCTGCGCGGGCCGCCTGCATGTCCAGCGCGGTATCCCCCAGGTACCAGACCGAGGCACCGGCGCGATGACCGAGCTGTTGCAGGGCGAGGTGGATCGGTGCCGGGTCCGGCTTGTCGGCGGCTGCGTCGCCGGCGCCCACCACGGCGCGGAAATGGCCGGACCAGCCCAGATGGGCGACCTCGGCGCGCAAATACCGGCCGGCCTTGTTGGACACCACACCCTGCGGCAGGACCCCGCCCGCCTCCAGCGCCTCGGCCGCCCCTTGCATCGGCCGCAAATGATCCAGGTGCCCGTCCCGGAAGCTGGCATAGAACAGGTCGCGCGCCTGTTCCCAGCTTGCGCCGAACATCAGCGGAAAGCTCTCGCGCAGGGCCACGCGAACGCGGCTCCTGGTATCCTCGATGGTCCAGGACGGCATGCGGAATTCCGCGAACACGGCGTTCAGCGCCGCGGTAATGGCAGCCCAGCCATCGACCAGGGTGTTGTCCCAGTCGTACAGCAGGACGGTCGGATGCGTGCCCGATGGCAGCCGGTCCGGGCCGTACGACGCCGGGGGGCCGATCATACGCTCGTGGCCCGCGCCCACCAGGCGGGCAGCAGAGTCCGCGGGCGCATCGGCCGGCAGGCGTTCAGGCATGTGCGCACCCGGGCGCCAGGCGACATCTCATGGGCATTTTCCGTCGGTCGGAATGGTTGCGCGATGCAGCGGCCACCGCCCTGGAAGTGGCCGTGCCGGACAGAATGCTGCACTGCAACGTCACATAATGCAACCTGGCACCGCAGATGACCGCCGCGAGCCTGCCGGGGGCGGACCGCGCGGGCTTCGGCTCCCGGCCGGCATGATGGACGGGGAAGCGCCGTGGGAAGGGTCAACCCGCCGGGCCGCCGCCTCAACCCCGACGCAAAGCTTCGAGCAGAGGAGCGATCGTTGCCGCCGTGTCGAGTTGCCACACTGCCGCGATAACGTCGTCGATAGATCCGCGAAAGGCGCCGTGCCGGGCGAGCTCGCGCACCTTCGCCTCGATGTCCCGATCGGACAGCGGTTGCTCCATGCTGCCCCTGGCATGGAGCACGGTCGACTCCAGCATCCGACCGTCAACGGTACGGACCATGGCGGTCGCGGCGCCTCGGGGAGTGTCGGCATTCAACTGTGCCTTCGTCAGCGCCCGCAACGCAACGACGGCCGGATCATGCACCGTGTCTTCCGAGAACTCTTTCAGTCCGGCCGCCCCGAACAGGAAGGATACCGCGGCGCAGTGATGGATGCTGACCCGTGCGTCCCTGTCATTGGCCACCGCCCGGTCGCCACGATCGAGCAGGAGCTGGTCGCCGGACACGATGATTTCAGCAATCTCCGCCACCGTCACCGCATGTTCCCGCCGCAGCGCCAGGCACGCGTCGATGACGGCATGCATCACGATTCCGCACGGATAAGGCTTGAAGGCGTTCCGCAGCAGCTCCCACTGCGTGCCGAGGCCGTCTGTCACCTTGGCAATCGCGGGGTCGTCTCCCATCGCACGGGCCCAGCCCAGCGACCCCTCGAACGCGGCCGGCGCGGCGGTGTAGCCTTGTTCCGCCAGCAGCGCGGCGAACAGCCCGTTGCGGGCAGCATTGCCGACGCCCACGTTCTTCGCTGCGCTGGGCAGGTTCTCCACCAGTCCAGCGGACTGGCTCGCGGCGATGCCGATTGCGTGCCACGTCTGCTGCGCGTCCAGACCCAGAAGCCCGGCACTCGCCACCGCGGAGCCGAACACGCCGCATGTCGAGGTGATATGCCATCCCCGCGCGTAATGGCCGGGCGAGACGGCGTTGCCGATCCGGCACGCGACCTCGGCGCCCAGGATGAAGGCGTGCAGCATCGCCGCCCCGGACCGCCCACGTTGCTCCGCGAGCGCGAGTGCGGCCGGGGCGACCGGCGCCGTAGGATGGATAACCGTCGGCAAATGCGTGTCGTCGTAGTCGAGCAGGTTCGCGCTGACCGCGTTGATGAATGCCGCGCCGAGCAGATCGAGCCGCTCCGCGCGGCCGAGCACCGTGACGCGTTCGGCGCCCGATAGTGACGTGAGGACGCGCATTGCCATGTCGATCGGCGGCGTATGGGCAACCCCAATGGCGCAGCCAACGAAATTCAGCAGCGATCGCCTGGCCGCGTGCCGCACGGCGTGCGGCAGCGCGTCCCAGCGCGACGCCGCGACGAATTGGCCGAGTTTTTCTCCGACGAAACCGCGGCTTTCCTGCCTCGACATGGTGCTAGCCCTCCGGCAGCTTCCAGCCGATCCAGTCGCAGAAAGCGCGTCCCATCACGAGATCGAGGTCATTTCCCTTCAGCCAAGGCAGCTCCTCCGTAAACAGTGTGACGCATTGTCGCCAGGTACACGGCATGCGGGTGATGTCGGTACCCCAAAACATCCGGTGCGGCCCAAACGCGTCGTAAACCTTGCGCAAGTGCGGGTGAATGCTGCGGAACGGATAGCTGTCCGTGGCATAACCCGCCTGCCCCGTGGCCTTGACGGCAATGTTGGGGTGCCTGGCGAGGGCGATGAGTTGCGGCAGGTTCTTGTAGGAAGCGTCGCCCTTGGTGGCACGTGGCACGCCCATGTGGTCGATGATCAATTTAAGGCCGGGATGACGTTCGGCGACCTGGCCGACCACCGGAAGGAACGACGCCGCCGCGAGCGCAACCGGCAAGCCGGCGCGCTCGGCCGCGGGCCACAACCAATCGAGCGTGCCGTCGGTCGGCCACGACTGTTCATGGGGCTGATTGAAATAGAAGCGCAGGCCAAGCATGCCGGGCCGACTCTTCCAACTGCCGGCCAGCGAGCGGCTCTCCGGTCGATCAAGCGGGAACCAGCCGAGAATCGCGAAGCGATCCGGATGGGCGCGAACCGCCTCGACCGCGAGTTCGTTCGAATCCGGATCCCACATCGGTGGGTGGATCACCGCGCGGTCAACGCCCGCTTCGGCCATGCCCGCGAGCGCCTGGTCCCCGGAATACGGCTCCTGCCGATGAGGGGCCGATGGCGTGCCCTTCGCCCAGATATGGATTTGTGCGTCAACGGTCATCATGGCGTTTCCCCTCCTTGTTCAGCGCCGATCGCTGCCGAACGCCGGACCCCGCGGGCGCACGGACCCGCCCATCCTGCCCATATCAGGAAGCGCAAAAAGTCGCGATGAGATCAGGCGCGCAATTGGCGGATCAATCCTGCCCAACGGTCCAGTATGGGCAGAATCCGATCCCCGCCCTCCGCCGGCAGACTCACGTTCACCCGGGCCGCCCCAAGGTCGCGAAATCGTTGCAGTTGAGCGAGGTCTTCGGGAGCACCGCCAATGGTCACCGGCAACGAATGCGGGTCCCGCCCGGCTTCGGCTGCCATCTGGCGGAAGCGGGGCATATATTCGTCCGGATTGCCACTGCTCGCGTTCGGAAACCAGCCGTTGCCGTAGCGGATCGCGCGCCGCGCCGCCCACGGAAAGGCGCCGCCAAGAAGAATCGGCGGATGCGGCTTCTGCGTCGGCTTCGGCCAGGTCTGCATCGAGGGGACCTTGACGATCTCGCCGTCGTATTCCGCCGTCGATTTGGTCCAGATCTCCTTCATCGCCTCCATCTGTTCGCGCATCTTCTGCATGCGGGTAGCAAAGACCGTCCCGTGCGCCTCGATCTCCTCCACATTCCAGCCGCCGCCGATGCCGAACAGAAACCGTCCGCCGCTTACCTGGTCGATCGAGGCCACCAGCTTTGCCGTCTGGATGGTATCGCGCTGGATGACCAGGCAGATCCCGGTGGCGACCTTCAGCGTCTTGGTGGCGGCCGCGGCCGCCGTCAGGGTGACGAATGGGTCCATCACGTCATAGTACCGTTTCGCCAGTTCGCCACCGCCGGGTGGCGGGGTGCGCCGGGGCACCGGAATATGCGAGTGCTCCGCCGCCCACAGCGAATCGAATCCGCGCGCTTCAAGTGCGACGGCGAGTTCAGCTGGGGTGATCGAATAGTCGGTAAAGAAGATCGACGCACCGAATTCCATGGACCTGTGCCTTCACTGCTGTTGTGCCATGCTGGGCTGTTCCGGTCTCGGTGGCAAACCCGATCCCCTCCCGCCGGGCCGCGGTCCGGCAGACCCGCCGGGGGGCGGGAATGCTCCGCGTCGCATTGAACCCGGCCAGGCTACTGCCGCCCGTCATTGATTGTGCGGTCGAGCTCTGAACCGCTCGCTCCGGCAACACCGGCAGTGCCTGTGGAAGCCGCCCGCTCTGCCCGGGCCACCGCACGAACCAATCCACCGGGCCGCCGCACGGCCCGATCCACCAGGCCAATCCACCGGGCGAGCCTCGCCACATCCGCGGCGCGTGTGTGTATATCTGACAAGCCACGTTATTTTCCTTGACACACCCGCCCCGCCATGCTACACGCCGCGCACTACGCAACCCGCCACGAAAGACCGCTCCGTATCCCTCCCGCCATGATGCACGATCCACTCACGACTCCGGCCGACGCCCGTGCTCCCGATGCAGATCGGGCCGCCCCGGACGCGTCCACGCGCCTGCCCGAGTGGGTTGTCCATCTCCTCGCGCGGATCATCCGCTTCATGCTCGAGCGCATGCTTGCCGGGCGCTCGGGCCGCTCCGAGCTGCCATCCTGGTGGCACGACCGGCCGGACCTGCCGCCGGCCTCGGCGCA
>DATLQW010000093.1:0-33423 GCA_035535035.1 Acetobacteraceae bacterium
CCGAGGCCGGCGGCAGGTCCGGCCGGTCGTGCCACCAGGATGGCAGCCGGGAGCGGCCCGAGCATGTGGCGAGCATGCGCTCGAGCATGAAGCGGATGACCAGCGCGAGGAGATGGGCGACCCACTCGGGCAGGCGCGCGGGCGCGTCCGAGGCGGCCCGATCCGCATCGGGGGCACAGGCGTCGGCCGGAGTGGTGAGTGGATCGTGCATCATGGCGGGAGGGATACGGAGCGGTCTTTCGTGGCGGGTTGCGTAGCGCGCATGGCGTGTAGCATGGCGGGGGGTGTGTGTCAATGGTAATAACTGGATATGTCAGAGATACACACGCGCGCCGCGGATGTGGCGAGGCTCGCCCGGTGGATTGGCCTGGTGGAGTGGCCCGTGCGGCGGTCCGGGCGGCGGTCCGGTGGAGTGGTCCGGTGGATTGGTTCGTGCGGCGCGCGGGCAGATCGGGCGGTTTCCACAGGCACTGCCGGTGTTGCCGGAGCAAGCGGTTCAGAGATCGACCGCACAATCAATGACGGGCGGCACTAGGCCCCCAGCGCCTCCACCGTGCGCGCCAGCACCTTCGCCTCGTCGTAAAGCTCCAGCGCCCGCGCGCGGCCGGCCTCCCCCATTGCCGCCCGCAACGCCGGATCGCCAACCAGCCGGCGCAGCGCCGCCCCCAGCGGCGCCACCGCCCGCGGCTTCACCAGCAGCCCCGTCACCTCCGCCACCACCTGCTCTCGAGGCCCACGGATCGCGGTGGCAACCACCGGCAGTCCGGTCAGCATCGCCTCGATCACCGACATCGGCAGGCCCTCGAAATAGCTTGGCAGCACGAAAATGTCGGCCGCCGCCAGCACCGCGGCCACGTCGCTGCGGTAGCCCAGCAGCCGCAGCCGTTCGCCGAGGCCGGCGGCACGCAGCGTCGCCACCATGTCCTCGCCGCGGTCGGACTCCAGCCGCTCGCCGGCGACCCACAGTTCCGCGCTCGGCACCTCCCGCATGGCGGCGGCCAATTCGCGAAACCCCTTGCGCGCCACCAGGCGCGACACGGCAACGACCACCACGCGATCCGCCGGCGTCCCGATCGCTGTCCGCAGCCGCGCCCGCGCCTCCGGGTCCGGACGGAACACCGCCGGATCGCGGCCGTTGCCCACCGCCACGGCGTGGCGCGCGATGCCAAGGCGGCGCGCATCCGCCGCCTCCTCGGTCGAGACCGTCAGGAACATTTCGGTCACCCGGCCACCCACCCATTCCATCGCGAAGCTGGCGGCGCGCTGCGGCCAGGCGCCCTCGCGGTTGTTGAACAGGAAGCCGTGGCAGGTGAAGGCGACCCGCGGCACCCCGGCCCACCACGCCGCCAGCCGGGCGAGAAACCCGCTGATCGGCATGTGCGCATGCACCAGGTCCGGGCGTTCGGCGCGGAACAGCGCGACCAGCGCATGGAAGGCGCGCCAATGGGCGAGCGGCGAGACGCGGCGGGCGAAGCGGACGGCCACGACGCGGAACCCCTCGGCGCGCACGTCGTCCAGCAACGGGCCCTCGGCGCAGACGCCCACCACTTCGTGGCCGCGCGCCCGCAAGGCCCGCATCAGCGGCAGCAAGAACTGCCGCAGCGAGAAATCCACGTTGGTGATCTCGATGATTTTCAACCGCGTCGCCCCCTCTCCCGCGGCGCGGGGTCGAGGCCCGAAGCGCATCGGCGGAGGGTGAGGGTCGTGCTTGCGCCCCGTCGCACCCTCACCCTCTCCCGCAAGCGGAAGAGAGAACTAGCCCACCTTGCTGATCGCCCATTTCACCTGCTGCGGCCCATCCGCGTACCCTGTCAGCACCACCTGCTCGGACCGGCGCGGCTCCGGGCCGCCGAGATAGATGCTCTCCTCCAGCGTGATGCGTGCCCCGTCGGCGCGCAGCCGCCAGCCGCCGGAGCGCAGCCGCAGCAGCACCGCCTCGCCGTCCTGCTGCACCGAGGCGGTCACGTCGGGATGCAAATGGAACCGCACCGTGAAGGGCTGCGGCGTCTCCGCCTCCACGGCGTCCTCGCCGCGGATGTCGTCGCCACTTTCCGCCATGTATAGCCGGCGGCGGTGGATCGCGCCGAACACGTGCCGCCAGCCGTCATGGCTGGCCTCCAGCCAGTGCGCGCCGTTCGCCTCCTGCCGCTGCGCGTCCACCGTCACCGGCCGCCGGGCGAGCCCATCCGGCTTCAGCTCGCTGCTGGACAGGTCGGCGATTACCAGCGTCGAGTGCGCCGCGGTTGCGCGCGCGGCGTCGCGCCACTCCACCGGCCCGGCAGGGAAGGCGCCGCAATTGACGATCAGCCGGTCGCGGCCGACCGACAGCTCCATCGACAGCGTGCCGGCGTGGGCGTTGCGATCGACCCCCGGCGGCGGCGGCGCGCCGCAATCCACCAGCAGGACGCTGCGTCCGGCCTGCAACCGCTGGAATCCGCCATCGGTCAGGGAGGACGACCCGCGCCCGGCGCGCCCCGCCTGGGTCAGCACCAGGTCGATCAGCGCCGGCGTCTCCTCCTTGCTGCCGTTGAACAGCGCCAGGCCGCCATCGCCGTGACGCAGCACGCGCAGTGCCGGCGCCATGCGCTCGATGGCATTGGTCAGCACCTGGGGAGGCGGCGTCTGTCCGGCCTGGAGCAGGGCGCGAATCTCCGTCAGGTCCTGCAACGCGGCGAGCTGCGCGGCGGGGCTGCGCTCGACATGGCAACCGTCCGGCAGCACCTGGCGGCCGATCTCCTGCGGCAGGAAACGCATCGCCCGGGTCAGGAACCCGGCGTGTTCCGGCAGCGCCACGGCGGCGGCGATCAGCCCCTTCAGCGCGGTCAGCGCGCGGGCATCGAGTTCCTCGGCGGGCAGCGCCGCGGACAGGCCGCGCGCGTCGGACACCAGCCGCGCCATCAGCCGCTGACGGAACACGTCGTCGGCGGTCGCGGCGAAGAAATCGTAATGGCCGAGCCAGGCAGCGACCCTCGCGCCCACCACGTCCGGCCGGTAGGCCACCGGATCGGGCGGTGGCGCGTTGATCCATTCGGACACCAGGGCGCGGGCGCGCAGCCGCGCCGCATCGGTGCCCAGCGCGCGCAGGTCGCGCAACCAGGAAAAATTATGCGCCGCGGTCCGCAGCACCGCCGGGCCGGAGGCATCGTTCCAGGCGCCCGGCTTCAGGATGCGCATGGCACCGCCGAGTTCCAGCTCGCCCTTCAGCAGCCGGGCGCCGCGGCCGGGATCGCCGGGCCAGGGGTCGCGCACGGGCAGGGCAGGGGCGTCGGGCACCCGGCTGATGCGCAGGCTCGGCAGCCGGGCCAGCACCCGGCGCGCGCCGCGCAGCCAGCGATGCGAGGGGGAGCCGCTCATCCGCCGCCGCCCGGCTCGGTTTGCCCCGGCCCGGTTCGCAAGGCGGCGATCGCGGCGGCGTAGTCTGCCGCGCCGAACACCGCGGTGCCGGCCACCAGCGTGTCGGCGCCGGCGGCGATCGCGGCCGGCGCGGTCGCGGGCGTGATGCCGCCATCGACCGACAGCGCAACCGGATGGTTCGCGGCGTCGATGATCCGGCGCAGCGCGGCGATTTTCGCCAGTTGCGACGGCAGGAACGCCTGGCCGCCGAATCCGGGGTTCACCGACATCACCAGGACGATGTCAACCAGATCGAGCGCCCATGCAACGGATTCGATCGGCGTGGCCGGATTCAGCACCACGCCGGCTTTCAGGCCGTGCGCTCGGATGAGCTGCAACGATCGGTGCAGATGCGGTCCGGCCTCGGGATGCAGCAGGATGTGGTCCGCGCCGGCCTCGGCGAAGGCGGCGACAAACGGATCGACCGGCGCGATCATCAGGTGCACGTCGAACGGCAGCCTGCTGTGCGGCCGCAACGATTTCAGGATGGCCGGGCCGAAGCTGATATTCGGTACGAAATGCCCGTCCATCACGTCCAGGTGCAGCCAGTCGGCACCGGCGGCCTCGACCGCCGCCACCTCCTCCCGCAGGCGCGCGAAATCCGCCGCGAGCAGACTGGGGGCGATGGTGAGGCGGTGGGCGGAGTCGGGGGACATGCAGCGGTTCTAGACAGCCGCTCCGCTGCAACACAAGGCTGGGGTGCCTGGGCTGGGGTGCCTGGGCTGGGGTGGCCGTTGGCGGCGCCAGGTGCATGATGGCACGCTGCCGCACCCCGGCCCAGGAGCACCCCAGGATGCTGCCACCTCTCTCGCCGCCCGTCCCGGTCGATCTCGACGCGCTGAGCGACTATCTGCTGTCGGACCGGTCGCCGCCCGAGTGCATGGACCTGTCGCAACTCGACGGCTTCCTGGCGGGCGTTCTGACCGGCCCGGAGATGATCGTGCCGAGCGAGTTCCTGCCGGTCGTCTGGGGCGGCGGGCAGCCGGACTTCGTCGATGCGGCCGAGGCGGCGACGATTCTCGGGTCGATCCTCGGCCGTTACAATGAAATCGCCGGGAGCCTGGAGGCCGCGCCGCCGGACTATGCGCCGGTGTTCTGGCAGGACGCGGCCGGCAACGCCATTACCGAGGACTGGGCGGTCGGCTTCATGCAGGCCGTCGCCCTGCGTTCCGATGCGTGGGAGCCGGCGCTGCACGACGACGAGACCGCCATGCTGCTGATCCCGATCGGCATCATCGCCGGGCTGGCGGAACCGGAAATCGGCCTGCACGACGCGACGCTGCCGGACGGGTTTCTCGATGAGTTGATGGAGCGCGCCGCCGACCTGCTGCCGGCATGCGTGCTTGGGTTGCGGGCGTTCTGGACGGACCGCGCCGGCGCGACGGCGCCCGGCCGCGCGTCCGGCCGCAAGCGCCGGCATTGAGCAAGCGCATCATCCGCCGTCGGCAGGCGCCCGGCGCTGCCGCAGGCCGGCTCTCTTGCCATGGCGCGGCGGCGGATCAAAGCTGCTCCCGACCACGATCCACGCCCATGCTGTCGAAACCTGGCCACAAGTAAGGAAACCCCATGCGCTACAACAGAATTTCCGCCGATTGCCATTTGGACATGCCCTGGATGCCGCCCGACCTGTTCACGTCGGAAGCGTCGCGCGAAATGAAGGACCGCATGCCCTTCGTCACCGATGGACCGGACGGCCCGCAATGGGTCACCAAGGCCGGCGCCACCTTCGGCCTGAAGAACGGCGTGGGCCCCAGCGGCGCCAAGCTGGTGCCGGGCCAGAACCGCCGTGTGGACATCATGGCCGAGACCGGTCTGTTCGCCGACGGCCAGAAGGACATCCGCCGCGTCAGCGATCCGCACCTGCGGCTCAAGGACATGGAGCGCGACGGCGTCGATGCCGAGGTTATTTTCGGGATTCTCGGCTCTGCCTCCAAGCTGCAGGACGGTGAGGCCGCGGCCGAGATGTTCCGTATTTACAATGACTGGCTGCAGGATTTCTGCAGCCATTATCCGGACCGCCATATCGGCCTCGCCTGCCTGCCCTATGGCGACGTTGACTGGGCGGTGGCCGAGATCCACCGCGTCGCCAAGATGGGCCTGAAGGGCCTGGAACTCTCCTGCTCGTGGGACATGGAGCCGATGTGGCACCCGTGCTGGGAGCCGCTGTGGAAGGCGGTGGACGACGTGCAGTTGCCGCTGCATTTCCACACTTTCCCGACCACGCCGCCGCGGGCGCGCGAGATGAGCTCCGGCCAGGTGCGGCGCGCGGCGATGTTCACCGGCGTGTCGGCGTTCCAGATGGGCCTGATCCACATCCTTGCGGCGATGATCGGCGCCGGCGTGTTCGAGCGTTATCCGCGGCTGCGCGTGTCGTTCGGCGAGAGCGGCATCGGCTGGATTCCGTACGCGCTCGACCGGATGGATTTCGAGTTCGAGGACCGGTTCCGCGACCTGATGAAGCTGAAGCCGAGCGAATACTGGCAGCGCCAGTGCAAGGCGACGTTCCAGTTCGATCCGATCGGGCCGAAATTGCTCAACGTGAACAACCTGATGACGACGGATACGCTGATGTGGGGGTCCGACTACCCGCACACCGACGGGATCTGGCCTGAATCGACGAAGTATATCGACCAGCAATTCCAGGGGCTGTCGGCGGACGACATCCGCAAGATCACCTGCGAGAATGCCGCGAAATTCTACAACCTGACGAACTGACCTGTGTGACCTCTGCCGCGAGAGCGGGAGAGGTCGGGACGCGAAGCGGCGAGGGTGAGGGTGACCGGGTCACCCCGCCGCACCCTTCGCCCGCGCCTCACCCCGTGCGTCATCCGGCTGGTTCGCTTCGCGGGCCAGCCGCGCCGGCCCGCTTGGCGGCGCAAACCCGCTTGCGGAAAAACGGTACATGACGTTGCGTCTGGCGGCGTCACCGGCTAGTAATCCAGCATCAGAAAAATTGTGCGGCTGGAAAAGCCGCCGGGGCGCCCGGCGTCCCAGGGCAAGTGTTAGGTCTGGCTGGGCGGCTGTTGGCGGCCCGGGCGCAGGCTAAACGGGGTGCCCCGGGCGATCGGACGCGGCAGGACCGAGGGAGGTTGGGTGCGGGCAGGTTACAATTGCGCGGCTGCGCGGCAGGTACGGTGCCATGGCTCGATGCCGCGGCGGCGCTCGGCGTTCCGCGTCCGGGCCGGGCTTGCCGCCGCGCGCCCGACTGCTGCCCATGTCGGCCGAACCGGAAAGGACGCGGCCGGCTTGCGGGACCGCTGGGATTCCGCCGGCAATCCACCCACTGAAACCAGGCCGCCGCCTTCACCGCCGGGAATCCGGTCGGGTTTCAGTCCGGCTGCATCGCCGCCGGCGGTCAGAACGACCGGCCGATCATGATCCATACGTGCCTGACGGAGTACTGCGTGGCCGGTCAGACCGCTGGCGCGACAAAGGGCTAGGCCCCCAACACCAATCGAGGGAACCGAACGACAATGGCTGAAGTCTCCTGCCGCCAGGTGGTCAAAACCTACGAGGGCGGCGTGCAAGCGGTTAAAGGCATCAATCTCGAGATCGCCGATCAAGAATTCGTCGTCCTGGTGGGCCCATCGGGTTGCGGCAAATCGACCACGTTGCGCATGATCGCGGGGCTGGAGGAGATCTCCGGCGGTGAGATCTGGATCGGCGGAGACATCGTCAACGACGTGCCGCCGCGCGACCGCGACATCGCCATGGTGTTCCAGAACTACGCCCTGTACCCGCACATGAGCGTGTTCGACAACATGGCGTTCGGCCTGAAGCTGCGCAAATTTCCCAAGGACGAGATCAAGCGGCGGGTGGACGAGGCGGCGCGCATCCTCGACATCGAGGTGCTGCTGGGGCGCAAGCCGCGCGCCCTGTCGGGCGGCCAGCGGCAGCGCGTCGCCATGGGGCGCGCCATCGTGCGCAACCCGAAGGTGTTTCTGTTCGACGAGCCGCTGTCCAACCTGGACGCCAAATTGCGCGTGCAGATGCGCACTGAGATCAAGAAGGTGCATCAGACCGTGCGCACGACCACCATCTATGTGACGCACGACCAGGTGGAGGCGATGACCCTGGCCGACCGTGTGGTGGTGATGAACCACGGCGTGATCGAGCAGGTGGGGTCGCCGCAAGAGTTGTATCATAATCCGACGACACGGTTCGTCGCCGGGTTCATCGGCTCTCCGGCGATGAATTTCCTGCCGGTGCGGGTGCAAGACGGATTGGGCGGCGGCCTGGCGGTGCGCGTCACGGACCAGATCGTGCTGCCGGTGCCGGCGGCACGCGTGGATCGCTACGGCAAGCACAAGGGTCGCGACATGATCCTCGGGCTGCGGCCGGAGCACCTGTTCGAATACCACGAAAGCGGCAAGCCCGGCTGGGCGCGCGTCGATCTGCCGGTGGACGTGGTCGAGCCGATGGGCATGGAGACCATGGTGCATTTCTTCATCGGCCACGACCCGGTATGCGCTCGCGTCGATCCGGCGACCCATGCCGAGCCCGGCGAGATGCTGCCGCTGACCGCGGACCTCAACCAGATGCACCTGATGGAGCCGGATACCGGCAAGGTCGTCTGACAAAATCTTCTCCCGCGCCGCGCGTGGGAGAGGCCACGCCGCGCGCGCCGAGGGTGAGGGTGATCGGGTGGCCTCGTCGCGCCCGTCCCTGGTGTCGCGCGGTCTGCTTCGCGCGCTGAACCGGCGGTTTGTCCGCTGGCGCCGCAACGATGCCCGGCCGTGCGTTATTTGCATCGTGCGGCGCACGGCGTTTGCATCGTGCGGCGCACGGCGGTCGCCTCGTGCGGTGCACCGCTGCAGGCCCGCAACCCACGACGAGACGCAAGTCACCGTGCAGGCGTGCGCCGTCTCGCCGATGTCACAAGATCGTCGCAAGCTAGCCACCGGCACCTAAAACCTTTGCAAAATTGCAGTACACGACACGGTATCTTGAGTTTACCCCCGGCGCGGACGAATGTTATGCAGGCTCAAGACATTCGCCTTTTGAAAAAGATTCCGGGCATCGAGATGCACCACCCGATTCGAACCGGTTTGCACCGTGTGCCGTCGGTCAAGGCACCGCAGCCGCGCCCGCAAGCCATCGGCGATGCATCGCGCAGCGACCCATAACCGCGACAGAACTGCACCGAACCTCAACGGGAGAAGCACTGATGCGTGAGAACGCGAATCGGGGGAACGGCTCGCGCCCGTCGCTGATGCATGCGACCGGGGTGGTCCCTGACGTTGGTGGCCCTGCGTCCGCCTGCATGGCGCCGGCGATGAATTTTCGTGCCTGCACGGCGTGCGGCATCTGACCATGCGGATCGCGACCGTGCCGTGCCGGGAGCCGCGCACCGCGGCGGTGCGACGCGCGCTGGAGCGCGTGCGATGCGACGCCGCGATTGCCGACCTGCTGTTCCTCGAGGCATGGGAGGCATCGCCAACTCCCGAGGTGGCGACGGTGCTGCGTGTCGCGCAAATCCGCCGTGCCAATCCCGAGCTGGCGCAGGCGGTTCGCGGCGAGCTGGCGGAGCGCAAGCGTTCGCGTTGAGGTCAGCCGCCGCTCCAGCCAAACCGGCCCGGTTCAGCCGCGTGGCGTCCTGTCGTCAACCGAACGCGCCCAGGCGGGTGCGCCCGGAAACCGTGTGGTCGCGAAAGTTCGCTCCGGCGAACGCCTCCTAGGCCGCAAGCGGACGCGCACGGCTCAGCCCGGAGCGATCGAGGTCGGCCAGCGCCCGCCGGTCGGTCGCGGCCTCCGTGCCGAACAGGTGGCGCAGCCGCGCCTCGGACGGCACGTGCGGCTTGCCGGACTCGCTGTCGTCGCGCCACGGCGCGCTACGCGCACCCGGCTTGGCATAGTGGTGATGCGCCAGCACCTGGTTCGGCACGAACCAATCCCAGCCGGTAGTCCGCAGCCGGACCGACAGGTTGATCTCCTCGCCGAGGAAATAGATGTGCGGGCCGTACGGCACGGCGGTGAGCCGCCGCGACGGTCCGAACACGAAGCCGCCGGCGCGTCGCCCGGCCGCGGCAGCGCCCCGCCGGTATCCGGACCGGCCCATGGGTCGCCGGAAGCAGTCCGCGCGTCAAGTGTGAGTTATCTCATACACCGAGCCTGCCCGCAGGCGTAAAGTCCGAGTCCTCGTTACTGTTGATCGTGCCGGCGGAGCCGACCCGACAGTTGCTTCCGGATGCCGCAGGATCGGGATGATCCATGCCACACCCGCGGCATTCCGGCGCCGGGCGGCGCTGCCACGATCCGAGATCGCGATCTTGCGGCACAAACGGAGGAAAACCATGCCCGGCTCCTGGCAGCCCCTGAACAATCAGCCGTCCTTCAACGTCGATGCCATGATGTTGCTCACGGACGGCAGCATCATGTGCCACGAGTATGAAACCCCGAACTGGCACAAACTCGTGCCCGACAAGGACTCGGATTACGCCAGCGGCACCTGGCATACGCTAAGCCCGCTGCCGGACAACGCGTCGGTCACACAGAACGGGCCATCCAATGCACCGTTGTTTTTTGCCTCCGCCGTGTTGCGCGACGGTACCGTGTTCTGCGCCGGCGGCGAGTACAATAACGACTATGCGCATCCGAACTACATGGCGGTGGCCGAGCTCTACGATCCGGTCACCGACGTGTGGACCCCGGTCGCCACACCGGTCGGCTGGACCAATATCGGCGACGCGTCATCCTGCGTGCTGCCGGATGGCCGGGTGCTGCTTGGCAACGACGACAACACACCCAACAACCTGACGGCCATCTGGGATCCGGAATCGCGAACCTGGTCGAATGGCGGCGCTGCTCTCGACGCCAATTCGGAAGAAGGCTGGACCCTGCTTCCCGACGGCACCGTGCTGGCGGTGCAGTGCAGCAGCATACCGAACGCGCAGAAATACGTCATCGCGACCAACCAGTGGGTCACCGCCGGCAGCACGCCGCAACCGCTTCCGGCAGGTCCGGCTGGCGACGTACCGGAGATGGGCCCGCAGATTCTCCTGCCGGACGGGCGCGTCTTCGCCATCGGAGCCAGCGGCCACACCGCGCTGTACACACCGCCGGCCACCACGCCGACCGACCCCGGGACGTGGGCGGCCGGCCCGGATTTTCCGGCCGACATCAATGGCAACCTGCTGGGCGCGGTTGACGCGCCCGCGTGCCTGCTGCCGAGCGGCAACGTGCTGTGTGTGGTCGGCTCGATCGAGCTCAGCGGAGCGGACGCCGGTTTTGCCTTTCCGGCGCAGTTCTTCGAGTTCGACGGCACCTCGCTGAACCCGGTTCCGGGCACCGCGAGTGCCGGCAGCACCTTCACCTGGTTCTGCCGCCTGCTGCTGTTGCCGACCGGTCAGGTCCTGCTCGCCACGTGCACCGACGACCTGGAGATCTACACTCCGGCGGGCGGACCGCAACCGGCCTGGCGGCCGCACATCACCCATGTGCCCCGCCGCCTCCACCCCGGCCGAACCTACCGGCTGCATGGCCGGCAACTGAACGGCCTGTCGCAGGCTTGCGCCTATGGCGACGACCAGCAGATGGCGACCAACTATCCGCTGGTGCGGCTCTGGGGGCCGCCTGCGGTCGGCGCGGTGTTCTGCCGGACCTTCGATCATTCGACCATGGGTGTGGCCACCGGCGACACCATTCATCACACGCATTTCGAGGTGCCGCATCACCTGCCGCATGGCGAGTACAAGCTTGTCGTGATTGCCAACGGCATCGCCTCCGAGCCGGTCGAAGTCCATGTCCGCCATGGCGAGCGCCATGATGAGCACGACCACGACCACCACCATGATGAAGACGTCTTCGAATTCGCGGAGGAGGATACCAAATTCAAGGACAAGGACGCCAAGGAAGCCAAGGAGAAGGAGAAAGACGCCAAGGAGGTGAAGGAAAAGGAGATCAAGGAGTCGAAGGAGAAGGACTGCAAGGAAATCGAGCAAAAGGGCTGCAAGGAGAAAGAGCACAAGGAATTCGAGCACAAGGGGTGCAAGGAGAAGGAACACAAGGAGTTCGAGACCAAGGGATGGAAGGAGCACGCGGAGCAAGCCTACTGCCCGCCGCACAAGGAACCGCGCGAATACGACGAATTGCTGCATCGGATCGGACGTCTGGCCGACCGCCTCGAGCGGATCGAAGATGAATCCCGCCGCCGCCCCTTCATTCGCGAGGAGGAGCGGCCGTCCGTCGGCGATCGGGCGATGCGCGCGCAGGATGACGAACGGCGGCAGGACGAGGACGAACGCCACCGTCGCGGCGAGGCACAGCGGCGACAGGAGCAGGAACGGGATCATAATGATGCCGGACGGCGGCGCACTGAGGCGGGGCCGCCGCGTCCGCCCACCCCGCCGCCGCCCGCAACGCCGCTGCCGCCGCGCAAGCGTCCGGCACCGCCGCGGCCGCGGCGCTGATCTTCCGCCCATGCTCGTCGTTCTCGCCAGCGCCTTCGACGAGGTAGCCGCCGCTGTGGTCGCGGCATGGGCGCCGTGGCAAGCGGCGCTGTGCGTGCCCGCCGACCTGTCGGTGCCAGGGTGGCGGCTCCGCGTCGGGGCGCCGCGGGAGACAGTGGCGGTGGTTGGCGGACGGGTCACGCCGGTTGCAACCATAACCGGCGTCCTGACCCGCCTGTGGCATGTCCAGCCGGAAGAGCTGACCCATATTGCCGCGCCGGATCGCGCTTATGTCGCCGCCGAGATGACCGCCTTCCTGACTGCGTTTCTCTGCGACCTGCGGTGTCCGGTGCTCAACCGACCCAGTGCGGCCTTGCTGTCGGGCCCGGGCTGGCGACCCGAGCAATGGATCCGCGCCGCGATCCGTGCCGGAATTCCCGTGCGTCCGGCGCGGCGGATCGTACGGCCCGACGCAGCCGCGGAGCACCCGGCCGAGGTCGCTGCCGAATTGACCGTGATCGGCGGGCGGGTATTCGGGACCGCGGATCCGGTTCTGCGTGGCTGGGCGAAGACCCTCGCCGCTGCTGCCGGCACCGGCCTTCTCGGGGTGCGTTTCGCCCGGCACGGCGCCGGTTATGTCGTTGCCGGCGTCAATCCGTGGCCGGTCATCATGTTTCCGGGTGGCCTGGATGCCGTTCGCGACGCGCTGCTGGGGGAACCAGGCGCCACGGTGCCACAATGATCTTGCTTTGGGGCGTGCCCGGGGACGGGCCGTTGCGCGCGGTGCGGGACCTGCTGCGCGCGCGTGGCGAGCCGGTCTTCATGCTCGACCAGCATGCGATCCGGGACACCGCGCTCGAGTTGTCGGTGGGCATTTCGATCCATGGCACGCTGCGCGTCGGCACCGATGCGGTTGCGCTGGAGGCGATCACCGCGGTCTATGTGCGCCCCTACGACGTCCGCCGGCTTCCGGCGCTGGCGGCGCTGAGCCCGCAAGCCGCGCTTCGGCAACACGCGCACGCGGTGGACGACGCGATGCAGGCCTGGACGGAGGTAACGCCGGCTCTCGTGGTCAGCCGTCCGTCCGCCATGGCCTCGAATGGCTCGAAGCCCTATCAGGCGGGCCTGATCCGCGCGGCCGGGTTCGACGTCCCGGACACGTTGGTCACCACCGACCCGACTGCCGCGCTGGCGTTCCGCGACCGGCACGGGTCGGTGATCTACAAGTCGGTCAGCGGTGTCCGCAGTATCGTCTCCCGGCTTGGTCCGGAGCATCGCGACAGGCTCGGCGACATCGCCAATTGCCCGACGCAGCTCCAGGAATATGTCGCCGGCACCGATTGCCGCGTGCATGTCGTCGGCGACAAGGTCTTTGCTTCCGAGATCGTGTCGGATAGTGACGACTACCGCTATGCGGGCCGGCGTGGGAGCGCGCCGGCGATCCGCGCCTGCGTCCTGGAACCCGCTTTGGCGGCGCGGTGCCGGCACCTGGCAGCCGCGCTCGATTTGCCGGTTGCGGGAATCGATCTGCGCCGTACCGGCGATGGCCAGTGGTACTGTTTTGAAGTCAATCCGTCTCCGGGATTCACCTTCTACCAGGAGGCGACGGGCCAGAAGATCGCCGAATCGATCGCGAGCTTTCTGGCAGCCGGCCGATAATACCAGGCGCCCCAAAGACTGACGTACGCACGCGGGAGACTAACGTACGCACGCGCGACGGAACCGATTATCATGTCATTGCGAGGCGCGGAGCGACGAAGCAATCTCCCGCCCGGCGACGCAGGACCGCGGCTCACCGGGCGGGAGATTGCTTCGTCGCTCCGCGCCTCGCAATGACATGGATGTCGCATGACATGGATGTCGCATGACATGGATGTCGCATGACATGGATGTCGCATGACATGGATGTCGCATGACATGGATGTCGCATGACATGGGTGTCGCGTGGCTGGCCGCCTGACGAGTCAGCCTTTCGGGCGGTTGCCATAAGTTGCGCTCGTTGCCAGACGGCCGGGCGATCGGCACGCCGCGCACGTTACCGGACCATTGCGGTTCATCCCACGCTACGGCTGCCGCATTGCTGCCGTGAAACGTCGTGGATCGACTGCCGCCACGATCGCCGCCGCCGCGCCGGGATCGCGGCCGGCGATCAGGTCCGCAACGAACCTCCCCGCCGCCGGCGCGGTCTGAATGCCATAGCCGCCCTGGCCGACGCACCATAAGAAGCCCGCGGCATCGCGGTCCCAGCCGAACGCCAGGCTGCCGTCCGGGGTGAAGGTCCGCAGCCCGGCCCAGCTTCGCTCGACGCGTTGCACCGGGATGTCCAGCGCCTGCTGCATCCGGTCGATGCCGGTGGCGATGTCCAGCTCGTCCGGCTGCACGTCGTGCGCGTGCATTGGGGTCTCGTCGGCCGGCGAGACCAGCAGCCGGGTGCGCGCCTCCGGCCGGACATACCAGCGATGCCCGACGTCGATGAGCATCGGCCAGCGCGCCACGTCATGCGGCGCGGGATCGATGATCGCAGCGGTGCGCCGGCACGGTGTCAGCCCGATCGGCACCACGCCGGCGATCGCTGCTACCTCGTCGCCCCAGGCGCCGGCGGCATTCACCACCACCGGCGCGCGGAACACGGCGTTGCCACTGGTCGCGACTTCCCAACGCCCGTTGCGGCGCTCGATGCGCGCGGCGCGATGGCGCAGTGCCAACGCGCCGCCGCGGGCGCGAAGCTGCCGCAGCAAACCCTGGTGCAGCGCGGCCACGTCCATGTCGAACGCGTCCTCCTCGATCGCCGCGGCGGCGGCGTAGCCGGGACGCAGCGCGGCGACCATGCGCAGAATCTCGGCCACCGGCGTCTCGCGCAGGCCATCGCCTTCGGCCAGCATGGCGGCGAATGCGGCGCGCTGGTCCGCGCGCGCAATGAACACCACGGTGCGCTGCGCCATCAGCGGCACGTCGGCAAATCCCGCGGGCGGGTGCGCGAAAAACCGCCGTGACAGCGCCGAGAGCAGACGCACGTCGGGCGGGCCGTAGTTCTGCAACCACATCGCCGCGGAACGGCCGGTGCTGTGGTAGCCGGCGGCTTCCTCCGCCTCGATCAACGCGACGCGCCGGTCGGCGGCGAGGGCGGCGGCGGCGGTAGCCCCGGCAATGCCGGCGCCGATCACCGTGGCATCGATGTCATGGGTGTCCATCGGCGCAGCATCGAACCGCCGGCCCGGCGATGCAATCGCCGCGGCGGATGCAACCAGCCTGCAAACCGTGCCGCGATAGCCTGCGGCCAAAAGACGGATCTGGGAATGACCAAAACTGGTGGGCTGGCGCGGGTTGCTGACCGTCGCGACGATCGGCGCCCGGGTGGTGGTTGCGGCGGGGGCCGCCTGGGCTGCCCCCGCCGCAACGCCGGTGCCGGCATCCATCCCGGCGCTGCCGGCGCTGCCGGCGCCGCTGTTGCCGGGCGCCGGGATGGTTGGCGCCAGCCGGCGGCGGGATGCCGCGGTCGGATCCTCGGCGACACCCCACCGCGTCCTGGCATTGGCACCGACAGCTATGCCAAACTGCCCACGCAACAATGCCGGAGGCCGATTGTCATGCAGTCCCGCATCACCGGAACCACGCTGCCCGTCCTGGAAATCGGTCTCGAAGCGAACGACGTGATCGTCGCCACGCCCAGCGAGCTGTCCTGGATGACGCCGAACGTGCAGATGCGCACGACGACCAACACCGGCGGCGCGCGCGGCCTGTGGGGCGCGATCACGCGTGCCGTGTCGGGCGGCGGCTTGTTCATGACCGAATTCACCAGCACCAGCGGCATGGGCGCGGTGGCCTTCGCCGCCAAGGTGCCCGGCCAGATCCTCGAGCTGCAGGTGCAGCCCGGCCGTGGCTACCTGGTGCATCGTCACGGCTTCCTCTGCGCCACCATGGGGGTGGAGCTGACCGCCGCGCTGCAGCGCTCGCTCGGGTCCGGCGTGTTCGGCGGCGAGGGGTTCGTGCTGCAGCGCCTGTCGGGCACCTGTCAGGCCTGGGTGGAGCTGGGCGGCGAGATCGTCAGCCATGAGCTGGCGCCGGGCGAGTCGCTGCAAGTGCATCCCGGCCATGTCGGCATGTTCGAGGAGAGCGTGTCGTTCGACATCACCACGATCCGCGGCATTTCCAATGCGCTGTTCGGCGGCGACGGGCTGTTCCTGGTGCAGCTTACCGGGCCGGGGCGGATCTGGCTGCAGACGCTGACCATGCCGAACCTGGCGCACGCGCTGTCGCCCTATCTGGCGCGCGGCCAGGCGCCGCCGGCGCAGACGGTGGAGGCCGGGGTCGCGGGTGCGGTGCTGCGGGATATTTTTGGCGGACAGCGGTGAGGGCTTGCCGGGAATCAACCGGGGTGGTGACGAACCCATGCAAGGCGGAGAGCCCGCCGGAACCGTCGCGCCGCCACGGGTGCCTCGCAGCCCGTCCCGGTTCCGCCATCCCGGCAACCCCGGGACCGTACCCGCCACCCGCGCCACGCTGACCGGCAACGCGCCTCACCCACGGGACGGCGGCAGAGGCGCCTTGCCCGGTCGCGTCGCCATCGCCGCCCCGAGCAAACGCGGCGGCAACAGGCCGCCGATGCGCGCGGCCAGTCCCATCCACCACGGGAAGGTCACGCGGATCCGCCCGGCCACGGCACCGCGCAGGATGCGCCGCGCGGCGCGGTCGGCGTCCATCAGCCCGGGCATCGGGAAGCGGTTGCGCGCGGTCATCGCGGTGCGGATGTAGCCGGGGCAGACGCTGGTCAGCGCGATGCCCTCCCGCCGCAGGCCGAGCGCGGTCGCCACCGTCCAGGCATCCACCGCCGCCTTGGACGCGCAGTACGACGGCGCGCCCGGCGCCGCGACAAACGCGGCGATCGAGGCGACCACCGCGATGCGGCCGCGCCATCCGTCCGGCCCGGCCGGTTGGCGCCGCATCGCCTCGATCGCCGGCAGCACCGTGTTCAGTACGCCGCCGAGATTGGTGGCGAAGATGCCGCGCACCTGCGTCATGTCCTCCGGCGTGTGGTCGCCGGTGCCGGCCGAGATGCCGGCGTTCGCCACCACCAGATCCAGTCGCCCGGCGCGCGCCACCCAGGCCGCCATCGCCGCCTCGTCGCACACGTCCAGGATGGCGGTCGTCACCGCTGCGCCGCCCGCCTGGCAGGCATTGTCCACCGCCCGCAGCCGCCCCGCGTCACGGCCCGACAAGTGCAGCGTCACCCCGGGCGCCGCGAGCGCCGTCGCCAGCGCCGCACCGATCCCCGAAGAAGCGCCCGTGATCAGGACGGAGGAAAAATCTGCCATGGCCAGGACCATAGCGCGGGTTGCGGCGCGCCGGGCGGCTGATAGAACAGCGCCATGAGCGTTCTTGCATCGATGACCGGATTTGCCCGCGCCGAGGGCAGTGCCGGCGGTCTTGCCTGGATCTGGGAGCTGCGCAGCGTCAACGGCCGCGGCCTCGACCTGCGGTTTCGCCTGCCGCCCGGCTGGGACGCGCTGGAGCCATCCCTCCGCGAAGCCGCGGGCAAGGTGCTCAAGCGCGGGAACGTCGCCGCCGGCCTGACCGTGAAGCGCGAGATCGAGGCGCGGCTGGCGCTCGATGCCGTCGCGCTGGAGCAGGCGCTGACGATCGCGCTGGATCTGCATGCGCGGATCCCCGGCAGTCCGGTGCCGCGCGCCGAGGCGCTGCTGTCGCTGCCCGGCGTGCTGCGCGCCGCCGCGGCCGATCCGGCGGAGGAGCGCGCCACCGCCGCGGGGCCGGTGCGGGCCGGGTTTGCCGAGGCGCTGGCGGGGCTGGCCGCCGCGCGCGAGGCCGAAGGCGCTCGGCTTGCCACCGTGCTTGCCGGGTTGCTCCAGGAGATCGCCGTGTTGCGCGAGACGGCGGCGGCGCAGGCGGCGGACCAGCCGGCGGCGCAGCGGGCGCGGGTGACGGAGAACCTCACCGCGCTGCTGCGTGAGGCGCCGTCGCTGCCGCAGGAGCGGATCGCGCAGGAAGTCGCGTTGCTGGCGGCGCGGTCCGACGTGCGCGAGGAACTCGATCGCCTGGAAAGCCACATCGCGGCGGCGCGCGCCCTGCTGGCGGAGGCGGCCAATGTCGGCCGGCGGTTCGATTTCCTGGTGCAGGAGTTCAACCGCGAGGCCAACACGCTGTGCAGCAAGTCGGCATCGGCCGCGTTGACCGCGACCGGCCTGAAGCTGAAGGCGACGATCGAGCAATTGCGCGAGCAGGTGCAGAACATCGAATGAGCAGACGGGTCGAGTGGGTCGAGTGGGTCGAGGTAAAGTCCTCCCCCTCCTCTTGTGGGAGGGGGCTGGGGGGAGGGGGGTGTATTTCCGCCGGCCGGGGAGGCATGCACCCCTTCCCCCAGCCCCCTCCCGCGAGGGGAGGGGGAGCATCCTCTGCTGGCCCGCAACCTTCCCGGGTCCCGCACGCATGACCGCGATCCCCCGGCGCGGTCTGGGCCTGGTGCTGGCGGCGCCGTCGGGGGCGGGGAAGAGCGCGATCGCCGAGGCGCTGGTTGCCAGCGAGCAACAACTGCGGCTTTCGGTCAGCGTCACCACCCGCGCGCCACGAATAGGCGAGACCGATGGCGAGCACTACCATTTCCAGACGCAGGCCGCGTTCGACCGGCTGGTGCAGTCGAACGGGCTGCTGGAATGGGCCCGCGTGCTGGGCCGGCACTGCTACGGCACGCCGCGCGCGCCAGTCGAAGCCGCGCTGGCGGCCGGTCTGGATATGGTGTTCGACATCGACTGGCAGGGCCACCGGCAATTGCGCGCCGCGCTGCCGGACGACGTGGTGGGCGTATTCATCCTGCCTCCCGACCTGGCAACCTTGGAAGCGCGGTTGCGCGCGCGGGCTGGTGACGGCGCCGCCGAGATCGCGCGGCGCATGCAGCTCGCTCGCGACGAGATCAGCCATTGGCCCGAGTTCGACCACGTGGTGGTGAACGATGACCTGCCGCGCGCGGTCGCGGCGGTCCGCGCGGTGCTGCACGCGGCGCGCACGGCCACCGCGCGGCAGACCGGTCTGGCGGAATACGTGCGCCGGATTGCCGGCTAAGGGGGACGCCATGAAGTTCGGCTATTTCACGCTCAGCGACAACGCGTACCGCGACAACCGGCGCACGCCCAACGAGTTCGTCGCCGACATCATCGACGAGGCCGTCCATGCCGACCGGATCGGCCTGCATTCGGCCTGGATCGGCGAGCACCATTTCAGCACGCTCGGCGTGTTGTCCTGCCCCGATCTCGCCCTGGCCTATGTCGCGGCGCGCACCCAGCGCATTCGCCTGGCGCCGGCGGTCACGGTGCTGCCGCTGCACCACCCGATCCGCGTCGCCGAGCAATGGGCCACCCTCGATTTGCTCTCCGGGGGGCGCGTCGATTTCGCCGCCGGCCGGGGTTACGACCGGCGGGAATACGCGCCGCTGGGCGTGTCGTTCGACGACAACCAGTCGATCTTCGAGGAAGGGATGGCGGTGGTGCGCCGCCTGTGGTCCGCCGACGGGCCGATCTCGCATCGCGGCCGGCACTATGCGTTCGATGACGTGGCGATCACGCCGCGACCGGTGCAGCGGCCGATCCCGGCCTATGTCGGATCGTTCTCGCAGCCATCGATCGCGCTGGCCGCGCGATTGGGCTGCGGACTGATCGTGGCGCCGTTTGCCGCGGCGCTGAGTTTCGGCGGGTTGCGCCAGGTGGCCGAGCTGTACCACGCGACCTGCGCGAAGCACGGCACCACGCCGGGGCGGTTGATGTGCAGCTATTTCATCCATTTCGCCGATACGCCGGCGGAGGAAGAAGCGGCGCGGGCACGGCAGATCCGTTACTACCGCGAATGCGTCATTCCCGCCTTTCCCGGCGATCCGGCTACCGCGCCGCCGAGCTATCGCTATTTCATCGGCATGGTGGAGCGGCTGCGGACGGTAAAGCCGGAGGACCTGACGGAAAACTCCGTACTGCTGGGGTCGCCGGAGCGGATGACCGGGGTGCTGAAGCAGGTCGAAGCGGCGGGCTTCGACGAGGTCATTCTCTACTTCAACGTCGGCCTGAAGCCACACCCGCAGGTGAAGCACGAGATGGCGCGGTTCATGGCGGAGGTGGCGCCGGCGTTCTAACCTCGCCCGCGATGGGGGCGAAGTGCGTGGGGCCGGTCACGCGGCCATCGATTTGATCCGGACACCGCGCGCGCTACGCCGCCGGGATGGCGGCCAGCCGCGCGAACGCCGGATCGAACACGCGGTCCGCCATCGCCTGGCAGCGCCGCACCAGCCGGTGCTCGCCGGGACCATAGTCGGGCACGGCGTTGTGCATCGTGCGGAGGTTGTCCCACAGCAGCACGTCGCCTTCGGTCCAGCAATGGGCGAAGCGGTATTCCGGCCGGAGCTGGTGTTCGAACAGCGTTGCCAGCAACGCGTCGCTCTCCGCCGCCGACAGCCCGTCGATGCGCACCGTGTAGCCAGGGTTGGCGTACAGGATTCGGCGTCCCGAGAGCGGATGCCGCAGCACCATCGGCTGCGACACCGGCGGCTTCTGCCGTCGCTGCGCCTCGGTGAGCGGCTTGCGCGCAGTCTCCGAGCCGCCGCGCGCCCGCATCATGTCCCAGAATTTTCCGAAGTCATGCGTTGCGGTCAGGGTTTCCAGCCGCGCCTGCAACGGCGCCGGCAGGTCATCGAAGGCGGCTGCCATGTCAGCGAACAGCGTGTCGCCGAGCGCCCGCCCGTTGCGCCGCGGCACCCGCAACGCATAGAGCACGTTGACGAAGGCAACGGTGCGGCTGAACGACATGTCGGTGTGCCAGTCCTGCCCGGCATCGGCGAGACCGATCGGCCTGCCATGCTCGACCATGTTGGACAGGATCATGACTTCCGGGTGGTCCGGTACCTGGAACGCACCGGATACGTGCACCTCAAGTTCGCCGAACTGCCGGCTGAACGCGACCTGTCCGGCGGGATCGAGTTGCTGGCCGGGGAAGCACACCACGCCGTGCGCCGCCAGCACGCGCAGGATCAACGCGAAATCCTCGCGCGCCAGCGGGCGGGAAACATCGATCCCGACGATGCGGGCGCCGAGTGTCTCGCCGGATGGGGTCACGATTGGCATGGCGCCGGCGAGTTTGGCGGAAGGCGGCGTCCCGCGCTAGTGTCCGCCACATGGCTAGGCTGAGCGTGAACCTCAACAAGGTGGCGTTGCTGCGCAACGCGCGCCGCACCGGCGTGCCGGACCTGCTGCGCTTCGCCCGCATCGCGCTGGAGGCCGGCGCCGCGGGGCTGACCGTGCATCCGCGTCCGGATGAACGGCATATCCGCCGCGCCGACGTGCCGGCGCTGGCCGCGCTGATGCGTGCGGTTCGGCCGCGGATCGAGTTCAATATCGAGGGCTATCCGGACGCGCGGCTGCACGAGATCCTGGCGGAGGTGAAGCCGGAACAATGCACCCTGGTGCCGGACGCGCCGGAGGCGTTTACCTCGGAGGAGGGGTGGCAGCTCGACGCGGCACAGATGGCGCTGGCGCGGCCGGCGGTGGCGGCGGCGCAGGCGCTGGGCTGCCGGGCGATCCTGTTCATCGATCCCGATCCGGCGGTGCTGCCGCGGGTACGCGACGTTGGCGCGGACGGGGTGGAGATCTATACCGGGGGTTACGCCGAGGCGTTCCGCGCAGGCCAACATGGCGTACTGCTCTCGCGGATCGGCGACACCGCGCGACGCGCGGCGGAGCTTGGGCTGGCGGTGAATGCCGGGCACGACCTTAACCTGCACAACATTCCGCCGCTGTTGCGGGCGGTGCCGTTCCTGGCGGAGGCGTCGATCGGCCACGAACTGACCGCGGACGCTCTGGAAATCGGCTTTGCCGCCGCGGTGTGCGCCTATGCCGCGGCGTTGCGGGCCGGCTGACACTCGCGTCGAGATAGGCTGGCGCATCCACATAAACCGGGAGAAGTGCACTCATGGCAACGGAAAAACTCGCGCATCGCAAGCTGGGCAACGGCGGGTTGTCGGTATCGGCAATCGGTCTGGGCTGCATGTCGCTGTCCGGCGTATACGGCGCGGCCGATGACGCGGCGTCGGAAGAATTGATCCGCCACGCCATCGACCTTGGCGTCGATCATCTCGATTCGTCGGACATGTATGGCTGGGGGCACAACGAACAGGTCGTCGGCCGCGCCATCAAGGGGCGCCGCGACCGCGTGGTGCTGGCGACGAAGTTCGGCCAGGTGCAGAACCCCGGCGGACCGAACGGCGTGAACGGCCGGCCGGACTACGTGATCCAGGCCTGCGAGACGAGCCTGAAGCGGCTGGGCGAGGAGGTCATCGACCTCTACTACCAGCACCGCGTCGATCCCGGCGTGCCGATCGAGGAAACCGTCGGTGCGATGGCGCGGCTGGTGCAGCAGGGCAAGGTGAAGTATCTCGGCCTGTCCGAGGCGAAGCCGGAGACAATCCGGCGTGCCCACAAGGTGCATCCGATCGCCGCGGTGCAGACGGAGTATTCGTTGCTTTACCGGAGCGAGGCCGAGGAAACCCGTGAAACCACGCGCGGCCTGGGCATCAGCTTCGTTGCTTATGCGCCGCTGGGGCGCGGCTTCCTGACCGGGGCGATCCAGACCTTCGCCGACGTCGATGGTCGCCGTGCCGCGCATCCGCGCTTTCAGAAGGAGAACTTCGATCGCAACCGCGAGCTGGTGGCGCGCATCGAAGCCATCGCGGCGGAGAAGAAGTGCTCGCCGTCGCAGCTGGCGCTGGCCTGGGTGCTGGCGCAAGGCGACGACGTCGTGGCGATCGCCGGCACGCGCTACAAGAACCGGCTAGAGGAAAACCTCGGCGCGTTGCAGGTGACGCTGACGCCGGAGGACGTGGCGCGGATTTCCGCCGCGGTGCCGAGCGGCGCGGCGGCCGGCACGCGCTATCCGGCGGGTGGCATGGCGGGAGTGTATGTGTGATCGCGAGGAATCCTCTCCCGCACCACGGGAGAGGATGACGCGCGGCGGCGGGTGAGGGTGATCGGGCCGCCCCATGGCCAGTCTCTGACGCAGGCAGGTTGCAGCGACAGCGATGCGCGTGGGCGGATTCGGCCGAGGCCGCGTGACGATCGTCCGCCGCGCGCTGTCGCCGCCCGGCCGCCGACGTGTTTCACCCAGCGGGGGTTGCGTTACTTCGCCAGAACAGTTGCCTCCCGGGCGGCACCAAGGCCGACCGCCCCGGCCAAAAGCCGCACCCGCGCCTCGGCCTCGGCCTCCGGCACGTTGGCAAACCCGAGCAGCAGGCCCTGCCCGCAATCGTGGGCCGCCACGAGGCTGGACAGGGCGGTGGGCGCCAGTCCGGCCGCGGCGGCGCGGCGCGCCAACGTCCCGTCATCCGCCGCGCCGGGGAAGCGGGCCAGCAGGTGCATCCCGCCCGCCTCCAGTTGCAGCACCATCCGGTCGCCGAACGCCGCTGCCAGCGCGGCCGCCAGGACGCTTCGCCGCGCCGCATACAGGGTGCGCATGCGGCGCAGGTGCCGGGCGAAGTGGCCCTCTGCCATGAACGTCGCCACGACGCGCTGTTCCAACGACGGCAGGCCGCACGACCCCAGCCGGCTGGCGCGCGCGAAGGCCTCGGCCAACTCGTCCGGCACCACCAGGTAGCCCAGCCGCAGGGCGGGAAACAGCACCTCGCTGAAGCTGCCGGCGTAGAGCACACGCCCGCCGCGATCCAGGCTCTTCAGCGCCGGCAGGGGGTGGCCGGTGTAGCGGAATTCGCTGTCGTAGTCGTCTTCCAGCACCCAGGCGCCGGCGTCGGCCGCCCAGCCGAGCAGTGCCAGCCGGCGCGGCAGGGACAGGGCGACGCCGAGCGGGCTCTGGTGCGCCGGCGTCACCACCGCCAGCCGGGCGCGCGGTGCGGCGACCATCCCTGCGGCAACGCGCAGCCCGTCGCGATCCACCCGCACCGGGACAAGCGTGGCGCCCGCCGCCTCCAGCGCGTGGCGCGCGAGGAGGTAGCCGGGGTCCTCCACCCAGACGGGGTCGCCGGTGCGCAACAGCAGCTTTGCGACCAGTGCCAGCGCGCCCTGGAAGCCGGCGGTTACCAGCACCTGGTCCGGGCCGCACAGAATGCCGCGCGACACGCCGAGATAGGTGGCGATCGCCTCTCGCAGGGGACGCCAGCCGGACGGGTCGGGGAGGGCCAACGCCTCCGCCCCGAGGCCGCGGGCCGCGCGCGCGATCAGGCTGGTCCATAGCTTGCGGGGAAACGCGTCGAGCGCGGGCAGCCCCATGCGGAACGGCAGGGGCGCCGGCGGCGGCTCGGCGCGCGGCGGCGCGAAGGGCATGCGGCGCTGGGCGGGCGGCGCGACCCGGGCGGCAAGGTCGGGCGAGACGATGGTGCCGGCCGAGCCGCGCGGCACGACGACGCCCTCGGCGATCAGCACGGCATAGCCGGCGTCCACCGTGCCGCGGGCGACGCCGAGCTGCCCGGCCAGGGATCGGGCCGAGGGCAGGCGGACGCCGGGCGTCAGGACGCCGGCGGTGATGGCCGTGCGCAGCCGCATGGCGATCTGCAGGTGCAGCGGTCCGGATACGGTCCGGTCGAGAACGAAGGGAACGGTCATGGCCCAGTCCGTATGCCGGTTCCTGGCCCTCACGGGTAGGCCAGTTGTTGGCCTGATGGGCGACGGAACCGCTGGACCGGAGGAAATCGCACGGCTGAACCTGATGAACCTTGCACCTGACGCCTGTGCCGCGGTCGCCGGGGTTGAACGGTACATCCCCGGACTCGACCGGCACGGCTTTGCGTGGGGTTGTACCTCCAAGGCCGCATGGCGGGCAGGCTGGAGGCGACCCGCGCCGCCATCGCTCCGCTTGGCAGGGATCTACCTCCGCCTCGCCGGTTGTGGGTGGCCGGGGCCAAGCCGCTGCGTGATGGAGCCGCATAGGTTGGGGTTTGCCTCCAGGCTCGCCCGCAACCGCCGACCGAGCCAACCCGCACTGCCCTCGCACCTCTTGCGCAGCGCTCCGCCTGGGTGGCCGGCGCTTGCGCGGGCGCCGTTGCCGCTGCCCGGGCTGGTGCGAGCCGGGTCGGTCGTTGCGCCGGACACCGCCCGGTGCTTGCGCGATGTCGCCGGCTGGTTGTCGTCGCCATCGCCCCCTGGTCGTTGTTCGTTAGTTCGAGGTGGGCAGCCCACGCGCGGCGGGCAAGACGGTCGGCCGGGAGCGCTCACCGGCGCAACGCGATCGGCTCGGCGTTCGCGGTGCGCGGGTGGACACTGCCGATAATTGCCGCTTTCGCGTAGCCGCTTCGCCGCAACCCGGCGAGACAGGCATCGGCCTTATCGGCGGGGATGCTTGCCAGCAACCCACCGGCGGTCTGCGGGTCGAACAGCAACGCCAGCCGCGCGTCTCCCGCCGACCCATCGATGTCGCGGACGGCGCGGCTCGACCGCGCATTCTGCGGTTGCAGCGAGCTGACGATGCCCAGCCGCACGGTGTCCGGCGCGCCATCCAGCAGCGGCAGCGCATCGAGCAGCAGCTCAACGTCAACCCCGGAAGCCGTGGTCATTTCCACCAGGTGCCCGAGCAATCCGAAGCCGGTCACGTCGGTGCAGGCGGTGGCGCCATGGTCGTGCAGGCAGCCCGCGGCGGCGCGGCTGGATTGCAGCATCGACGCCAGGGCGCCATCGATCCAGCGTCCCTTGGCCTTCCCTCGCATGTCGGCCGCGAACAACGTGCCGGTGCCGAGCGGCTTGGTGAGGATCAGCCTGTCGCCGGGTCGCATGCCCGCCTTGCGCAGCAGGCGCGCGGGGTCGGCCAGGCCGTTGACGGCGAAACCCATGGCGAGTTCGGCGCCCTCTCCGGTATGGCCGCCGACCAGCGCCGTGCCGGCGTCGTTCAACACTTTCACCGCACCGGCCATGAGCTGCAGCAACATGTCCTGCATTTTCGATTCAAGGCCGAACGGCAGCGTCACGATGGCCAGTGCCGATTGCGGCTCGCCGCCCATGGCGTAGATGTCGCCCAGGCTGTGGTTCGCGGCGACCTGCCCGAAGACAAACGGGTCGTCGATCAGGCCGCGGAAATAATCCACGGTGTGGAGCATGATCTTTCCCGGAGGCACGGTGACGGCGGCGGCATCGTCGGGCGCATCGAGTCCGATCAGGATGTCCGGCCGCGCAACGGGATGCAGCGTGCCGAGCACCTGCGCCAGCACCGTGCCGCCGACCTTGGCGCCGCAGCCGCCGCAGCGCATGGCAATGCCGGAAAGTTCCTCGATCGCCGCGGTGCCGGCGAGATTCGTTTCGAGAGCAGGGGGGGGTGGTGCCGCCATTTCGGGCAGCACGCTGTATTGCCGCATGAAGCGCCGGTCGATCGAGTCCTTCCAGCGCCACATCAGGCGGCCTTCCACGGCCCAGTTGTTGCGCGAGGCCACCGCGGATCCGTCGCCGGTGCTGATCAGGCTGAGGAAATTCCGTTGCGGCTGGAACGGCACAGGGTTTCGCCCAAGCAGGGCGCGTCGCAGGTTTTCCGCGAGCGGCTTGCCCTGGCGCACCGCGAAGACGCCCGATTTCGGGCGCGGATGCTGCAACACCGCCGCGACATCGCCGGCCGCGAACACCGAAGGATGCGACAAGGACCGCAATGTGTCGTTGACCGCGACGAAGCCTTGCGGGTCCACGCGCAGGCCGGATTCGGCCAGCCAGGGCGCGGCGCCGGCAGCGGCGACCCAGAGGATTTCATCCAGCGCGTACTGCGTGCCTTGCGCGGTCGCGAGGCGACCGGGCGCGACCGTGGCGACCGCGCTGCCCGCCACCACGTGCACGCATCGCTCACGCAGCACGCGTTCGAAGATGCGGCGCGTGCGCGGATTGTGACCGGAAAGGATCTGCTCGCCGGCATTGAACAGCCAATACCCGACGTGGTCGTCCGTGCGACCGACCTCCGACAGCATCCGGCGCAGGCGATGCTGTACGGCAAGGAGAATTTCGACTCCGCCCGCGCCGGCGCCGACCACGCCGATGCGCAGGTCCCCCTGATGCGCGAGGACGCGATCGGCCATGAGTTGCCAATGCGCGATGAAACGGTTGATCGGCTTGACCGGCACGACGTTGCCGGTGGCGCCCGGCACATCGGACGTGCGCGGCGTGGAACCGATGTCGAGCGAGAGAATGTCGTAACCAACCGCTGGGTGCGCCCGGCAAAGGACTACCTGGTTGGTCAAATCCAGGCCAACTGCCTCGTCATGATAGAAGCGCGCGCCCGCGAAGCGGCAGAGCGGGCCGAGATCGATATGCGCCTCGTCGAACGTGTAGTGCCCGGCGACCAGGCCCGGAAGCATGCCGGAATACGGCGTGTGCCGGTCGCGGCAGATCATTGTGAGGCGCACGCCCGGTATCGGCCGCATGCCGAAGCGCTTGAGCACGCCGACATGGCTGTGTCCACCGCCGACCAATACCAGGTCCTTGACGACCGGCTGCGCAATGCTCTTTTGCATGGCCGGTCCTACGCCGCGGCGAGCGTCCAGGGAATCGCCGCCGGAGCCTGGGCTGGCACCGCCAGCGTCCGCCGCATCACCACCGGCGCGACGGCTTGCGCCGCCTCACGCGGCAGTGGCCGGTTGCCGGCGCAGGAACCGCAATAGCAGCTCCGCCACCTGCGCCGGCTGTTCCTGCTGCACCCAATGTCCCGCGCCATCGACCAGGTGACAACCCAGGAAGCGCGAGCACGCGGTCTGCTGCATGCGCTCCAGTGCGCCGGGATTCTGATAAACCCCCCAATCGCTGCTGCCGGCGATGAAGATCGCCGGCACGTCGATGCCGCGCCCGGAGAACACTTGCAATTCCGCGGTGTCGAGCCCTCCGGTGCCACGCCGGTACCATTGCAGTCCGCCCTGGAAGCCGGTGCGTTCATACTCGATGCTGTAAACGCGCAACTCGTCGTCCGGCAACCAGCGGCACGCGGCGATCTCGGCCGCTGACGGCATCTCGTGCGCCACGGTGGCCGGCATGTCCTCGTGCAGGTCCATGACGTAGTAGGTCGGCAGCCTGGCCAGTTCCTCGGCGATCCAGCCTTGCAGCCTGAATGGCCGGTTCTGCCGCCAGTCGGCGCTCTTGTGGTGGTAGTAGGCGCGCAGGAAATCATGCACGCCTTGCGGACAATGCCACATGTCGGCATTGGCCTGGCGCGTCGAGTAGTACCACTGGTAGTGCTTGCGCGGGCGATCCAGCCGCGCCAGCGCGGCGTGGATGTCGGGCGCCGGCGCGACGGGGCCGCTGCGCAGGGTGTCGAAGGGCAGGGCAGGGGGGCCGGCGAACGGCGCGCTCATCAGCGCCACCGAGCGGAACACGTCCGGCCGCACCAGCGCGCACCACGCGGCGACCGGCGAGCCGAAATCGTGCCCCACCACCGCGGCGACCGAGCGGTAGCCCAGCGCCGCCACCAGCCCCAGCGCGTCGCGCACCGCATTGAGCAGACGGAACGAGTGCAGGCCGTTATCCTCGCCGGCGTCCCAGCCGGTGGTGCGGCCATAGCCGCGCAGGTCGGGGGCGATCACGCGGAAGCCGGCGGCGGCCAGCAGCGGCATGACATTGCGCCAGGAATACGCCAGCTCGGGAAAGCCGTGCAGCAACAGGATGCAGGGCCGGTCCGGCGTCTCGAATCCCGCCTCCAGCAGATGGATGCGGAGGCCGTTGATGTCCGGGACAAAGCGCGCGCGCAGCCCCGGTGGCAATGCGTCGGCGTCCAGCGGCGGCAGTTCGGTCATGGTTCCCTCCGGCAACGGACGCATGATGCATCGCCGGCAGGGGAGGGGGAAATGGGCAAGGCCGGGGCCACGAACGGATGCACGGTAGAAACCTCCCCCGCCTGCCGGAGAGGTCGAGGCGCGACACCGCCGAGGGTGAGGGTGATCGGGGGCCCCGCTGCACCCTCACCCGGCGCCGCGGGTCTGGCGATTTGCGGGGCCGGTCAGCCTGTCGGTGGTGGTGTCGGCTTGCGGTGGAACACCGAAACGCTTCGGCCTGACGCCCCGCGAAAATCATTTGCCCACGGGGGCGTTTGCCGATGGGGGCGGTCAACCGATCTCGACCGTGAACGTCTCGCCATTCGCCGCATCGGCGGCCGTGCCACGCCAGGTGAACGCGATGCGCCCCGAACCCGCGGCGGCTTGCAGCTCGGCCGTGTGCACGCCAAGCCCGGTGTCCCGCGTCGCCGTCTCGGTGCGGGTGTGCCAGTCGTCCAGGCTCCACGTCACCACCGATCGCTCCGGCAGCTCGATCCGCAGCACCCGTCCCGCGACAATCTGCTCGGTGCGCCAGTCGGGCCGCCAGGACGCCACGCGCGGCGGCCGTCGGTCGCGCTGGTAGCGCCGCACCGGCTGCGGCGGCAGGTCGAACACCGCGCCGTCGGCCAGCGAGCGCAGCAGCTTGATGTGCTCCGCGTGGGCCCAGACCAGCGGCATCGCCGACCCGCTTGGGCCGCCGGGCATCAGCTCCCGCTCCGGCATCGGCGGGCCGTCCCAGACCTGTTCGGGCAGCAGCTTGCCCGGGCTGGCGTTCGCTTCCATCACCGCGAGCAATCGCGCGGCTTCGGCCTTGTGGCCGGCCACCAGCTCGTAATGCGCCCGCTCGCCGGCCAGCAGCGGCCAGACCCGGCCGATGCCGGTGCCGTCGAACGGGCGGCCGTCGTCATGCTCGCCGTAGCCGTCACCGTTGTAGCGACGCCAGCCGGGGCCGGTCGGCAGTTCCTGCCGCAGTACGTGATCGATCACCCGCACGCTGTCCAGGATGCGCGGATCGTCCGCCGCGCGCAGGCCGAAGCGCACCAGCGCCAGCGCGTCGGTGCTGATCAGGCAATCGGCCGCCACGTCCGCGCTGCAGATGTCGCGGTTGCGCACCTCCACGGTGGCATGCGTCGCAGCCCGCGCCTCGCCTTGTATCGGTGGGGTGATGCGAAGGTAATATCCCGTCACGCCCGCCTCGCGCCCCAGAGCGGTGTCGGCGACATACAGCCAGTCGTCGATCTGCGCTTCCCAGGCATCCGCCGTGTCGCGCAGGAACCCGGCCATCGCGCTGCCGGCGTCGCCTGCTTCGCAGAGTTCCGCCAGATCGGCGGCGGCCAGCAGGCCGGCGATCTCGGCGGCCAGGGTGAAGGGGGTATAGCCGGCGTTCTCTTCCCAGCGGTCCTGGCCGGTGGTGGGACCGTGGCGCACCACGAACCCCGCGGCAGCGCGGATCATCGGCCAGTACGGTTCCAGTTGCGGTCGGTGCAGCGCGCCCAGGCGCCATGCAAGATCCACCAGCAGGACCGGCAACGCGCACTCGTCGAGCTGCAGCCCGTGCCAATAGGGCTTTCCGTCCAGCCAGCAGTTCTGCGGCCAAGAGCCGTCGGCCTCCTGCACCGCGCGCAGGTAGCGCAGCACCCGGCGCACCTCGTCGAACGCACCGCAGGCGAGGAAGGCGCCCGCCGTCTGCACCAGGTCGCGCGGCCAGACCAAATGGTAGCCGCCCAGGTCGTCGTCCCCCTTGCTGGCGCCCCAGGGGATCGACAGGCTGGCGATCAGGCCGCCCGGAAAGTTCGGCGTCTCATGGCACCGCAGCACGGCGGTACTGACGCGATAGGTGTTGTGCCCGTCCACTCGGCGGTCGAGCGACCGCAGCCCGGCCTGCCAGCCCCGCCAGCCGGCGGCGTAGCGCTCCACCACGGCGGCGAAAGCGGTTTGCAGGCTGCCGCGGGCGTGGAACGCCGCCTCCGCCGGGCTGCGGCCGAAGCCGAGCGCCAAATGGATCGGCGTGTCGCCCGCCAGCGCGAGTTCGGCGGTCAGCGCTACGTTGCCGTTGGCGGCACGGTCCCAGTTATCCGCCAGGTGGCCATGTGCGTGCAGCACCTGCCAGCCATCGGACGCACCGACGAACCCGACCGACGTGGCGGCAAACGGCCGGTCGGCGGCGAGGGCGAGCAGGGTGCCCCCGCCCTCGGCGAAGAGCATGCGAGAGCCCTTGTAGTCCCCGGTCCAGGCGGTGTTGTGCGCCCCGCCATTCACCAGGTGCGGCGCCAGCAGGGCGAACAGCCGCAACGGCGAACCTTGCAGCACCTCCAGCGCGATCTGCTGCAGCACCACGTCGTGCCGCGGGTCGGAGACGATGGATTTGGTGATGCGGAACCGCCCGCCGAGATGGGTGCTGACCACCTGGAAGGCGGGCACCCCGTCTTCCATCGCGGTGGTCTCGAAGCTGCAATCGCGTTTTTCCTCCGCGAAGAATTCGCCCCCATCGGTGACGATCAGTCCGAAATCGCGGATGCACGCCTGGTCCACCCGAGGGTAGTAGATCTCGTTCAGGATGCCGTGGCTGACGGTGAACCACACGCGGCTGACCGGCGACAGCGCGCTGCCCACCCCGGTTTTCGCCGACGAGGTCCAGCGTGCCTCGATGCCAGGCCAACCGGGAGCGTCCGCCACATTGCACCTCCTATGCGTTGCTTGCCGGGACGCTATATCTTCCGGCCGCTGATCCCTGACAACTGACCGCTGGAAACATGGCCGGACATTCACAGTTCAAGAACATCATGCACCGCAAGGGCGCGCAGGATGCGCGGCGCGGCCGGCTGTTCGCCCGGCTGATCCGCGAGATCACCGTCGCGGCTGGGCAGGGCCTGCCCGACCCGGCGGCCAACCCGCGGCTGCGGGCCGCGGTGGCGGCGGCGCGCGAGGCCAACATGCCGAAGGACACGGTGGATCGCGCGATCAAGAAAGCGTCCGGCGGCGCCGGCGGCGCTGATTACGCGGAGGTGCGGTACGAGGGCTACGGCCCGGCCGGCGTCGCGGTGATGGTGGAGGCGCTGACCGACAACCGCAACCGCACGGCTTCGGATATCCGGGCCGCGTTCGCCAAGCATGGCGGGGCGCTGGGCGAGACCAACTCGGTCAGCTTCCTGTTCAGCCGGCTGGGGGTGGTGCGGTATCCGGCCGCCGCGGGGTCGGCCGACGACATGCTGGAGGCGGCGATCGAGGCTGGCGCGGACAACGCCGAAAGCGACGCGGAGGGGCATGAGGTGACCTGCGCCGCCGAGGATTTCTTCCCCGTGCGCGACGCGCTGGAGGTGCGGTTCGGGCCGCCGGAGAGCGCGCGGGTGGAGTGGCGGCCGAGCACCAGCGTGACGCTGGACGAGGACCGCGCCGCGTCGGTGCTGAAATTGCTCGAGGCGCTGGAGGACAGCGACGATGTGCAGAATGTGTATGCCAATTTCGACATTCCGGATGCGGTGATGGCGCGGCTGTCGGCGTAGGCTGTCGCCGGCGTTGTCGTGAACGGTAGAACGGAGGTTGGGCGGGACGAGAGACGCATCGGGATCGGCGATCGCACCCAGCGGCGGGCTGCATCTCATTGACGATGCCGGAGACCGGAACGTTTGGGGCACCTGCTGCTAGCAGCTTGTCGAACTTAACACGACGCGGGTATCCGCACTAGAATCGCAACGTCGATCCGCCGCCAGTTTGGATGCCATGCATGAGCAATTTTTGCCCGACCGACCGTGAGACCTGGTTCCTGATGCCGCGCTCGGTCGATGAGTGGCTGGCGGAACGGCACCTGGCCCGTTTCATCGTGGAAGTGGTGGAAGGGCTGGACTTGCGGGGGATGAGCGGGAGCTATCGCGGCTCGGGTTCGGCCTCGTATCACCCGACCGTGCCGCGGAGCCTCCTGGCGTATGGCTACGCCACGGGGGTGTTCTCCAGCCGCAAGCTGGAACGGGCGACGTATGACTCGGTGGCGTTCCGCTTCATTGCCGGGAACGAACACCCCGACCACGACACGATCGCCACCTTTCGCCGGCGGTTCCTGAGGCGGATTCAAGCGTTGTTCGTCGAGGTGCTGAAGCTGGCCCGCGAGATGGGGGTTTTGAAGCTGGGCATGGTGGCGCTGGACCGCACCAAGATCCACGCCAATGCCAGCCGGCACAGTGCTCTGTCTTATGAGCACGCGGGCAAGATCGAGGCCCAATTGAAGGCCGGGGTGGCTGATCTGCTGGCGAAGGCCGAGGTGGCGGACCATGCGGATGTGCCTGACGGGCTGTCGAGGCTCGCGTGCTCGCCATCTCAGCTCGCTTCGCGATCTTCGATCCCGGAGGAATTGGCGCGACGTGAGGCACGGCTGGCCAGGCTGGCCGAAGCGCGCGCCAAGATCGAAGTCCGCGCCAAGGAGCGGTTTGAGCGCGAGCAGGCCGAGTATGAGGCGAAGCTGGCGGCCAGGGAGGCGAAGACCGAAGCCCGCCTGAGGGCATGGAACGCCGCCCGCAGCATCGGGACATCGACGTGGTGGAGAAGCGCGATGAACCGTTCCTTCTTCTTCTCCTTCGCTGCTTTCCGTATGCGGTCCAGCGCCTGTGACACGCTTGCCCCGTCCTGTGCCCGGCGCGTGCGTTGCTGTGCCGGTTGGTCCGCTCTTCGCGGCCCAACCCCTTGGCCCCGGCCCTTGGCTCCACCCATTTCGCATCCGGCTGCCCGGAGTTGTTCGCAGGCTTCACAGCTACGCCGCACCCGGAGCGGACGGGCTGACGTGGCAGGACGACGGGGCAGACCTCGATCGCAGGATCGAGGACCTGCACGAGACGGTCCATCGGGGAGCGTATCGGGCGCAACCATCTCGGCGGAGATTCATCCCGAAGCCGG
>DATLQW010000094.1:0-57672 GCA_035535035.1 Acetobacteraceae bacterium
GCACCGGTTCGGTCGCCTGCTCCATGCCGCTTGGCTTGATCGTTGGCCGCCCCTTCAACCCTTTCAGCCGGGCGATCTCCTCCCGCTGCTCCGCCACCACCTGCTTCAACCCCGCGACTTCACCAAATAGCCCAATAACCATGGCTTCAAGTTCCGCTCGGCTCAGGCCAGACAGGGGTTCCGCGTTGGGCACACAGGGAGCGAATCGTACTCGATCGAGCCGCACCTAACGAAAAATGCGCCTCGGCCACGAGTTTTGCCCCTATTACCTTCTCCTGCCCCACATAATGCGACCAGCCGCCGCCGGACTGGCCGATGCAGCCGCACAGCACCAGGAGATTGATGATTCCCCGGTACGTCATGTCCATGTGGTACCAATGGTTCACCCCGGCACCGAGGATCACCATTGAACGGCCCTTGGTTGCCTCCGCGTTGGCGGCAAATTCGCGCGCGACATGGATGATGTGCGCGCGCGGCACTCCAGTCACGCCCTCGGCCCAGGCCGGCGTGTAGGGCTCGTCCTGATCGTAGTCGGACGCGACGCCACCGCCGCCCAGTCCGCGATCCAGCCCGTAGTTGGCACACAGCAGGTCGAAGACCGTCGCGACCGGCGTCTCGCCGTCCTTCAGCGCAAGTGTGCGCATTGGAACGGTGCGCGTCACCACGTCGGGATGGTCCGTCGCGGTGAATCCGTTGGTGGCGGCGCCGCCGAAATAGGGAAAAGTCACGTCGGCCGTCGCCCCGTCATCGATCAGGCTGAGCCGCAACGACGTCTTCGCCCCATCGCTGCGACGTTCTTCCAGATTCCATTTTCCCACCTCGCCCCAGCGGAACCCGGCCGAGCCGAGGGGTACCGCCGGATTGCCATCCGCGTCGAGCGCGACCGTTTTCCAGGCCGCGTTGTTCGTCTCGCCCATGCTGTCCGCGAAATCATCCGCACGCAGCAGGCGGTCGGGCACATAGCGCCCATCCTTGCGCACCAGGCGAACCAGCATCGGCAGATCGGTGTATTGCCTGATGTAGTCGTCGAACCACGCAACCTTGCGGTTCAGGTGGAACTCACGCAGAATGACGTGGCCCATCGCCATCGCCAGCGCCGCGTCGGTGCCCTGCTTGGGATGCAGCCAGAGATCGGCGAACTTGGTGGCCTCGGCATAGTCGGGCGAGATCACGGCACTTTTGGTACCCTTGTAGCGGACTTCCGTGTAGAAATGCGCGTCGGGTGTGCGCGTCTGCGGCACGTTGGAGCCCCAGATCAGCAGATAACCGGCATTGTACCAGTCAGCACTTTCCGGCACGTCCGTTTGCTCGCCCCAGGTCATCGGGCTGGCGGGCGGCAGGTCGCAATACCAGTCGTAGAACGACAGGCAAACGCCACCGAGCAATGACAGGTAACGCGCGCCGGCGGCATAGGACACCATGGACATAGCCGGGATCGGCGAGAAGCCGATCACGCGGTCGGGTCCATGCTGCTTCACCGTATAGGCATTGGCGGCGGCGATGATCTCGTTGACCTCGTCCCAGGTCGCGCGGACGAGGCCGCCCAGACCGCGCTTGCTGGTGTAGCTCGCGCGCTTTTCGGGGTTCTCCACGATGGCGGCCCAGGCGGCAACGGGCGACAGCGCGGCACGTGCCTCCCGCCACAGCTTCAGCAAGCGCCCGCGCACCAGCGGGTGCTTCACGCGATTGGCGGAGTAAAGATACCAGGAGTAGCTCGCGCCCCGGGAACAGCCGCGCGGTTCATGGTTGGGCATGTCGGGACGGGTGCGCGGGTAGTCGGTCTGTTGCGTCTCCCACGTCACTATGCCGCCCTTGACATAGATCTTCCAGGAACACGAGCCGGTGCAATTCACCCCATGGGTGGAGCGCACGATCTTGTCGTGCTGCCAGCGGCCCCGATACGCCTCCTCCCACCGCCGGTCCTCGTTGGTAACGACGCCGTAGTTGCCGGAGAACGTGCCGACGCTCTTGCGAAAGAAGGTGAGGCGATCGAGGAAATGGCTCATCTTGCTGCCTTGCGGGTCTTGTCGATTGCGATTCCTGGCGGCGGCGTCACGCCGCGATCGGGATGTTACGGGTGCGGATGAAGCCGATGGAGACCAGGATGGCCGCCACCGCCAGCACGACGTAGATGAAAAACCCGCCGGAATAGCCGGACTCACCGAGCGCGCCGGCGAACATGCCAAGGGTCGGCGGGATCACGAATCCGCCGAGCGCGCCCAACCCGCCCACCAGGCCGGAAGCGCCGCCGACGGCGTGCGGGACATATTTCGGCACCATCTTGAACACGGCGGCATTGGCCAGGCCCATGCCAAGGCCGATCAGGAGCTCGCCCGACACGTTGATTTGGAACGAAGTCACCGCGGTCAGCAACGCCGCACCCAGCAGTACGATGGTGAACGAAGCCGCCGCCATCCGCTCGCCGCCGACCCGTTCGGCCAGCCCGCCACCGAACACCCGTGCCACCGCCGCCAGGAGCGAAAAGCCGACGCCGCCAAGAATGCCCGCCGAGGTGAGACTGAGATGGTGCAGATTGGTCCAGTAAGTCGGGAACCAGGCGGTCAGCGCCAGGAAGCCGCCGAACGAGACGAAATACAGGAACGTCAGCCCCCAGGTACGCGTCTCGTCCGCCGCCATCATCAGCGCGCCCCAGACGGACTCGCGCGGGAACAATTCCTCGCCGCAGGCTTGCGCAACGTTGCGGGCTTCCTCGACGCCGGTGCCGCGCGCGCGAAGCTGGAAGTAATACGCATCGCGTGCAAGCCAGCCGTAGATGGCAGTGCCAATCAGCAGGAAGGCGAGCCAGGCCAGGTACGACCCGGCGAGCCCCAGCGCACCGATGGCAAATGGGAGGCTCAGCGTAAACAGGCCCGGCGCCAAATTGCCGACGCCGCCAAAGATGCCGAGCGCGGTACCCTGCCGGTCGCGCGGAAACCAATAAGACACCTGCGGGACACCGACGGAGAACGAGGCCACGCCGCAGCCGCTCATGAAGCCGAACAGCAGGATCACGGGATACAGCGCGGCCGTTACGTGCGGTACCGTGACCAGGATGAACACCAGCCCCCACATGCCGACGATCGAGATGCCGAACAGGGTGAGCATCGGCAACCGGCCGCCGACCTTGTCGACCCAGGCGCCGAACGGGATGCGCAGCAGCGAACCGGTAAGCTGCGGGGCCGCGACCAGCAGGCCAACCAGCAGCGGCGAAAGCTGCATCGACTGTTGGAAGGCGTGCGCCGCCGGCCCGTACAGCGCGACCGCGGCAAATCCGATGAAAAACCCCCACGTGCCCATCAGGAGGCCCCGTCGCGGATTGCCCTGCACGCCGGCGCGCGCGATCGCGGCGGCGGTCTCGGGCGCGAGAACGCCCGTTGTCATTCCATCCACGGTCCGGTCTCCTTGCGGCGGGCGCCATCCGCCCGCTGGGTTGAGGTGAAGGTGAGGTCGGTGCGCGGCATCGCCGCCGGCCTGGCGGTGGCGGGATGATCGGGACCAACCATGGCGTGATCGCCGGGCTTCGGCATTGATCTGGATCAAAGCTTGTCATGACCACCAATGCTCTACTGCGTGATGTAGATCACTTGGCGGTTCGTGCCGGGCGTTCCGACCGGCCTGGATGGGATGACCAAGCCTGATGGATGCGAACGGGTTCTCTGATTCCGCCGAAGGTCGATCGGCCGCGGCCGCCACGGCGGTCCTAACGGCACCCTCACCACGCATGGCGCTGGCCGAGACCCCTTGGCTGCGCCTCGTACCCGCGGCCACGCTCGATCGCCTCGCCGAGCAGAGCGTCCAGCATCGGGTGCCGGCCGGCAGCACGCTGTTCGAGCAAGCCGAAACACCCGCCTTTGCGCAGTTCCTGATGGCCGGCAGCGTGGACCTGCTGGGCGTCAACGGAGCCAATGAGGCCCTGATAGAACTCGTCCGGCCGATTGATCTTTTGCTCCCGGCCGCAGTGCTGAATCGGCAGCCATACCTGGCGCGGGCACGCGTCCTGGAGGAAGCCCACCTTGTCCTCATCCGTGCGGAGACGTTCCGTGCGGCCGTTGCGACCGATCATGCGCTCTGCCTCGCGATCCTTGGCTGCCAGGCCGCGCAGTTCCGCCGTCAGGTCAAGCTTGGGAAGAACCTGAAGCTCCGCTCGGCGGAGGAGCGCGTCGGCTGCTACCTGCTGGGGCTTGTGCAGGACGTGGCACCCCACGGGCCGGTGCGGCTGCCGCTGGAGAAGCGCCTCATCGCGTGGCACCTCGGCATGACCCGGGAGACGTTCTCGCGGATCCTCGCGGCCATGGAGCGGTACGGGATGCACATCACCGGCGACACGGTCACGGTTACAGACATGGACGCGCTGCGTGCTCGCTTTCACCTGGATCCGCTGATCGACGACCCCGAGCCGATCGTGCCGCTCCCTGTCAGGCGGAGCTGAGGCGGCTACGTTGGAAACGCGACGATCGGGGAAGCGCCATGGATGATGTCATCCTCGCGCGGGCGTTGCATGTGCTTGCCGGCGCCATCCGGATCGGCGGGCGGGGTCGCGATGGCTGCCTCGGTTGAATTGCCGGCGGTCCGCCGCGGTGGCCTTGGCGACGATTGGCACAAATCACCTGCCTCGCTGAGGGACTTTGCGGGTGTCCTCGTCGGAGCGATCGCTATCGCTCGGTTTGCCGCAACCGTCCCCCATGCGGCTTGCCTGGAACAAGTCATGCTCGGTATCCTCGTGGCGCGGCGGCAATTCAGGTAGGGGGAGGCCACATGAAAACGATTGCCCAACACGTAAAGGATGGCATTCACACAGTTTCCGAGCTGCAGGAGGCGCTGCAGACCGCGATGCAGCTCGAATTTTCTACGATTCCGCCTTACCTTTGTGCGCAATGGTCGATTGGCACCGATCCATCCGGCGTCGCCGGCATAATCGAGCAGGTGGTCATTCAGGAAATGAATCATTTCGCGCTGGCGGGTAACATGCTGACGGCAATCGGCGGCAAGCCGGCGGTCAACAACGCCGCGTTCATTCCGCATTACCCCACGCACACGCTGCCGGGCGACATCCATCTCAGGCACGAGGTCGCTCTGCGACCGCTCTCGCCGCTTCAGTTGGCGGTGTTCATGGAGATCGAAAAACCCGAATTCCGCACCGTCGGTCTCGTCCTCACCGACAGACCGGCGACGATCGGGGCGTTTTACGATACGATCGCCGCCGGGCTCGGCAGCGTCAACCCGGCGATCGTTCCGGCGGCGCCGCACGTGGTCATTACCGAAGTGACGAATTACCACACGAACATCCCGGATCCGCCAGGTGGGCAGATCACGTCGGTCGAGGACGCGCTCGCTGCCGTGGCACGGATCAAGCGCGAAGGGGAAGGAACCCAGGGCGATCCCGACCAGCCGCCCGACGACGTGACCGATGGAGAGGCGTTTGCGCATTATTACGTGTTCAAGCAGGTGTATGAGGGTCGCGCGCTGCAGCGGGATGCCAGCGGACACTGGTCGTACAGCGGCAAGGCGGTGCAGTTTCCGACCGTCTTCGACTTTACCCGATCGACCGCGAGCCCGGACCCGTCCCTCACGTTCAGGCAAACCCTCACCTGCTTGCTCAATGCCGTGGAAAGCTGCTGGGTGCCGGGCGAAAATCCGGCGCCCTTCAATACCATGGACCGCCTTAAGAAGCTTGGCACGGCTCTGATACAAGCGGGCACGGCGCCGGAATTCGCTTGGTCGCCGTGACGCGAAAGGGATTGTCCGCGCTGCGGGCAACGCTCTGACACGACAGCCGTATCGTCCACGCAAGCGAGCCTCGTTTCGTCCGCAGGGCGCGGGCAGCGGTCGTCATCGTCGGCCTGACCGGCTTCCATATGTCAGCCCGCCTCGACCCGCGGGGACGATTCCAGTCGGCGCCGTTCTGCTCGATGCACGCTATGGTCTGCGTGTGGCCGCATGTGATTCGCCTGTTTCCGGGCGTCGCCTGGCGACGGCAGCCGCCCGTGCGGCCGGTCGGCGTCACCAGGTCCGGCGCGCGGCCCAAATACGCAAGCCAGCGGCATGCGCGGTCCGCGCATCCGCGGCGTGTCCGACCGCCAGCAAGGCCAATGCGATCGTCCACTGGATGGTGGCGATTTCCGGCACGCGCGCCGCTTCGCCGCGCCACACCTGTGCCAGCAAACCCGCGTCGGCTTCACCCCGGCGAGCCGCTGCGCCGACCATCGGCGGCAGCGCGATCTCCGTCCGGCCGACGCCCCTTGCCCAAAGATGCGCCGTTGCCGGCTTGCTCGGTACGCGTTCCGCCTCTCCGGCGCCACCCTTCAACACCAGCAGGCGTGGCCGACCGAGCAATTCCGCCACGCCCAGGTGCACGTCGATATAGCCAGGGTGGAACACGCCATCGACGCCGGCCGGTGCGCCCGCCGGATCGAGCAAACGTGCCACGGTGTTGACCGGCGAGCGCAGCCCGAACAATCGGCGCAATCCCAGCAGATGCGCGATCTCCGGGGACAGTTGCGCGATCGGCAGGTAGGCGAAACCGGTCCGGTCGAGCGCCTGGGCGGCGGCTTCGGCATCGCGTGACGGCGCCAGGCCGAGCGCGGCCAGGCCCTCGGCAACCGACATCGCCATGCCGAATGCGTTCGAACCGTGCATCAGCACGCGGATGCCGGCCTGCCCCAGGGCCAGTGCCGCCAGCAGGAACCATGGCGCGCTCCGAGTCCGTCCGGCGCCGTAACTGGGCCAGTCGAGTGCGACGCCCGGCATGGGCGGCAGGCGGGCCCGGGCGGCTTCGACCAGGCCGGCGACCTCCGCGGCGTCCTCCCCGCGGTAGCGCAACAGCATCAGGAAGGCGCCGACCTGGTGCGGATCGACCTCGCCGGCCAGCACCGTGGCGAAGGCATCGCGCGCCTCGTTGCGGGTCAACGCACGCGAGCGGCCCGGGCCGCGGCCGAGCGCGGCAATGTACCGCGAGAAATCCTCAGGCGGCACGTGGCAACGCCGGCTGCCGCTGCGCCGCCGCGAGCGCCACGACGTCGCCGATCAGCACCAATGTCGGCCCGTCGAAATCCTGTGCGGCCAGCAGTCCCGGCAACGTCGCGAGCGTGCCGAACAAATGCCGCTGCTGCGGCCGGCTGGCATGCTCTCCCGCCACGGCAGGCGTCGATCCAGGTAACCCGGCCGCGACCAGCCGCGCCGCCAGGAGCTCCAGCGTGCGGGACGCCATGTAGGCGGCGATCGTGCCGCCGGCGCGCGCCGACGCGGCCCAGTCGTGCGCAGGGACCGCGCCATCCGCGCCGTGGCCCGTGACGAAATGCAGCGACCGCGCCAGTCCGCGGTGGGTCAGCGGCACGCCAAGGCTGGCCGCTGCCGCACAAGCCGCGGTGACGCCGGGCACCACCTCGACCGGAACGCCGGCGGCGCGCAGGCAGCCGAGTTCCTCGCCGCCGCGACCGAACACGAACGGATCGCCGCCCTTCAGGCGGACGACATGTGCGCCGGTTTGCGTGTGCTGCAGGATCAGCCGGTTGATCGCCGTCTGGTTCATCGCATGGCGACCGCAGCGCTTGCCGACATCGATACGCCGCGCGCGGCGCGGGGCCAGGTCGAGGATGGACCGGTCGATGAGTGCATCGTACAGCACCACGTCGGCACACTCCAACGCCTGCAACGCGCGCAAAGTCAACAGCCCGGGGTCGCCCGGCCCGGCCCCCACCAGCGTGGCGCGCCCACGTCGCGCCGCGGGACGGCGCGCTTTATCCTCATCGCCTGGCGCATCGCAGCCGTCCACGTCCGGCACCAGCAAGTCCGCCTGCGCCGGTCGGCCCGCAACACCGGCCAGCACGCCGGCCGCGTCCGCTGCCGCGGCAACCGCGTCCGCCGCCGGGCGATCGTTCAGCGCGACGAGGCAAAGACCTGCGCCGGCAAGATCACCCGGGCAGAAGTGCCGCCTGTGCAGGATTACCTCACCTGCTGCCGCGAGCCGCAGCAGCGCGGCGCAGGGGATGGAATCCACCACCACCACAGTGGCGCCCGACGCCAGCAATCGCCGCACCTCGGCGGTCGCCGTCGCATCACCACCCACGACAAGCACCCGCGCTCCGGTGAGGCGGAGGAAAGCCGGGAAATAGCCGGGTTCAACCGGCGGGCGCTCGGACATCACGGAGGATTCTTTCCAGTTCGGGGAGGCAGGAACCGCAATTGGTGCCGGCGCCGAGCAGCGCGCCCAGTTCGGCCGGGCTGCGCAGCCGATGCAACACGCAGGCGTGACGGATCGCCGCCTCGGTGACCCCGAGGCAAGCACAAATCCGCACGCCCTCCTCCGCTGCATCCGCCTTGCCAGTGAGCAAACGGGCCCGCGTGCCGGGCAACACCGGACCACCGAGCAACGCGGCGAAGCCGGCCTCGGCCGGTAAGGGTGTGTTGCTGGGGGCCAGCAACAGGCAGCCCTCCAACACGCCGTCGCGCAGCGCCGCGCGCCGCAGGATCGAGCGGGCCGGATCGGCCATTTCCACCAACTCCGCGCCCGGGACGTGCAGCAGAGAGGCAGCGAAGCGTTGTAGTGCCGCACCGGCCGGCAGTGGATCCAGCCCGATCAGGCGGAACATTTCGCCGCGCGGCACGGCGATGCGGACCCAGTGGACCCCGGCCGGCGGCACCACCGCGGCACGGCGCAGCAGCAGGCCATGGAAGCGCATCGCCACCCGGCTGACGCGCGCCGGCGTGGATTTCAGCGCCGGCTGTCCGGACCACGGATCACACGCCGCCTGGACGGTCTGCGCCACGGGACCGGTCGAGGCGAACTGCCGGCTCCAGTGCATCGGCACGAAGATTTCGCCGCGGCGCTGGCCATGGTCCGGCGCGGTCCGCAGCAGCACGAAACCGGCCTCTGTCTCCACGCGGGCCAGCGCGCCTGCCGCCAGATCAAGCGCCGCGGCATCCGCCGGATTGATCGACAGCATCGGCTCCGGCGTGTGGCCGGCAAGTTCGTGAACGCGCCCGGTTCGCGTCATGGTATGCCACTGATCGCGCACGCGGCCGGTGTTGAGCATCAGGCTGCGCGCGGCAGATCGGGCGGCAGGGCGGTCGCGGGCGGCGCGCACCGGAACGAGGCGCGCGCGGCCGTCCTCGGTGGGGAAGCCGCCGGCGGCGAACAACCGGCCACCCTCGCCGGGAGCATTTGCCGGCAACGGCCAGCGGATCGGCTTTAAGCTGGCATATTCGGCATCATCCAGTGTCGCCAGCGAGCCGAGATCGAGCATGCGCCTGCCCGCATTGGCGACGGTCGAGAGCGCGGCATGCTCGCGGAAGATTGCCGCTGGGCTGTCCCAGGCGAACGCATCGGCGAACCCCATCCGGCGGGCGGCTTCGGCAAACATCCACCAGTCCGGCCGCGCCAGGCCGGGCGTCGTGCGGAAGGCGTGCTGGCGCGAGATGCGGCGCTCGGAGTTGGTGGTGGTGCCGTCCTTTTCACCCCAACCGGCGGCCGGCAGCAGAACGTCGGCGAACGCGGTGGTGTCGGTGGGCCAGCAATCCGACACCACCACGAACGGGCAGCGCTCCAGCGCAGCCCGAACGTGCTGAGCGCGCGGCATCGACGCGGCCGGGTTGGTGGCGGCGATCCACAGCGCCTTCACCCGTCCGTCCGCCACGGCATCGAACAATTCCACCGCCTTCAGCCCTGGTCGGGTCGTCAGGTCGGGGGCACCCCAGAACCGGCGCAGCGCCGCGACCTCCTCTGGTCGGTCGAAGCGGAGATGCGCGGCGAGCTGGTTGGCCATGCCGCCGACCTCGCGCCCGCCCATGGCGTTGGGCTGGCCGGTCAGCGAGAACGGCCCCATGCCGGGCCGGCCGATCCGCCCGGTCGCCAGATGGCAGTTGATGATGGCGTTCACGCGGTCGGTGCCGTCTTCCGCCTGGTTCACCCCCTGGGAGAAGCCGGTCACCACGCATTCGGTGGCGGCGAACCAACCGTAGAAGGTCTCCAGCATTTCCGGATCGATGCCGCATTCCGCGGCGACGGTCTCGAGGTCGAAGGCGTCAGCGCGGGCGGCGCTCAGCGTCGCCTCCAGTCCGCTGGTGTGGCGCGCTGTCCAGGCGGCGTCGATCTTGCCGGCATCGGCGATATAGGCCAGCAACCCCTGGAACAGTACCAGGTCGGTGCCGGAGGCCAAGGGCAGATGAAGATCGGCCATTTCGGCCGTGGCGGTGCGCCGCGGATCGATCACCACCACCCGCGTGCCGCGCGCCGCGCGCGCCGCCGCGAGGCGCTGGTGCAGCACTGGATGACACCACGCCGCATTGCTCCCCACCAGCACCACCAGATCCGCCTGCTCCCAGTCGTCATAGACGCCGGGAACCACGTCCTCACCGAACGCGCGGACCTGGCCGGTGACCGCCGACGCCATGCAGAGCCGCGAATTGGTATCGATGTTGCCGCTGCCGATGAAACCTTTCATCAGCTTGTTGGCGACGTAGTAGTCCTCGGTGAGAAACTGCCCCGACACGTAGAATGCGACGCTGTCCGGCCCGTGTTCGGCGATGGTATCGCTGAATCGGCGCGCGATCAGGTCGAGCGCCGTATCCCAGCTTGCCGGCTGGCCGGCGACGCTGGGCTCCAGCAACCGCTCGGTGTCGTCCAGCGTGCGCGCGAGGTTCGCCCCCTTGGCGCAGAGCCTGCCGCGATTGGCCGGATGCGCCGGATCGCCGCGCAGCGTGCCGCGCTCGGCAATGATGCCGCAACCGACGCCGCAATACGGACAGGTGGTGGCGACCGCGGTCATAGCGGCCCCGCGAGCTGGATGCACCGTCCGTCCAGCCGGACGGCAAAGCGGTTCACGCAGCCTTCGTCCGGTTCGGCGGCCTGGCCATCGGCCAGGCTGATGACCCAGTTGTGCAACGGGCAGGTGACGGCGTGCCCATGCACGATGCCGTGCGACAGTTTTCCGCCCTTGTGCGGGCAGTGGTCGGCCAGGGCAAACACCTGATCGTCCTGGGTGCGGAACACCGCGACGGCGCCGTGTGGCGTGGCGACGGTGCGGGCGCCCTGGCGCGGGATGTCGTCCAGCATGCCGATATCCTGCCAGGCGGCGGCAAAGTCTCCGTCCGCGGGACTGTTCTCATCGTCGCTGATCTCATTGCGGCTGATCTCGTTGCGGCTGACCGGCGCAGGCTGCCCCACTCCCGGCATGGCGGTGGGGTGGCGGCGGCCTGCCGCGTCAAGTTGAGGATTGCTGTCGTCCATCGGCGTCACTCCACCGTGGCCAGGTCGGCGAAGCGCGTGCGCGTGGCGGCTTCACGTGCCCAGGGATCGTCCTGGGCAAAGCTTTGCGCGAACAGGAACCGCTCGTGCAGCGCGGCACGGTTGGCGTCGTCGTCCACCACGCGGGCGCGCACGGTGTCGATGCCGACCCGCTCGACCCAGTGCGCGGTGCGTTCGAGGTAGCGTGCTTCCTCGCGGTAAAGCTGTAGATAGGCGCCGCAATATTCCAGCACTTCGGCTTCGGTGGCGACCTTGGCCAGCAGGTCGGTGACCCGCACCTTGATGCCGCCGTTGCCGGCGGCATGCAGCTCCCAGCCGCTGTCCACCGCGACCACGCCGAAATCCTTGATTGTCGCTTCGGCGCAATTGCGCGGGCAGCCCGACACCGCGAGCTTCACCTTATGTGGCGTCCAGGAGCCCCAGCACATCTTCTCCAATGCGATGCCCATCGCCGTCGAGTCCTGCGTACCGAAACGGCACCACTCGGAGCCGACGCAGGTCTTCACCGTACGCAGCGCCTTGCCGTAGGCGTGGCCGGAGACCAGTCCCGCCGCGTTCAAGTCGCGCCACACGTGCGGAAGTTGCTCGCGGGTGACGCCGAGCATGTCGATGCGCTGGCCGCCGGTGACCTTGACGGTCGGGATGTCGTAGCGCTCGACCGCGTCGGCGATGGCGCGCAGTTCGGCGGCGCTGGTGACGCCGCCCCACATGCGCGGTATCACGGAGAACGTGCCGTCCTTCTGGATGTTGGCGTGCATCCGCTCGTTGACGAAGCGGGATTGCGCGTCGTCGCGGTATTCGCCGGGCCAGGCGCAGAGCAAATAATAATTGAGGGCGGGGCGGCAACTGGCGCAGCCGTCCGGCGTGGTCCAGCCCAGCGCGCGCAGTACCGCCGGGATGGATTTCAGCCGGCGGTCGCGGATCGCCGCGCGCACCGCGTCGTGGCCTTCCGACGTGCATTTGCACAGCGGCTTTACTTTCGATGTCGCGTCGTAGTCGGCACCGAGGGCGAATTGCAGGAGTGCCTCGACCTGGCAGGTGCAGGACCCGCAGGACGACGACGCCTTGGTGCGCGCCCGCACCGCATCCAGCGTGGTGAGGCCATGCTCGGCGATGGCTGCCAGGATTTTGCCCTTCGACACGCCGTTGCAGCCGCAGATTTCCGCGGTGTCCGGCAGCGCCTCCACACCGCTGGTGCCGCCGGCGACCGACGGGCCGAAGATCAGCTCGTCGCGCAGCGCGGACACATCCGCGCCGGTCTTCAGCAGGTCGAAATACCAGCCGCTGTCGGCGGCGTCGCCATACAGGACGACGCCGGCGAGCTTGTTGTCGCGCAGCACCAGCCGCTTGTGCACGCCGCGCGCGTCGTCGCGCAGCACGATCGCCTCGGCACCGTCGCCGCCGGAGAAATCGCCGGCGGAGAACATGTCGATGCCGGTTACTTTCAGCCGTGTGCCGCTGACGGCCGGCACATAGGCGGCGTCGGCGGTCAGGGTCATGTTGTCGGCGCAGATCTTCGCCATGTCCCAGATCGGCGCGACCAGGCCGAAGACGGCGCCACGGTGCTCCACGCACTCGCCGACCGCGTAGATCGCCGGATCGCTGGTGCGCATCGCGTCGTCCACCTGCACCCCGCGGCCGACCGCGAGGCCGGCGGCGCGCGGGAGGATAACGCTCGGGCGGATGCCAACCGCCATCACGATCAGGTCCGCCGGCAATTCGCGTCCGTCCGCCAGGGCCACGCCGGTCACGCGGTCCTCCCCGAGGATCGCCCTGGTGTTGACCTCGGTCAGCACGGCGATGCCGCGCGCTTGCAGATCGGCGCGCAGCAGGCCGGCCGATACCGGATCGAGCTGGCGTTCCATCAGCGTGGGCATCAGGTGCAGCACGGTCACCGCCATGCCGTTGCGCGACAGGCCGTGCGCCGCCTCCAGGCCGAGCAAGCCGCCGCCGATGACCACGGCGTTGCCGCTGGGATGCGCATCCGAGCGGGTTGCCGGCGGGCCGTCGGCGCGGCCGTCCGGGCGACAATACGCAAGCATGGCCTCCACGTCGGCAATGCCGCGGAAGCCGACCACGCCCGGCAGTTTGGCCCCCGGCAGCGGCAGCATGATCGGATCGGAACCGGTGGCCAGCAGCAGCGCGTCATAAGGCCGCGTGGTGCCATGCTCGCCGCGCACCACGCGGGCGGTGCGGTCGATCTCCGCCACCGCCTCGCCGGCGATCAGTTCGATGGCGCGGTCGGCGTACCAGGCACGGTCATGCGTGACGATGTCGGCGAACGATTTTTCGCCCGCCAGCACCGGCGACAGCATGATGCGGTTATAGTTGCCGTGCGGCTCCGCGCCGAACACGGTGATGGAGAAATCCTGCGGCGCGCGGGTGAGGATTTCCTCCAGGGTGCGGATCCCCGCCATGCCGTTGCCGACGATAACGAGGCGTTGCCGCTGCGGGGCGAACATGTTCATGATGCGGCCCTCAGACCCGTGCCGCGCCGTGGGCCTCGGCCCAGGTGGTGCGCCAGCGCCGCGCGACACCGCTGATGCAGACCAGCGCGGTGGCAGCCAGCAGGGCGAACACCAGGAAGCCAGGCCCATAGCTACCGCTGAGCTGCTTGGAGTAGCCGAGACTGGAGGCAAGGTAGAAGCCGCCGATGCCCCCGCTCATGCCGACGATGCCGGTCATGATGCCCATCTGGCGGGCGAAGCGTTGCGGCACGAGCTGGAACACCGCGCCATTGCCCATGCCGAGTGCCAGCATGCCGAGCACGAAGACCGGCATCGCCAGCCAGATCGTGGACAGGCCGGCGGAGATGGTGCCGAAGGCGGCCACAGCCAACGCATAGAGCACGGTCAGCGCCCGCACGCCGCCGACGCGGTCGGCCACCGCGCCGCCGATCGGCCGCATCAGCGAGCCGACGAACACCACTCCGGCGGTGCAGAAGCCGGCGGTCACCGCGGGCAGGCCATACTGGTCGTTGAAGTAGATGGTCAGTGAGGAGGACAGGCCGACGAAGCCGCCGAAGGTGACGGAATAGAAGAACATGAACCACCAGGTGTCGCCGATGCGCAGCAGCCGCAGGTAATCGGCGAGCGAGTTCCGCACCGGCGGCCGCGGGCTGTTTTTGGCGAGGATGCAGTAGAGCCCCAGCGTGATGGTGAGCGGGATCGCGGCAAGGCCGACCACGTTCTGCCAGCCATAGGCAATGGCAAGGGTCGGAGCGAACAGCGCGGCGAGGACGGTGCCGGAATTGCCGGCGCCGGCGAGACCGAGGGCGGTGCCTTGGTGCTCGGGCGGGTACCACGCGGAAGCGAGCGGCAGGGCGATGGCGAAGGACGCGCCGGCCAGCCCCAGGACAGTCCCGAGCAACAGCGTGCCGCCGTAGCTATGGATGCCCAGCCGCCAGGCCAGCGTGAGGCCGAGGATCACCACGAGTTGGGCGACGGCGCCGACCCATTTCGGCTTGTAGCGATCGCCCAGCAGCCCCAGCGGCACGCGCAGCAGGGCGCCCGCCAGCACGGGGACCGCGACCATCAGGCCCTTCTGGCCGGCGTTGATATGCAGATCGCGGGCCACGGCGACGCCGAGCGGGCCGAGCAGGACCCAGGTCGCGAAGCTCATGTCGAAGTACAAGAATGCGGCGAACAGGGTGGGCAGGTGCCCAGCCTTGAGAAAACCCTTGTGCATGGAAGGACGGCTCCGACGGGACGGGTCTTCGTTGACCCGTCAGATGTCTTCGGGGACAAGCAGCCCCGGTGCAGCGTGCCGCCCGCCGTTGAGCAGTCGCTGCCGGGCGGATGCGTTTGCCCGGCGAGTGTGCTTACGCAAACGACGTGCCACCCTTATCGCGCTATATCGGGCATGACGCGGTGCAGTATCGCCGGAATTATAGGCATTTGAGTGCATTTATATTAAAATTGCCACTAGAATAGGCAATTCACGAATCACCTGTGATCCGTCGCCCAAGTTTCGGTCTTGTCAGGACCAAGCCTCCAAGGCAACCGGCTGATACGTCTCCGCGGCCAGCGCGGCAATGTCCTGATCGGCATCAAGCCAGCCCCAGCGGCGCATTTCCCGCAAACACCACAATGCGTCCCCGGGATCCAACCTGGCCGCGGCGGCAAAGCCGATTTGCTCCAGACCGGTGCCCCCAGGCAACGCCCCCCGCGTGGCGGTTTCGGGCAGACCAAGCCGGTTTGCCAGCAGAGCGGCCAGCATCGCGGCGCGATCCGGCAGATCACACAGGCACTGCGCGCGGTACAGCGCAACCGCCAGTGCCTTGGCCGCTTCCGGCTGCCGCTCCGCCCATCCGGCAGCCAAGGCCAGGCATTTTTCCGGATGCCGGCGACGGATGGCGGAGCTGCCGAGCACTACCCGGCCGGTGCCGGTCTCGGCGGCGTAATCACCCCAGGGTGCGCCGGCACAAAATCCGGCGATCTGCCCGGCTGCCAGCGTCTCCACCACGCGTTCGGGCGGCACCACCACCGTTTCGATGTCGCGGTCAGGATCGACCCCGCATGCGGCCAGCCAATGCCGCAGCAGCAGATTATGGGTGGAAAACACGTGCACCACGGCGAAGCGCGGCGGCGCCGCCTGGTTGCGCAACCAGGCCCCCAGCGCCCTGCCCGCGGCGGCGGCATCAGGCGGCATCACCTCGGGCAACGCGGCGGCAGCGGCCCGGCCCACCACCACCGCATTGCCGCCCTGGCTGATGCCCATGGTCACGCGCAGCCTCGTGCGCATGCCACGCAGCCCGGCCACCGCGGCGAGCGCCAGCGGCGGCAGCATGATCGCGGCATCCAATTTGCCCCAGGCCAGCTTGTCGGCGACATTGGCCCAGGACGGTTCGATCTGCAGCGCGACATCCAATCCCGCGGCGGCGTACAGGCCCTCGGCGTCGGCCAGCACGGCCGGCGCGCTGTCGGTCAGGCGCAGCAGTCCTAGCCGCACGGGACTGGTCATGGCGTTTCCTTTTCGTGGGCCTGCACCACCGCCAAGGCGATCTCGGGGATGCGGCGGGCGCTGGCCATCGCCTGGCGGCGCAGCCAGCGATAGGCCTCCGGCTCGGACAGCTTGCGGGTGCGGATCAGGATCGCCTTGGCGCGGTCAACCACGTCGCGCTCGCGCAACCTGCTCTCGGCCGCGGTCAGGGCCTGGTGGGTTTGCAGGTGGCGACGGAACAAGGCGACCGCGGCGCGCAACACCGGCTTGACTTCAGCCGGCGTGACCGAGCCGACATTGTAGGAGCACACTCCGGCGTCGATCACCTCCTGCATGAAGCTGGGATCGTCCTCGTCCACGAATAATACCACGGGATGCGGGCGGGTGGCGGAGAGCTGGCGCAGGCCTTCGAGCGCGTCGCGGTCCGGCCGGGTCATGTCCACCAGCACCACATCGGGCCGGTGGGCAGCGACCGCATCGGCCAGCAGCATGCCCGGCTCGATGGCGGCTACCTGCACCGACGGATCGCGGGCGAGCAACCGCATGAGGACACGGGCGCGTTCGGCGTCGTCGTCGGCAAGCAGGATCTTCAAGGGTTCGCCGGTCGCTCGGCCAGTTGTTCGCCGGTTGCGGAGCAAGGGACGGGCCAACCGGCTTGCCGCCAGCTTGTCCAGGCTGTCCCGAGGCATGTCGGCGCGGAAAACCGCGCCCGACCCGGCATGCGGGCATCCGGGCATGATGCGTTCCGGTCCCCGGGAAAATCCTGGGCGCCGCCGCATCGTCTCGAAGCGGATCGCCGTCATCACCTCACGGTTGCCACAAAGCACCGACAGTTTGAATCGGATGCCGCAACGCACCGGGTTTGCCCGAGTTCTTCCATGGGGGCGCTGAACGGTGAGTAAAATGTGGAGAGCAGCCGTGATCAGGTGGCACAATCGACGGACGCTGGGTGCGATGCTGCTGATCGTCGGAGCGGGATCGCTTCAGGGCTGCACGTATCCCGCCGGTGGCTATGGCGGGTATTCAGCTTATGGGGGCTACGGGTACCCTGCCTACGGCAGCTACGGCTACCCGGCCTACGGCAGCTACGGCTACCCTCCCTATGGAGGCTACGGTGGCGGTGGCGTCATCGGCGGCGGCTGGGGCGGTGGGTATTACCATGGAGGCGATTGGGGCGGGCGCGATCACGCGGAGCATCACGAGGGTGGCGGCAGGCCGCCCGGCCAGGGTGCCGGCTATCGAGCAGCACATGTTCAGGGCGGCAACCGGCCGCCGGGCCAGGGCGCCGGCTATCGTGGGGTAAACCAGGGCGGGGGTCATCAGGAGGGAAATCGGGGAAAGACACATCCAGGAGGCGACCACGGGAACCACTGATTTCATCACCAACCGGCCCGCAAGACCGGACTTCAAGGTTGCCGGCACGTGCGAAGACCGCAAGGTGCCGGCCGCCAAGCGGATGCGACGATCCGCAGACGGCGCCTCTGACGGAGCCGCGCGCAATCCACCGGCGGCGGATGTGAATGAACCACCGGCCGCGCTCGGCGGCGGGTAAGGCTGGCCGACACATCTCCCGAGCGGTCGCATGGCAGTTCACGCGGCGCGATCGGCCAGTTCAGCTTCGGGAAGCCGGGACAAGCCTGCCACGCCAGCCCTCTCGCCTTCCGACCCATGCACCCCATAATCTCCTGCAACACTAAGGAGCCTGGGGAATGCTGCGTCTGTCCGTGCTCGACCAATCGACCGTGGTGACCGGCCGCTCGCCGGACACCTCCATTCGCGAAAGCCTTGCGCTGGCAAAGCATTGCGAGGCGCTCGGCTACCACCGCTACTGGTGCGCCGAGCACCATAACAGCGAAAGCCAGGCCGGCACCGCACCGGAGATTCTGATCAGTGCCATCGCCGCCACCACCAGCCGCATTCGCGTCGGCACCGCCGGGGTGATGCTGCCGCACTATTCTTCCCTCAAGGTGGCGGAACAGTTCCGTGTGCTGGAGGCGATCGCGCCCGGCCGCATCGACCTGGGGCTGGGGCGGGCGCCAGGCTCGGATGGCCGCACCGCATACGCGCTCAATCCGCAAGCCGACACCGCCGCCGACCACTTCCCCGCCCAGGTCCGCGACCTGCTCTCATGGGTCGCGGGTGAACCGCTGGTCGAGGGCCACCCATTCCGCGACATCCGTGCCCAGCCGGGCGGGCCGACCGTGCCGGAGGTGTGGATTTTGGGCAGCTCCGACTATGGCGCGCAGGTGGCGGCGTATTTCGGCCTGCCGTTCTGCTTCGCGCATTTCATCACCGACGGGCGCGGCGTGGAACAGGCGTTGGCGATCTATCGGGAGGGATATCGGCCGTGCCGGCAACATCCAACCCCGCATGCCGCGGTCTGCGTCTGGGCAATGGCGGCAGAGACCCAGGACGAAGCGGCGCGGCTATTCACCTCGCGGGAGATGTGGCGGCTGGGGCGCGACCGCGGGGTGTATGCCGCGCTGCCCTCGCCGGAGGAGGCGGCGGCGTATCCCTATAGCGGCGGCGACCTGCAGCGCGTTGAGCGGCTGCGCGCGCGGGCGCTGTATGGCACCCCGGACGTGGTCGGGGAAAAACTGCGCGAACTGGCAGCGGCGCACGGTCTGGACGAGATCGCCATCCTGACCACGTTGCACGAGCCGGAGGCGCGCCGGCGGTCCTACACGCTGCTGGCGAAGCAATGCGGGCTGGGAGCCGGCCGAACCTGAACCTCGTTCGCATACCAACCGTACGGCCAGTTCGTCCCACAGCCGACGCGGCGCGGCGCAAGGCGAAGCTCCGCCGCGGTCAGGCGTAGCCCCCTCGCGCGGCATGCCGAGATGGGTCACCGCAGCCTGGGGCGATTGTCGATACCTGCCCGTGCGGGGTAGCGTGCTCGCAAAACCACGGAGGGAATCATGGCACAGGTCGCCGTCATCACCGGAGCCAACGGCCTGATCGGCCAGGCGGCGTGCCGGCGGCTCGGCCAGTCCGGCTACCAGTCGGTCGGCATCGACATCGGCGCGGACGGCGCCGGCAACTGGCCGCACTACCCATGCGACCTCACCGACCTCGGCCAAATGGCGGCAACGCTCGAACGTATTGAGCAGGAACACGGGCTGATCCGGGTGCTGTTCAACAATGCCGGGGTGTTTCACCCGGAGACGGACTACCTCGACGTGCCGCCGGAGCAATACGACGCGACGCTGGCGGTGAACCTGCGGGTGCCGTTCTTCGCCGCGCAATGGGTCGCCCGGCGGCTGGTCGCGGCGGGGCAGCCGGGGGCGATCGTCAACACCGCGTCGATGGCGGGGCGCAACGGCAGCACCGTGGTGGAGTACGGCGCGTCCAAGGCGGCGGTGATCAACCTGACGCAGAGCCTGGGCAAGCGGCTGGGCCGGCACGGCATCCGGGTCAACGCGATCGCGCCCGGGCTGGTCAACACGGCGATGGGCGCGCGCGTGCCGCAGGTTTCGCAGCAGCGCGCGATGAACAGTGCGCTGGGACGGGCGGGAGAGCCGGAGGAGATCGCCGCCGTGGTGGATTTCCTGGTGAGCGATGCGGCGAGTTTCATCACCTGCACCACGATCGACGTGAACGGCGGGGCATAGGGCAGTGGGCCGGTTTGCATGCCGGCGACCGAACTGAATCGCGTATGCGCCGCCTGACCTATGCCGCGGGTTCAGTCCGTTTCGCGACGGCGCACGCACCCGGCGGGGCTTAACGGATTCTTAGCGCCGTCCAGGATATTGCAAGCCGAGCCGCCATTGCTTGGGGATGCCATGCTGAAGTTCGACACCGGGCAAACGACGCTGGAATATCTCGACATTTCCGATGAATTCTTTGCCGGCCTCATCGAACGAATCCGTCAGCACACGCGAACGCTGAAGTCCGGGGTGGAGTCCGCCTGGTCGCTCTACCAGTCGATCGAATACATCGTGCGGGCCGGCGTTCCCGGCGACATCGTCGAATGTGGGGTCTGGTCCGGCGGCTCCATGCTGCTGGCCGCGCATGCGCTGATCCATTTCGGCGACACGTCGCGGCGGATTTTTCTGTATGACACCTTCGCCGGGATGCCCAGGCCGGACCTTTTGGACGCGCGCTGGGACGGGGTTCCGGCGCTGCCGACCTGGGAACACTACCAGCGGAACGGGCGCCGCTGGTGCTATGGCGGCGGACCGAACCACGTCCGGCAGGTGGTGTCTTCGTCCGGCTACCCGGAAGACAAGTTGGTGTTCGTCGAAGGCAAGGTGGAAGACACGTTGCCCACGACGCGACCCGAGACGATCAGCCTGCTTCGGCTGGATACCGACTTCTTCCGCTCGACCTACCACGAACTGCTTCACCTGTATCCGCTGCTCTCGGCCGGCGGCATCCTGATCGTGGATGATTATGGCGCGTTCCAGGGCGCACGGATCGCGACGGACTTATATATCGCGGAACACCGGCTGCCGCTGTTCCTGTCACGCATCGACGCCTCGGTCCGGCTTGCGGTGAAGCCGCCGCCTTTGCCAGGGTGCCCGGCACGGCCGGGGTCGCCCTGATCGCCGGTTATGGCACCAGGATGCCGACGTTGGGCGCCGCCGTCGCCGCCGGCCGGGGCGGCGCCGCGAGCAATGCCAGCAGCGTCGCGCGCCGGGCTTCCGCCTGGCGGCGGTTGGCGTCCTTCACCGGGCCGAAGCCGCGCACCATGTCGGGCAGCGCGGCCAGCGCCACCGCGGTGTCCAGCGTGTCCGGCCGCAACGCCGCCAGCGCGGCGCGCAGATCGGTGACATAGGTATCGCGCGATGCGCGCTCCTGCCGCCGCTCGGCCAGCCGGCCGAACGGATCGAGCCTGGTGCCGCGCAGCCGCTTGCCGTGCCGCAGCGCACGGAACAGCGGCAGGGCGAGCCAGCCGGGCACTGCCATCTTGCGCGGTCGGCCGGTCGCCGGATCGACGCGCGCGAGCAGTGGCGGCGCCAGATGGAAGACCGGATTGGCGCCGTACGCGGCCTCGGCGTGCAGCCGTGCCACTTCGTATTCGTCCTTGCAGGCCATCACGCGGAACAAGCCCTCGGCCGCAGCGCGCGACAGCTTGCCGGGGCGGCCGGCTACCGCGTTCTCGCGCGCGATCACGTCGCTCATCAAGGCGCGATACTCGCCGGCGTAGCGTTCCGATTGGTAGTGCGTGAGGAACTTCGCGCGTGTCACCACGAGCTCTTCAATCGTGCCCGCCGGCGGCAATGCCGCCGGCCGCAGGATTTCATCTGCCAGTTCGGGCTGCTGCGCGAGGATGCGGCCCCACAGGAAGGCGCGGCGATTCATTTCCACCGCCGCGCCGTTCAGCGCGATGGCGCGCAGCAAGGCCGCCTGGCCCACCGGCACCAGGCCGCGTTGCCATGCGACGCCGAGCAACAACGTGTTCATCGCCTGGGCGTGGCCGAACAGGGTCTCGGCGATGCGCACGCCGTGCAGCCACACTGATTTTCCAGCGTCGGTGGCATGTTCGATGGTGCGCCGGTGCAGCACGGCGTCGATCGGCAAGCGCGGGTCCTGCTTGAACGCGGCGGTGGCGGCGAGGTCGAGGTTGCCGACTACGACGGCTGATTTTGCGGTCCGTTCCAGCACGCCGGGCGCGCAGCCCACCGCGAGGTCGGCGGCAATCATCACATTGGCGGCGCCGAGCGGGATGCGCACCACGTCCAGCTCCGCCGCGCTGTCGGCGATCTGCACATGCGCGACGACGGCGCCGTTCTTCTGTGCCAGCCCGGTGAAATCCAGCGTGCGCACCTGGCGTCCCTCGATATGCGCCGCCATGGCAAGGATTGCGCCGGCGGTCACGATGCCGCCGCCACCGATGCCGGCGAACAGCCCGCGCCACGGAGTCGTGTCCGGCAGTTGCGGCTGTGGCAGGGCTTGCGCGAGCGCGGCTTCGCGTTGTTCCCATTGCAGATCTATGTCCGGCGCGGAGGGCGCCCCGGCGACGGTGACGAAGCTGGGGCAGAAGCCTTTCAAACAGGACAGATCGACGTTGCAACTCGTGGGGTTGATGCGCCGTTTGCGGCCGAGCGCGGTCTCCACCGGCTCGATTGCAATGCAGCCCGACTGCACCGAGCAATCGCCGCAGTTTTCGCAAACGTGCTGGTTGATGACGACATGGCGCGGCGGCTGCGGCAGCAGTCCGCGCTTGCGCCGGCGGCGCTTCTCCGTGGCGCACACCTGGTCGTAGATCAGCACGGAGACGCCGTCGTAGTCGCGCAGTTCGCGTTGCACCGCGTCCAGTTGCTCGCGCGGGTGGCGCGTGGTGCCGGGCGGCAGGTCGCGGGCGCGTGGCAAGCGGGCGGCATCGTCCGCCACCACGGCAATGCGTTGCACGCCTTCCGCGGCGAGTTGCGCGGCGATGCGCGGCACGGTCGGCGCACCCTCGGCGGGCTGCCCGCCGGTCATTGCCACCGCGTCGTTGAACAGCAGCTTGAAGGTGATGCGCGCGTGCGCGGCCAGCGCCTGGCGGATCGCCAAGCTGCCGGAATGCTGATAGGTGCCGTCGCCCAGGTTGGCAAACGTGTGCGGCAAGTCGGTGAACGGCGCCATGCCGACGGACGGAATTCCCTCGCCGCCCATCTGCACATAGGTGCGCGTTTGATCGCCGGCATCCAGCGCCATGATGTGGCAGCCGATGCCGCCGGTGGCGAAGCTGCCCTCCGGCACCTTGGTGGAGGTGCTGTGTGGACAGCCGGCGCAGAACGCCGGCGCGCGGTGCAGCAGGCCGGCGGGGTGCTCGATCGGCCGTGCGGGCGTTGCGCGGGGCGCAGCGCAGAAGCCATCCCCCGCCGGCATAGCGACAGCAATCCCGGCCGCGCCGAGCAGTTTTAGCAGCGCCGCGGCGACCGATTCGGGCGACAACTCCATCAACGGTGACAGCAGCGGGGCGCCGCGCGCGTCGGTCTTGCCGACGATGTCGGGGCGCGCGGCGGCCGGCAGATGGTATAGCGCGTCGCGCAATTGCGGCTCGACGAACGGACGCTTTTCCTCGATGACGAACAGCACGCGCTTGAAGCGGGCGAAGTCGCGCAGGCCCTCGGTTTCCAGCGGCCAGGTCAGTGCGACCTTGTACAGCGCAATGCGCGGATCACGCGCCAACCCGAGCATGCGCAGCGCATGCAGCGTGTCCTCGTGCGCCTTGCCGACGGTCACCAGGCCGATCGGGGCACCGGGCGCACCGGACACCAGCCGGTCGAGGCGATTCGCGCGCGCCCAGGCGAGCACGGCCGGCAGGCGTTCGTCGATGACGCGGCGTTCGAGTTCGGCACGATCCGCCGGGATGCGCAGATGCGGATCGAAATTCAGGCCATGCGGTGGGAGGGCAAGTTCCGGCACCACGAACCCGCGTTGCGAGCGCACCGTTACCGTGGCCGCTTGCTCGACCGTCTCGGCGGTGGTTTTCAATGCGACCCACAAACCGCTGTAGCGCGACAGCGCATAGCCGGCGAGGCCGAGATCGATCATGTCCTGCACGGAACCCGGGTTCAGCACGGGCACAAAAACGTTCTGGAACAGGAACTCGGTCTGGTGCGGATAGGTGGAGGAGTGCGCGCCGTGGTCGTCGCCGGGAATCGCCAGCACGCCGCCGTGCCGGTGGGTGCCGGCCATGTTGGCGCAATGCAGCGCGTCGCCGGAGCGATCGACGCCGGGGCCCTTGGCATACCACATGCCGAACGCGCCATCGACGCGGGCGCCGGGAAACGCGTCGAGAATCTGGGTGCCCATCAGCATGGTGGCGGCCAGGTCTTCGTTGAGCCCCGGCTGGAAATGGATGTCGTGCGCCGCCAGCAGCCTGGCGCGGCGCCATAGTTCCTGGTCCAGCCCGCCCAGCGGCGAACCGCGATAGCCCGACACCAGCGCGCCGGTGTGGAGACCGGCCGCCCGGTCGAGCCGTGCCTGTTCCAGCAGCAGCCGCACCAGGGCCTGGATGCCGGTCAACAGCACCGGGTGGTCGAGGTCGGCGAAGCGCGATTCGAGCGTGGCGACGGCGCGGCCGAGTCCGATATCCATCGTGGATCGTCCTCTCATAATGGAAAGCGGCGGGCTGTGCCGTTCCATCCCACGCGGCATTGTAGGTATGGCGCCGCGGGAAAGGCTGCCATAGTTCTGTGCCCGCCCACGCCGATTTGGCAGGATCGGCTAAAATGCTGCGCTGCAACCGAGGATGAGGGCATGGAGCTGGACCGGCTCGACATCGCGATTTTGGAGCATTTGCAGGCGCACGGCCGCGCGACCACGATCGAGCTGAGCGAGGCGGTGGCGCTGTCGCCCTCGCCATGCCACCGCCGGCAGAAGCTGCTGGAGGAGGCAGGGGTCATCCAGCGCTATGTCGCATTGCTCGATCAGGAGAAGGTCGGGCTGACGGTGAACGCGTTCGTCAGCGTGAAGCTGGCGACGCATAGCGACGACGCTCTGGCGGCGTTCGAGCGGGCGATCGGTGCGTGCGCCGAGGTGATGGAGATGTACGAGATGACCGGCGCGCGCGACTACCTGATCCGTGTCGTCGCGGCGGACCTGGCGTCGTTCGAGGCGTTCCTGCGCGGCGTGGTGATGCGGATCCCGGGTGTGCAGTCGGTGGAGTCGGCGATGGCGCTGAAGCGGGTGGTGTACCGCACGAATCTGCCGGTGCGGCAGCGAGGGAGGGGGTGATGGAACGGTACGCCTCTTCGGCGCCGCGGCCAGCCCCCATGCGGCGGGATAGGTTTGCCGTGTGGCGGAGGATGACATGAGCGAAACGCTGCGCATCGAGCCGCGCGAGGGCTGGCGCAAGCTGACGCTGAACCGACCGGACAAGCTGAACGCGGCGAACGAGGAAATGCTGCGCGCCCTGCTGGCGGCGCTGGACGCAGCGGAGGCGGACAAGTCCTGCCGCGCGTTGCTGCTGACCGGCGCCGGGCGCGGCTTTTGCGCCGGGCAGGAGCTGGGACCTGCGGTGCTGCAGAATGCCGACGGCCCGCCCGATCTCGGCACGGTCGCCGACCTGCACCACGCGCTCGTGCGCAAGCTGCGGGCGGTGCCGTTGCCGGTGGTGTGCGCGGTGAACGGCGTGGCGGCGGGTGCCGGGGCCAGCTACGCGCTCGCCTGCGACATCGTGCTGGCGGCACGCGGCGCGAAATTCGCCATGGCATTCGTGAAGATCGGCCTGGTGCCGGATTCCGGTGCCAGCTTCTTCCTCACGCATCGCATCGGCGAGGCGCGGGCGCGCGCCTTGGCGATGCTGGGCGAGGCCGTGGAGGCAACGCGCGCCGAAGCCTGGGGGATGATCTGGAAGGCGGTGGACGCCGCTGCTCTGCTGCCGGAAGCCGAGGCGCTGACGGCGGCGTTGGCAAAAGCACCGACCGAGGCGCTGGCGCGCATGAAGCGGCTGTTCGCCGCGGCGGGGGAAAATGGCCTCGATGCGCAACTGGACCTGGAGCGCGACGCGCAGGCGGCGGCCGGCCGCAGCGCAGATTATGCGGAGGGCGTGCGGGCTTTCCTGGAGAAGCGGGCGCCGGTGTTCGGAGGAAGGGCATGAACTACATGGTCAGTTCGCGTGGCGATGAGCCGAACAGCTAATCCATAGGGCGATTCCATAGGGCGATGAACGAACTGGTCAGCGCGCAGGCCGAGGCGATGTGGCAGGCCGACCGCGCCAGCCGCGGGCTCGGCATGCGGCTGGAGGCGGCGGCGCCGGGCCGTGCGCGCCTGTCCATGACGGTCACCGAGGCGATGGCGAACGGCCACGGCATCTGCCATGGCGGATTCATCTTCACGCTGGCGGATTCCGCCATGGCCTTCGCGTCCAACCGGCACGGCGACGCGGCGGTGGCGCAGCACGCCGCGATTGCCTTCATTCGGCCGGGGCGGATCGGCGAGGTGCTGGTAGCGGAGGCGGTGGAACGGATGCGCACCGGGCGGTCCGGGATGTATGACATTCGAGTCAGCACCGCGGACGGCGCGCTGGTGGCGGAATTCCGCGGCCACACGCGCACGCTGCGCGGCAACCGGGAGGCGGAGAACAATGCTGGCGGGACTTGATCCGATCGAGACCGCGTCGCGCGACGAAATCGCCGCGCTGCAACGCGGGCGCATCGCCTGGACGCTGCGCCACGCCTACGCCAACGTGCCGCATTACCGCGCCGCGTTCGACGCGGCCGGCGTGCATCCGGACGATTTTCGCCAACTGGATGATCTCGCGAAATTCCCCTTCACCGCCAAGCAGGACCTGCGCGCGAACTATCCGTTCGGCATGTTCGCGGTGCCACGCGAGCAAATCGTGCGGATCCATGCGTCGTCGGGCACGACGGGCAAGCCGACGGTGGTGGGTTACACGCGCGAGGACCTGGAGGTTTGGGCGCAGGTGGTGGCGCGCTCGATCTACGCCGCGGGCGGGCGGCCGGGGATGATCCTGCACAACGCCTATGGCTACGGGCTGTTCACCGGTGGCCTGGGCCTGCATGACGGCGCGCAACGCCTGGGATGTTCCGTGGTGCCGGTGTCGGGCGGCATGACCGAGCGGCAGGTGCAGCTCATCAACGATTTCCGGCCGGACATCATCACCGTGACGCCCAGCTACATGCTGGCGATCCTCGACCAGTTCCGCCGCGACGGGATCGACCCACGGGAATGCTCGCTGCGCATCGGCATCTTCGGCGCCGAGCCGTGGACCAACGCGATGCGGCGCGAGATCGAGGCGGGGTTCGCGCTCGACGCGGTGGACATCTACGGATTGTCGGAGGTGATGGGACCGGGTGTCGCCAACGAATGCGTCGAGACCAAGGACGGGCTGCACGTCTGGGAGGACCATTTCTATCCGGAGGTCATCGATCCTGAAACCGGCGCGGTGCTGCCGGACGGCACGCCGGGCGAGCTGGTGTTCACCTCGCTGACGAAGGTCGGCATGCCCGTGGTGCGCTATCGCACACGCGACCTGACGCGGCTGCTGCCCGGCACGGCGCGGTCGATGCGGCGGATGGAGAAAGTTACCGGCCGGTCGGACGACATGCTGATCGTGCGCGGAGTGAATATGTTTCCCTCCCAAATCGAAGAGCAGTTACTGAAGAGCAACGTGTTGACGGGGCATTATCAGATCGAGCTGACCCGGGACGGACGGATGGACGACGTGGCGGTGCATGTCGAGGCGCCGCCGGATTTCTTCGATCCGGTGGCACTGGCGGAAGAAGCGAAGACGCTGGTGGCGCGGATCAAGGACACGATCGGGCTGACCACGCGGGTGGTGGTGGAGGCGTCGGGGGCAATCGAACGCTCGCTGGGCAAGGCGCGGCGGGTGGTGGACCGGAGGCCCAAGGCGTAGTCCCTGGGGCCGCGCGGAACCAGCCGGCAAAGTTTTCCCGCTGCCTGAACGGAGTGGAACGGGACAGGAGGGCAACCATGGCGCACACCACCTGCATCCGGAACGCGGCCTGGATCGTCGCCTGGGACGCGGCGGCCGGCACGCATGTCTATCTGCGCGATGCCGACCTGGCGTTCAGCGGCAACACCATCGTGCATGTCGGCGCGCGCTACGCGGGCATCGCGGACACCGCGATCGACGGACGTGGGTTGATGTTGATCCCTGGCCTGGTGGACATCCACTCGCATCCCAGCACCGAGCCGTTCTTTCGCGGCATCCGAGAAGAGCACGGCGTGCCGGCGATGTTCATGAGCGGATTGTACGAGCGCTCCTTCGCGTTCCGCACCGATGCCGCAGGACGACACGCGGGCAAGACCGTCGCCTATTGTGAAATGCTGCGCACCGGCATCACATCGGTGGCCGACCTCTCCGGCGCCGATCCCGGCTGGATCGACCTCGCGGCCCAAAGCGGCCTGCGCGTGTTCCTGGCACCCGGCTACGCGTCGGCGCGCTGGCACCTGGAGAACGGCTGGCAGCTCAAATACGTCTGGGACGAGGCAGCCGGCCACCGTGGCCTGCACGATGCTTTGGCGCTTATTGCGCAAGCCGCGCGGCATCCCAGCGGGCGGCTGTCCGGCGTGGTGTGTCCCGCGCAGATCGACACCTGCAGCGAGGCGCTGCTGCGCGAAAGCTGGGAAGCGGCGGAGGCGCTTGATCTACCGTTCACCACGCATTGCGCGCAGAGCGTCAACGAGTTCAACGAAATGACGCACCGGCACGGCAAGACGCCGATCCGGTGGGCGCGCGACATCGGCATTCTCGGCCGGCGCAGCATCCTCGGCCATGCGATCTTCACTGACGAGCACTCCTGGACGCGCTGGCACACCAAGGATGACGTCACCATACTGGCGACAGCCGGCGCTTCGGTGGCGCATTGCCCATCGCCCTTCGCGCGTTACGGCCAGACACTGGAAGATTTCGGCAGGTATCGGCGCGCCGGGATCAATATCGGCCTCGGCACCGACGTTTCGCCGCACAACCTGATCGAGGAGATGCGCCTGGCCGCCATTCTCGCGCGCGTGGCCGCGCGGGACATCACCGCAACCAGCACCGCCGCGATGTTCCATGCGGCGACGGTCGGCGGCGCGACAGCCCTGGGGCGGGACGACATCGGGCGGCTCGCAGAAGGTGCGCGTGCCGATCTGGTGCTGGTGGACCTCGCCAATCCCTTCATGCGGCCGGTGCGCGATCCGCTGCGTTCGCTGATATACACCGCCGCGGATCGCGCCGTGCGCAGCGTGTTCGTGGACGGAGCGCAAGTGGTGGACGCGGGCCAGGTGCTGACGTTGGACCATGCCGAGGCGCTGGAGGTGCTCGGCACCGCGCAGGCGCGCATGGAGGCCAACGCGCCAAACCACGATTGGGCGCAGCGTCGTGCCGACGAAATCGCGCCGTTGAGTTTGCCGGTGCGCGGCTGACAGGAGAACCTGGATGGTACGGATCGATCGCGTGACGACACGCGGCGGCGATGCCGGCGACACGTCATTGGGCGACGGCACGCGCGTGCGCAAGGATGCGCTGCGCATAGAGGCGATTGGCTGTGTGGACGAGGCGAACAGCGCGATCGGCGTGCTGCGGCTGGCGACCCTCGACGACGCCGGCGCCGACGCCATGCTGGCACGCATCCAGCACGACCTGTTCGACGTCGGGGCGGACCTTTGCGTCCCCGGCGAAGGCGGCGACCGGCTGCGGGTAACCGACACGGTGACCGTGCGGCTGGAGCAGGAGGCGGCGGCGATGAACGAAGCGCTGCGGCCATTGACGAGCTTCGTGCTGCCGGCCGGCAGTCCGGGTGCGGCGCACGCCCATGTTGCGCGCGGTGTCGTGCGCCGTGCCGAGCGTCGCGTGGTGGCACTGGCGGACGCGGAACCGGTGAACGCGGCGGTGGTTCGCTACCTGAACCGGCTGTCGGACCATCTGTTCGTTCTGGCGCGCCGGCTGAATGCGGCCGCAGGCGGTGACGTTTTGTGGACGCCGGGAATTAACCGATGAGAGCGCGCGACGGTGGATTAGCCAGTCAGTACAGCCCGCGATGCATGAACCGGTTAGTGCGAAGCGGCATGGGTTGGCCGTTTGCATCAGGCCCCTCCCGGGGCGGCCGCGCCATCCAACGCCGCGCGCATCGCGGGAACAGCGCTCCAACCGGAGTGCCCGGGTCATGCTGAACCTGCCGGCGACGCGCAAAGCGGTCTCCGCCACTGCGCAGGCAACATTGATGCACAGGAATTTGACGCTGTGGCGATCGAGGTCGCCGGTTCGGCGGTAGAGGCGCCGGCGCGCATCCCGAAAGACGATGACCGGCAAGCTGGAGGCGGTTCGCGCGGGCAGATCAGGCGGCGACCGAACGCCCGGGTTGGCGTGCCAGGCATGGGCCCACCGGCATCGCCACCGCGGCAACCAACCTGATGTCGTCATACGGATCGTGTGCGTGACAAAATGCCGCAGGCCCCCGCGCCACCAGCGCATCGAACGCCGCGAGGCACAGCGCCGGTGCCGCGGCGAACGATTTGTGGGCGAAGCTCGCCAAAATATGTTCGTAGTCCGAGCGGGTCAGCCCGTAGGCCTGCGCGATCACGGCATCGATCGCCGCGCGCAACCGCCAGCGCGCCGGCCCGGGAGCGATTGGCGGCCAGTTTCCGGCGGGTGTCACCTCCCGCCAGACAGTGCCAAGTTGCTCGTGCCATAACGGGGCAAAGGCGGCGTGGTTGCACGACAGGCGAAGCGCGCCATGCGCCAGGAAGCGAGCCGCGTGCGGGGCTAAATCGCATGCGGGGCAGGCTTCGAGAATGAACAGATTCACCGTTGCCGCCGCCTTCTGCCGCAGTGCCCAATCGAACGCGAAACTGTTGATCACCGCGCAGAGTTGCAGCGCGGCCGCGTTGCAACGGCGCTGCGGCGTGCGTTCCACCGGAGCGGTATCGTTGAACAGGTAGCCAGGCGAGGTGAACGCCGCGATCGCCGTGCGTTCATCGGTTGACCGGGCGATCTTCCGCAACGCCAACCGGAAGTAGCGCGCCGCGTCCTGCCAGGCCGGCTTGTCCTGCAGCGCGGACAGTGCCACCGCGTAACGGGGTCCGGAATCCCAGCGGTCATCGAACTGCTGAATAGTCTTGCCTTCATGCAGCATGAGATAGTCCGCCCGATTGCGCCGCGGATGCGCCACCGGCGTGATCCGGTGGGCGTCGTCGGTGATGTTCATCTCCCGTCCCAGCACGATGCCATGCCGCGACGTCCAATCCCGCAGCGACGGATTCCGCAGAAACACCCGTCGCGCGATCGCGAGATCGGCGACCGAGCGCAACTCCAGGAACGTCAGGTGATCGCCACCGGATTTCTCGATGAACGCACGATCGTAGCGCATGATCCGGGCCCGATCGCCGATCTGGGCAAAGTCGTCGAGATAAAAGCCGCAGCGCACCGTCCGGGTCGGTCCGGGCCGGCGGGCAACCAGCAGGGCGAATTTCTGCCGCACGTGAATGTCGAAAAGCTTGCGGCGGTTCTCGAACGACAGGCATTTGCGAAGGTCGGTCTCGCACAGGTACAGCCGCCGAATGCCGGTCGCTCCTTCGTTGGCATGGAACGACGACGGGACGACCATGCCGATGGCGCCCGCGGGTCCGGCCAACTGCAACGAGCGTTCGGCGAACACGCGAAAGCTATCGAGCTTGCCGCCGGTTGCCTGGCCGGACACGGCGACCTTCTGATGCGCGTAGAGCCTGTCCACAACCCGGTGTTGTTGCGCAAAACCTTCCTGATATGCGCGAAAAGCCACTGCGGTCGCCGGGTCTGTCAGCAGCCGCGCCTGCTTGCCCCGGGCCTCGCGCTTGGTGGGCGCATCCAGAATGGACAGATCGAAACCGGCAAAAAATTCCTTGGCATTCTGCTGCACGATGTCCCAGGGCGGGTTGCCCAGTACCGCATCGAAACCGCCGGTACGCGCGCCCGCGGCATCGGGCCGGAACACTTCGGGGAACGTCAGGTCCCACGCCAATGCCTGGCTTCCCGCCGCAAGCAGGGTTGCCTGGCGGCGCGTCACCTTTTCCGGCCAAATGCCGTTTGTGGCGAGGCCTTGCGCCAAAGCGAGAAATTCGTCGTCCGCTTCTCGCAGGCCCAGCATTGTCGCACCCGACCACGCGCGCGCCAATTGCCGCAACGGGTGCAGCGCTGCATCAAGCCTGGCCTTGGCTCCCGCCTTCAATGCGAGGTCGGCGGCATCCCGCCCAACGGTCGCCTGCAATGCTCGCACTTCGGCCAGCGCCGCGTGCAACGCGGCACCAAGTCGCGCCGCAACGCCGCGCGCCAGCAATGGGCCGAGCGGCCCGCCGCTGACGGGCAGACTTACAAGCTGCGCGAAGAACGGCCCGGCAAGCGAATCGCCTTGTACCAGGCGATGATCGAGGAAGGTCAGCGGCAATCCTTCCGCATAGGATTCCAGCCAGAGCGACAGCTTCGCCAATTCCACCGCCAGCGGATTGCGGTCCACGCCGTAGAGACAATGCACGGCGACCAGACGGCGGCAAATCGCGAGCGCGCGGCTCTGCGACACGCCGGTGTCCCCGCCCTCGGTTACCTTGCTCGGCAGATAGGCCAGCAACGCCTGGTCCGGGTCCGGCAGCGCTGCCACACGCGCGCGCAACGTCTTGGCACGCGCCAGCAGTCGCGCAGGCTGGTCCCCCGTCGCATGCGCGGCTGCCGCTTCGACGGTCGTGGCCTGCGTGTCGCAGAGGCGGCACGCCGCATACAGGGCCTCGCCAAGAAACCGGCAGGCTTCCACCAGGAAATGCCCACTGCCGGTCGCCGGATCCACGATCTTGAGCGCCAGGATGCCGGCCGGGTCGGGATCCTCGTCGGGACTGCGGTCGCGAACCTGCGCGTCAAGCGTCTCTCGCACCAGGAATCGCACGAATTCATGCGGCGTGTAGTACGAGCCGGTGGCCTTGCGGCCAAGCCCCACGCGCAGATAGAAGCAGCCTGACTGGATGTCCTGCTTGCGCACCACGTTGCCGCGGCTCGCTGATTCGGCGTCGTCGGAACCTGGATCGGTGCCGGGCTGATAGCGGCGTGCCGGGTCGGCCGGCACGACCACTTCCAGCCTGGCGCGCCGCAGCCGCATCATCGGCTGGGACGCGATGCCGGGCTCCAATTCCAATAGCGCCTCATAGACCCGGCCCAGTTCCTCCACGTCCAACGGACCATACTGGACGCGCTCGCGTTCGCGACCCTTCGGCGTGGTCCACAGCAGACGATCGAGCAACAGCGCAACGGAGCGCTCGCTCCAGTTCAGCGCATCGAGCAACGGAGTCGAGTCCGCACTGAACAACGCACCGCCGAGCGGCGCGATGGAAAGTTCGCTGCATGTCAGGCCGTCGCGAAACACACGAAACACGGTCCGAATCCCGTCGGCCAGCATGCGCCCCGTCTCGTGCCCGTGGTCGAGCTGCCGCCGCACCAGCTTCCCCAGCGCCTGGTTGGGGGACAACGCGTGCCGCCAAAGCGCGGTGGCGGCGAAGCTGAACACACGCGCCGAATCGGTGGCGCTTTCCAGCTTCAGAATGAACAGCAGGCGATAAACCAGGACGAGGCCTTCGCCCCATAGCTGCCGGGCCAGCCGGTCGCGGTCGGTGTGTCGCCGGAGCCGGCTGGCGTTCGCCGGATCGTCGAGCACCGCCTGCAGAAAGCCTTCCACCGCCGTGCGCGCCTGGGTGCGAAGGTCTTTGGTGACCCTGGCCTGGCTCAGCCGCGCCGCATCCAATAGATCCGGCAACGCGGCCAGACCGCGCGGCGCCGCCAGCGCCAGCAACGCACGATAGGAATCCGGCGCCAGGTTTTGCTCCTGCCAACCCGCGGTCCCGGCGAGCGGAATGGCGAAATGGCTGTCCGGACGCGCGGGATCGCAGAGCAGCAGGCGCAGCTCCGTGCCGTCGGTGAGCAATCCGGCTGATTCGCCGGAACACACCAACACACGCGACGCGCTGCGCGTCGGGCTGAAACGATAGGCCCGGTCACTGCGATGCGGCGCATCGAGGTCACTGTCGGTGGCCACCGACCAGGCCCGCAGCCGCGCCGTGTCCGGCGCATGCATCAGCCAGCCGCCGTCTTCCGGGCCCTCGCGCGTCGTCACGGCCGCCTGACGCTGCGGCGTGCCGTAACCCAGGCGCGGCGCCAGCGGCGCAATGATGTGGTTGGTGACCCGCAACGGGCCGCCGGCACCGCCAAGCGCGCGAACCTGCCGGCGCACCATGTCCCAGCCTTGCTCGAATAGCCTGCCGGACTTTGGCAACAGGCCAAGCCTGCCCAACACTTCGCCCAGTTCAAACCGCAGGAACGCCTCCGGCAGCCCCGGCCCGGACGCCGAGCATTCGTGCAGATCGAGCGTCACCCGCCCGCTCCATCCGGCACCAGCAACAGCATGCCGATCGGCCGCAGGCGCGGCGGCGACAGGACCGCCCGGCTCTGGCGTTCGTCACCGCGGCGCTGAAACAATGCCACCGCGCTGTTCGCCTCCCGCCGCCTGGCTGGCGGATTGTCCGCATCGGCGGCGAAGGCGGCGAGCCGATCGAGCGGTGCCGACAGGGATTTCCAGCCGGGGAGGACCGGTGCGGTACCGAACAGATCGGCCGTGTGCGGCACGTGTACGCCGCAAATGTCGTCGGCGCGCAGCCGCAGCCAGCGTTGCAGGCCCGCAACCTCGAGTCCGGCCCGGTGACGCAGCGTTACGGCAAAATCGGCCGCCATGCGATCCATGCTCGCGGCGACGAGCTGTTCGGCCAGGGGCCTGCGGCCAGGCACCCATGACGCGAACAGTTGTTGCCACAATCCGTCGGCTGGAATGGCGCGATCATGGGCCGCCAGGCGCAGCCAGCATTCCGCTTTCGCGATCTCGGCCGGCGGCCCGGACGCCGGCAGCAGCACAGCGATGACCCGCTGTTGCTCCACCCGACGCGCACTGGCGATCTCGATACTGTATGAGAGCAATACTGCCGGTTCGGTGAAGCGGTCGGTGCGCGCGGCGCTGACCCGGCGATCATGCGTGCCGGTCGCTTCGATGATATCGCTCCGGCGCACGCGCGAGATCGCGCGGCGCACGATCGGGTGCGCCCGACCCAGGAACCCCAGCGACGCGCCCTCGGCATCGCGCAGGCGATCGCGGTCGCGCGTGATGCGCAGGGTTCGCGTCGGTGCGTCATATCCCGGCAGATCGTCCAGGCCGGCGGCCCAATCGGCCGGAAGCCGCAGCCGATCGGGATCGGCGGCGGCGATGCAGGTCTCGGACTCGATCGCCGCGGCGACGAAATCGCGCAGGTCGATATGCCCGACCAACGCATCGCTGCGCCGCCGCGCGGCATCGGCGCCCGCCATCTGGCCAAGATCGGCGTTCAGGCCTTGCTCCACCAGCCAGCCATGGCGCACCGCATGCCGTTCATGGCCGGCGAATGCGCGATCGATTTCATGCAGCAGATCGCGGAACGCCGCCGCATTGCTCGACTCGGCAACCTGATCGAGGGTGCGGATCGCCGGCGCCGCATCCTCGAACAACGCAGCCTGATCCTCGGCGAAGCCCGCGACGAGGCCCTTGCTCCAGGCCGCTTCGTCAGCCGTTGCACCGAGCGTGTCCGGCATGACAGCGAGGCACGCCCGGGCCTTTTCGTATTTCGCGATCAGCCGTAACAGCAGGCGTTCCTCGAACGTGCCGGCGAGATACAGGTAGCGGATCTCCGGATCATGCTGCTGGCCATAACGGTCGATGCGCCCGTTGCGTTGCTCCAGGCGGTTCGGATTATACGGCAGGTCCAGATGGATCAGATGGAAACAGCGCCGGTGCAGGTTCAGCCCTTCTGCCATCGAATCGGTACTGACCAGGATGATGCCGTCGCGTTCGGCGCAGCGCTCGGCAATCCGCGTGCGTTCGGGCTCCGGATCGGTGCCGCAGATCGCCAGCACCTCGCCCACGATGCCCTTGGCATCACGCAGCGCATGCACCGCGGCTGCCTGGCTGTCGGCATACTCGGTATAAACCAAAATGTTGGTCACCGGATGGGCCGCACGAATCAGCCGTATCTCGTCGAGCATCGCATTGAGTTTCGGATCGTTTCTTCCCGCCGCCGCCGTACCGAGCCGCATCAGTTCTTCCAGGGCATCCACGATCGCATCGGTTGCGGGCCGCGATGCCGTGCGGTCCAGCCGCAGATTCGCGGCCAGTTCCGCCGCGCCGAAGCCGCGCAGATCGGCCGCCATGTCCTCCACTTCCAGCGTCGCGGCATTACTCTCCGCGGCCGTATCGAGCACACCGAAGCGCAGCCGCCGTCGGCGCCAGGCACGCAGTGCCCTGGCGCGCTCCGTGCGCAACGCCTCCGCATCGTTGCCTTGCGCCCGCAGCAACCGATAACGCTCGGCGACCACCTTCAGCGTGTTGACGCAAGCATCGACGGTCGAGACCGAACGCTTCAACAACCCGATGAAGGCCAGCGCATCGGCGTAGTCGCCGATCCGTTTCGCCCGTCGCAGCCGCGGCGCGACCAGCGCGGCCAGCGCCGTGTGGAACGCCTGCACCGGGGTGGCTGAACCGCCGCGCAGTTCGATGCGCACCGGCATCACCCGGCGTTCGCGAAACAATCTTTCTCCCGTTGCGGGATCGCGGATATGCGACTTCAGGCGGCGCACGACGTGGCGGCGATAGGTCAGCCCTGCCAGCCCACCGCGCCCGTCAACCAGGCTGGGATCGAGCAATTCGACCAGCGAGGCGAAGTGCGCATCGTAGCCGTCATGCGGCGTCGCGGTCAGCAGCAGCAGCCCGTCGCTGCGCCGGGCGATCGCCTCGGCGAGCCGCCGGCGCAAGGTGTCGTCATGATCGGTGCCGGCCGAGGCGCCGATGCAGTGATGCGCCTCGTCGATGATGGCGAGATCCCAGGAGGACCGTTCCAAATCCTCCAGCACGCGTTCCTGCTTGGCGAAATCGAGCGAGATCAGGCACAGCGCGATGCTGTCGAACGGATTGCAGCCGAGTTCGTTTCTGCGGCGTTCGCGTTGCAGCGCCGCCGCATCGGCGATCGGCAGGAAGCGCAGGCCGAAGCGCTGCCGCAGTTCGTGTTCCCACTGCATCAGCAGCGGACCCGCGGGCGACACCACCAGGATGCGATGGGCCCGCCGCCGCGCGATCAGTTCCGTGGCGATCAGTCCCGCCTGGATGGTCTTGCCCAACCCCACGCCATCGGCCAGCAGCAGCCGCGCCCGCGGCATTTCCAACACCCGCATCAACGGCACGAGTTGAAACGGTTCGATCGCCACCCGTCCCGGCTCCGCCGCCAGCATTTCATCCGGCCCGGGCACCTGCTCCAGCAGGCAGGCGATGTGGTGCAGGCGCCAGGACGTCAGCGGCCCGGGCGCTTCGGGCCGCAGCGCTGCGGACAAAATCGCGACCAGTTCGTTGGGATAAAGAATGTCCCATTCCAGGCCATGCAAATCGCCCGACGCGCGACGCAACCGCAAACGCTGTTGCGCCCCAACCTGCTGCACCTCGACCAAATCCCAGGGCAGCCCGCGCGCGCCCACCCTGTTCCCTGCCACGAATTCCATTTATGTTCTGCCGGCGGGCACCCATTGACCCACGGCGTTGCGGTATAGTTAGGAATCACCAACAAAAGGTTAGTGGGACGGGCGAAGCCGGTCATTCGGGTGCGGCGCGGTTCGCCCGGTTTTGCCTTTCCCGGCGTACCCGCCCAGGATGGTGGTCACGCCACGATCGGGAGGAACGAGAGCATGTCGATGGTCCTGGAAGCCCGCCACCAGGCCGGCCAAGGCTTCGCCCCGCGCCCGCTTTCCCCGGTACTTGCCGCCGAAATAGTCGGGATCGACCTGCGCCAACCGCTCGACGCTGCGACACGCGATGCGGTGTATGCCGCCTTCGTCCGCTACCACGTGCTGTGCTTTCGCGACCAGGCGCTGGACAAGGACCAGCAGATCGCCTTCACGCAACAGTTCGGCACGCTGGAGCGGCACATCGCCAGCAATCGCGGCGCGGACAACCCCTGGGTTCACACCGTCTCCAACCTGAACCCCGCGGGCCTGCCCAGCGGCAAGGTCGGATCGCAAGCCTGGCACAGCGACAAGTCGTTCCGGCCGGAGCCGTCGCTGGCCACCATCCTGCACGCGGTCACGCTGCCGCCGGATGGCGGCGACACCTGCTTCGCCGACATGACCGCGGCGTATGACGCCCTCGATGCGGTGGAGAAGGCGGCGCTGGATGGCGTCCGCGTGGTTCATAGCTGGGAGTTGTCGCGGCAGAAGAGCGGCCAGCAGGCAACCAAGGAGGAGATCCGCGACGCCCCGCCGATGAGCCACCCCTTGGTGCGGGTACATCCCGACTCCGGGCACAAAAGCCTGTTCATGGGCGAACATGCGTCGCATTTTGACGGCCGGCCGATGGCGGAAGGGCGCGCGCGGCTGGCGGCGTTGCAGGCGCACGCCACCCAGGAGAAATTCGTGTATCGCCACCACTGGCGAGCCGGCGACGTGCTGATGTGGGACAACCGCTGCCTGCTGCATCGCGCCGACGCGAATTTCGACGCCGCGCGGCATCCGCGCGTGCTGCACCGCACCTGCCTGCGGGGCACGGCGCCGGGCTGACAAAGGTTGCTGTCTCCCTCGCTCAAGCGGCGGGGGAGGGAGCGTCCGCCGGTCCCAGCACCGATTCGACCGCCGCCGCATAATCCGCGGCGCTGTTGTCCTGCCGCAACCGCTCCAACGCCGCGTCGCGCAACGACTGCCACAGCGCCGGGTCGCGGTACAGCCGCACCACCTGGCGCGCGAACAGCGCCGGATCGGCGGCCGGCGCCACCAGCAGGTCGCGTCCGTCCTCCCAGCCGAGCTGGCGGCGCAACAGTTCCGTTGCCACCACGGGCAGGCCGAACGAAGCGGCCTCGTGTACCTTGTAAGGTGTGCCCGCGGCGATCCGCGTCGGCGCCACGAACAACCGGTGCGAGTCGTAGAGTTGCTCCGTCTCCCCCAGCGCGCCGCGCAATGTTATGCGCGGATTTTGGCGGAAACGGTCCAGCACAACGTCCGGCGTCGTATAGCCAACCACGGTCAGCCGCGTTTCCCAGCGCAGCTCACGTTCGATCAGCGGCAGGACCGCATCGACGAACCAGCACAGGCTGTCGTAATTCGGACTGTCCGGCTGGTGCATCGCGCCGACGAACAGCATGCCGGCGCGCTTGTCGAACGACCGTGGCGTCGGGCGCGGCGCACGCATATGGCCGATCACCGTCACGTCCTGGCAGCCGAGGTCGCGCAGCATCCGCGCCTCGGTGGCATTCACCGCGACGACGTTTTGGCAGAAATCGGCGTTGGCGAATTCGTGCCGGATCGCGGCGTCGAGATCGACCGCCGCCTCGCCCGCCAGCACCGCCTTTTGCGCCTGGCGCAGCGCGGCGATCGCCTCGCTGTCCAGCACGATGCGTGGCCGGCGGTCATGATCGGGAAACGCGCGCTCAAGGATCGGGCGCAGGCGGTCCAGGTTGTGGGTCCGCGCGATCCACACGGCATCGTAATAGCCTTGCCGGTGTTGCAGGAAATCGCGCAGCCCGTCGATGCCGCGATCGTGCATCACCTCGGCCGTGTCGGGCATGTCGGCATAGACCGCGGCGAGGTCGAAGCGGCTCGGCGCCACCGGATACACGGTCACGTCATAGCCCATCGCGGCCATCGTCCGGATCAGGTCGTTGGAACGGACAAACCCGGAGCCGAGCCAGCGCAACGGCAGCATGTCCTCGATGAACAGGGCGCGCCGCGCGTGCGCGCCGCCATGGCGCGCCACCACCAGTGCGGCCGGATCGGCGACCGGGCGTTGCCGCAGCCACGCCTCGTGCTTGCGGCAAAGCATCAGACGCTGCGGCGCGATGTCGGCCTCCCCGGGAGGCGGCGTGCTTCCGTCTGCCATGTGGTAAACCGAAACGGCCGGATCGTACACCACGCGGAAGCCGCTTTGCTGGATGCGCGCGCAGAGATCGACATCCGCATAAGAGCCGGGTGCGTAGGCGTCGTCGAAGCCGTCGAGTTGCTGCAACAGCGCGGTCCGTACCATAAGGCAGACGCCGGAGCAGAAATCGGCGTCACGACGGAAATTCGCTTCCGGCAGAAGCGGGGATGCATCGCGTTGATAGGCCTGGATGGTGCCGTCGCGCCAGACGATGCCGCCAGCCTCATGCAACAAGCCATGCGCGCTGATCATCTTGCCACCGACGGCACCGATGCGCGGATCGGAGTCCAGGCAGCGCAATGCCGCGGCCACGGCGCCCGGCGCCAACTCCACGTCGTTGTGCAGGAGCAACGCCGCGCCGGCGCGGATGCAGGGCAGCCCCGCGTTGCTGCCGCGCAGCGGACCGATATCGGTGTCGAACCGCATCACTTGCGCGCCGAGAACGTAGCGGGCGATGTGCCGCGTTTCATCGGCTGAGCCGCTATCCACCAGGATCAGCTCGACGTCGCCCGGCAGATTGGCACGCAACGACGCCAGCGTGGCCAGGGTCAGCGAAAGCTGGTCGTGCAGCACCATGACGACGCTCACCACGGGCTTGCCGGCGCAGGTGAAATCGAGCGGCGCGCGCGCCAGCAGCGGGGCCAGGAACTGCGCCTTGCGGCGGAACACGGTGCTGGCCTGGCCCTCGGTGAGGCGCTCCTCCGGCGGCGGCGCCGCGAGCAATCCCTGGTGGCGGCCGATCAGCAGCCAATGCTCGAACCCATGCGCCGCCCGGCCCCGTTCCAGATCGTCGAGCACCTGTGGCTGCGACGCGTACCAGCGCAGATCGATCGCCTCGCACGGGGCGCGTTGCTCGAACGCGCCGTGCGCCAGGTAATGCGCGTAGCCGTTGCGGCGTTCGCCGCGCTGCACCGCTTCGGCAACGCCGGCGTTCCGTGCGAGATAGAAAGCTTCGGAGAATTGCGGCAGGGGGTCGAACCCGGTTGGCGTGTCGTTGCACAGATAATGCTGCAATGCGCAGCGCCACTTGCCGGCGGCCAGTTCCTCCGCGACGTGCGGATAGCGCCGCAGGTACCAGGCGGGATCGAAATACGGCGAGGTGCGCGGCTCCGGGACCGGCGCCGCGATGCGCCGCAGGTAGTGCCGGAAAGGCCCCCACTGTTCCGCCAACGCCGCGCCTTCCGGTTCCAGCGCGCCGCGATAGAAGCGCGGGTCGAATAGCGGATGGCCGACGCGCGCCTCGGCCGCGCCGTGCCGCAGATAATGGTCGTAGCCGTTGGCCAGGCCGTTGGCCTGCAACGCGTCGTCGGTCAGGTCCGGATAACGCCGGCGGTAATAGGATTCGTCGAACAGCCAATGCGGCGAGCGGGCGTGGCCGCCGCGGCAATAGGCATCGAACGCCGACGCGACGCGGCCGTCGCGCAGCATGGCGCCGATCGCGGGATAGGCGTGGCGATGCCATGCCTCGTCGAAGAAGATGCCAGGCGCGTGACCCAGCGTCTGCCCATGCTCCAGGTGCCAGGCCAGGATGGTCGCCGGCTGGCGGTCCGGCAGTGCTTCGGATATTTCGGGGTAGCTCTGCAAATACCAGACCGGATCGAACACCGCCCAGGCGATCGCCGTCTGGCCTTCCAACTGCAACATGTCGCGCGCGGGCAGGTCGAGCGCCATCGGCGTCACCAGCCCGGCTTGCCAAGCGCGCGCAGGATCAGGTCCGGCGTTTGCCGTGCAGCACGCCGTCGCGCTGCAACGCGGCGATCTCGGCTTCCGAGTAGCCGTGCCGGGCCAGCACGGCCGCGCCGTCCTGGCCGAAGCGCGGCGGTGGACGGCGCGTGCCGCCCGGCGTGCGCGACAGTTTTATCGGTGTGCCGAGGCCCTTGTACCAATCGAGCTCGGTGACCATGTCGCGATGCGCGGTGTGCGGTGCGGCGGTGGCTTCATCGACCGTCAGCACCGGACCGGCGGGCACGCCGTTGCGGATCAGCCGGTCCGCCAACTCGTGGCCGTCCTGTTGCGCGAAGGCCGCCGCCAACACGGCGCCAAGCGCGTCGCGGTTGGTGTTGCGCTCGCCGTTATTGGCGAAGCGGGGGTCGTCGGCGAGTTCCGGCCGGCCGATCAGTTCGCACAGTTTCCGAAATTGGCCGTTGTTGCCGCTGGCGATGAAGATGGCGCAGGTCATGGTGGGGTATTTGTCGTATGGTACCAGGTTGGGATGCGGATTGCCGGTGCCCGCGGGGCGGCGGCCGTTGAGGAAGTAGTTCGCCGCCTGCGGATGCAGCAGCGCCATGCCGCAATCGTACAGCGTCATGTCGAGATACTGGCCGCGGCCGGAGTTGGCGCGTTCGTGCAGCGCCATCAGGATGCCGATCGCGGCATAGAGTCCGGTGCCCATATCGACGATGGCGGTGCCGAGGCGCAGCGGGCCGGTGCTGGCGTCGCCGTTCACGCTCATCAGGCCGGTCATCGCCTGCAGGATGGCGTCGTAGCCGGGCAGGCCGCCGAGCGGCCCGTCGCCGCCGAAGCCGGAGATGCGGCAATGGATCAGGGACGGAAACCGTTGCGACAGCACGTCGTGGTAGCCGAGGCCCCATTTTTCCATCGCGCCGGGCTTGAAGTTTTCCGTCAGCACGTCGGCGCCTTCGAGCAAGCGCAGCAGCACTTGCTGGCCGGCTGGCTTGCCGATGTCGAGCGAGATGGCGTGCTTGTTGCGGTTGACGCCGATGTAGTAGCTGGCGTCGCCGTCGTGGAACGGCGGACCCCAGTCGCGCACCTCGTCGCCCTGCGGCGGTTCGACCTTGATCACTTCCGCGCCGTGGTCCGACAGGATCATCGTGCAGTAGGGACCGCCCAGCACGCGGGTGAGGTCCACGACCTTGATGCCGGCGAGCGCGCCGGGGGATTTCGCCAGGCCCTTGCCGGCGGCGGCGGGCGTTGCAGTTGCGTCCATGCGGGGTTGTGTAGCACTCCCCCTCCCCTTGTGGGAGAGGGCTGTGGGGAGGGGTGCGTCGTTCGGCCGGCTGTAGTTGTACGCACCGCTCCCCCAGCCCGCTCCCGCAAGGGGAGGGGGAGGAGCCGATTGCTCGGTTTCGGCCGGCACTAACCCAACGCGGCGACCAGCGCCTCGGCGCTGCGGCCGTTGGCGATGGCGGCGGAACGTCCGTCCCAGTGCACGCCGCCGACCCGGGCGAAGGCGTGGTCGGCATTGGGATAGACGTAGCTGCGGATGAGCGCGTTGCCCGTGGTGGCGGCCACCACCTTGGCGCGGCCTTCGGGCGGGAAGAACTCGTCCCGATCGGCGATGTGGAGGAGCAGGGGTTTGGCGATCTTGGGGAGGTCGCCCAGCAGGTTGTCGAGCCCGACACCGTAATAGGAGATGTTCACGTCGGCATCGCATTGCTCGGCCATCATGAAGGCGAGCCGGCCGCCGAGGCAGTAGCCCATGGTGGCGACCTTCCCGTTGGCGCCGGGCAGCGTGCGGGCGGCGGCGACGGTGGCTTGCAGGTCTTCGACGCCCTTGGCCTGGTCGAACTTGCCGAACAGCTCGAATGCCCGTTTCCATTCAGCATCGGATTTGTCGGTGATGTCGATGCCGGGTTCGATGCGCCAGAACAGGTCGGGGCAGACGGCGATGAAGCCCAGGTCGGCGGCCCAGGCAGCGGTGTCGCGCATCGCCTGGTTCACGCCGAAAATCTCCTGGATCAGCACGACGACGCCGGCGGGTTTTCCCCCCGGTTCCAGCAGGTAGGCGGCGAAGCTGCCGGAGCCGTCGGTGGCCTGGATGGTGATGGATGCCATGGTTGGGTCCTCCCTGGTGCGGCGATTGGCAGCGGAGCATAGCCGAGGCTGGCGCGGACAGAAGGGGGACGGGCCGGGGCGGTGCCGGCGTTGCGCGACGACGTGGCCCGCGCCGGGCGCGGCAGCTCGAATTTCCGCGTGCGCCTGCATTCGGGAGCGCCGAAGCCAGATTTTGCGTTGGCTTGTGTGAGCCTGGTCACTGCGGCTTCGCCGGGCGCACGGGCATGCTGCCGGCAGCCGATGCAAAGCGGGGGGAACGTCAATGCAGACGAGACTGCGCCTGATAGGGGCGGTGGCTGCGACGCTGTTCATTTTGGCGGGAAGCGGGGCAGCCCGAGCTGCCGACTCGATGCCGGGGCGGGTGACTGGGGTCGATACGCAGGCCCATACGGTCACGATCCGCACCGATGCCGGCAAGACCTGGACGCTGTCGGCGCAGGCAGCGCAACAGGCCGTGGGGCAAAACCTTGAACTGGGCGATTTGCTGACGGTAACCGGGGATCCGACAGCCGCCGGCTCGGCGCTGTCCATTCGCACCGTGCAACTGGGCCGTTGGCAAAAGCTCGTTCCACTGGCGGTTTCCGCCATCGCGCTGATCGTCCTGGCCAGCGTGGCCGCGGGTTGGAGGCCGCTCAGTTTCATGATCGGCGCCGACAACCGCGTCAGCAACTCGCAAGTGCAGGTGGTGCTGTGGTTCGGCGTCACCATGACGGTGTATCTGGCGACATGGATGCTGCGATTCTATGCATCGAACTGGCAGCTTTGCAGCGGCATCGGCATTCCGCCCAACCTGCTCGCCATGACCGGCCTGAGCGGGCTGACCTTCGCGGGAGCAAAGATGATCGCGGTGACGAAGAACAATGGCGAACCGCCGGCTGCGGTTGGTAGCGCGGCCGCGGCCACTCCCGGCGCGCGGAAGCGAGCTGCCGACAGCACGAACTGGCGCACGGACCTGTTCAAGAACGACCAGGGAAAGCTGGATTTTGGCGACTTCCAGATGATGCTGATCGTCGTGCTGGCCGCGCTGATCTACATTGTGTCCGCCGACGTTGCGCTTGGCAGCCTGCCGCTGCAGCAAAACGTCTCGCTGCCGGACGTGGATGGCAGTCTGCTTGCGGCATTTGGCATTGGCCAGGGTTCGTATCTGGCAAAGAAGGCCGCGCTGCCTGCCGGCACCGGTTGATCGGGGCTGGTGCCATCGGCCGGGCGGGCGCTGGCGACAACGGCCAGTTGCCCGGCGGCCCGGCACGGGATTTGTCGCGACACGCACCGGCGGGATGCGGCGGGCCGCGTTCCGCAGCGTCGCGTTCGTGCCGAACCGCATACGGCGGTTCGCCCGAGACTGGCGGGATGAGGACTCCGAGCGCGCCGACTTGAGTTTCGGTCAGTCGAAAGGCCTTCGCCGAAATGGCCCTTGCCTCGGATTCTCCACACCGCGCCCTGGCCTGACGACCACTCCCCCTTCCGCCGCCCGCCCCGCGCTACGGCGTCGGCGCGTCCGCCCGCAGCAGGCCCTCGTGCTTCAGCTCCGCCCACAGCGCCGGCGGAATCGGATGGCGGAACGCGGCGACGTTCTGCGTCACGTGCTCTGGCGCGAGTCCGCCGGGGATCACCGACGCCACCGAAGGATGGCCGAACGGGAATTGCAGCGCCGCCGCCGCGAGCGGCACGCCGTGGCGCTCGCACACCGCCTCGATTCGCGCCACCTTCGCCAGCATTTCCCCCGTCGCGGGAGCATACGCGTAGCGCGCGCCCTGCACCGCACCGGTCGCGAGGATGCCGGAAGCGAACACCGCGCCGATAACGAAGCCGATCCCCTTCTCAACGCAGCGTGGAAACTCGCTGTCCAGCACTGGCTGATCCAGCAATGTGTAGGGCAACGCCACCAGGAAGAAGTCCACGTCGACCAGGTCGAGAAACCGCGGGATCATGCCGAGTTCGTTGATGCCCGCGCCGAACCCCCCGATCCGCCCGTCCGCGCGAAGTTCCGCCAGCGCCCGCGCGCCGCCATTGTGCAACTCGGTCAGCAGAGCCTCGACGCGCGCGGAAGTCTGGTGATATTGCAAATCCAGGTCATGGATCAGCAGCAAATCAATGCGCGGCAGGCCGAGGCGTTGCAGGCTGTCCTCGAACGAGCGCATCACCCCATCATAGGTGTAGTCGAACCGTATGCGGAACGGCAGCCCGCCGGACCACATGCCGCGATCGTAGGTCTCGGCGTGATGCACCGCGTGCATGGTGCGGCCGACCTTGGTGGACAGCACGAAGTCGCGCCGCGGCTGGCGGTACAGCGCGCGGCCGAAGCGGTGCTCGCTCTGCGTCAGGCCGTACCACGGCGCCGTGTCATAGTAGCGGATGCCGGCGTCCCACGCGGCCTGCAGCGTGGCAGCGGCCTGCGCTTCGGGGATCACCTCGAACAGGTCGCCGAGGCCGGCGCCGCCAAACCCGAGTTGCGTGACCTCCACCTGGGTCCGGCCGAGGCGGCGGCGGGCGAGCGGGTCCATGCGTTTGCTCCCTCGTGTCCGGGGATGGATGGCGCACCGGACAACTCACACCGGCAGCGGCGCGGCCTTCAGCCGTTCCATGCTGAACCGACTGCTCACGTTGCGCAGCTTCACCCGGCCGATCAGGCGGCGATAGAAATCGTCATAGGCGGCAATGTCAGGCACCGCGACGTGCAACAGGTAGTCCACGTCGCCGCTCATGCGCCACGCATCGACGATCTCCGGCATGCTGCCGACCACACCGGCGAAACGCTCCAGCCATTCGCCGGAATGGTCGGCGGTTTCCACCTCGACGAACACCGACACCGGCAGGCCGACCTTCGCCGGATCGATCACCGCGACGCGGCGCAGGATGATGCCGGCCTCCTCCATGCGGCGGATGCGCTTCCAGCACGGCGTGGGGGTCAGCCCGACCTGGACGGCGATCTCGGCGAGCGACAGCGAGGCGTCGGCCGAAATCAGGCGCAGGATCTCGCGATCCAGCCGGTCGATCTCCTTGTCCGCGGCCATGCGGGAGGCTCCGTCTGTTGCCGGGGTGAGCGTAGCAGAAAATTTTTCAGGAAGCCAACTCAGGGGCCATACGAAGAAAAAATTTCCATCGCGCCCCCTCTCCCACGAAGCAGGAGAGGCGGGCAGCCACTCAGGCGGCCACGCCGCGCCACCCTCCCGACGGGAGCAATGACTTCAGCCGGCCCAGGTCACGGATCACCGCGCGCCGGTGCAGCGGGTTGATCGCGGGCACGACGAAACGCCAGCGCCCCGGCGGGCCGGGCGGCGAGGGGCGGACCCGCGACACGCCGCCGATCCATGCGGTGTCGTAGCGCGGGTTGAACATGACCGCCGCCACGTCACGGCGCGGCCGGCGTATCGTGACGGCGACTTCGACGTCGATCACCTTCTACTCGAACACCGCGACCGCGCGGATCGGACTCGCGGTGCCGCCACGGATTTTCAGCGGGAAGCCGATGAAGTGGAACAGCTCGCGGCCAAGGTCGATGAGTTCCATCCTGGGTCCTGCGCTGCGGCCTTCAGTTTTGCTCCGGGAGTATTACGGGCGAATGACAGATGGGTTCAGGGTGGCCGTTCGCCGCGGCGCGCACCGGTGCCGGCCCGCTGTCACTGTGCCGACCCGGTCATGTCGCCACCTGGTCATTGCGAGGCGCGACGCGACGCGCCAATCTCCCGCGTCAGGACCTATCGCTCGCTCCGTCGGTACGTCCTTCCCGCTTTCGCGGGGATCACGTACCAGCGGCACGGCGTGAAACACCAACTCAGGACCGGAGGAAACCACCATGACGACCTTGTCGGACATCCTGGAAACGACCGCGCTGCAGCAGGTTGCAACCGGATTCGTCTTCACCGAGGGACCGCTCTGGCATCCCGACGGCTTCTTCTATTTCGTCGATGTGCGGACGAGCGTGCTGTATCGCATCGCGCTGGGCGACAAGCCGCAGTTGGTGCGCAAGACCGAGGGCGGCAACGGCACGACCTTCGATTTGCAAGGCCGCCTGATCAACTGCGAAGGCGACGGGCGCCGCGTCACGCGAACCGCGCCTGATGGCACGGTGACGACGCTGATCGACCGGTTCGAGGGCAAGCGGCTGAACCGCCCGAACGACGTGATCTGCGCCTCCGATGGTGCGCTGTGGTTCACCGATCCGTCGCTGCGGGTGCCGTTGGCCGAGCGGGAGCTGGAGAATGCGGCGGTGTACCGCGTCGCGCCGGACGGAGCGGTGCGAGTGGTCGCGCCGTTCGAGTATCCGAACGGATTGGCCTTGTCCCCGGACGAGCGCACGCTGTACGTCGCCAACACGCGCTGGACCAAATACATCCATGCGATTGAGCTGGACGGGGCGGGGACGATGCTGCGGCGGCGCATCTTCGCCGACATGTCGTCGGACGGGACGAACGGCGTGCCCGACGGCATGAAGGTCGATGCCGCCGGGCGGGTGTTCTGCACCGGCACCGGCGGCGTTTGGGTGTTCGCCCCGGACGGCACGCGGATCGGCATCATCGAGACCCCGGAGGTGTGTGCCAACGTCGCGTTCGGCGGGCCGGACCTGCGAACTCTGCTGCTGACCGCCAGCACGTCGGTCTATACGCTGCGGGTGAAGACGCCGGGGCAGCCGCACCCGTGGTACGCGGTGCGGGGCGGGTGAAGACGGTTGCAAAGGACAGGCGTGCATCGGCATCCGCCGTCGCGGCAGGAGCGGAAGGTCAGCGTCTGATCGACCCTCGTTCTTGATCTTGATCAGCGCATCCGGGGCCATCGGCCACAGGCGTCCACGCCGCAATGGGCAACGCGCCTCTGGCCTGGTCACCTCGCCATTCGACGGCGGGCGGCCGGTGCCTTCCTCGTAGCTCCGGCTAAGTCGAACCTGGGTGCCCACCGGGGTTATTCGGCGCCGGAAAACCGAAGCGCAGGTGTGATTTGTGATCCGACCATCGCGATGGACCGCTACCTCAGACAACGACATTATCCCACGCACCCGCGGCGCATCCGCTTCAAGGACCCCACGACCGGCAACCGGCGTTACCGCACGAGGGTCCAGCGCATCGGCCCGCTGCACCCTCCCCTCGCCCCCGTCGCTTCGCGCCTCGACCGCTCCGGCCGCGGGCGGGAGCGGTTTACGCTCTCGCCATGACGGGTGGCTGAGCCGGGGCCGATGCCAGTCCGTACACCCCCCGCTCCGCCGGCAGCGGCGCGAAGCGCGTCGTGAGGCCCAGCACCGTCTCGGCACCGCCGAGATACAGCATGCCGTCGGCGACCATCTGCCCCGCTATGGCCTCCAGGGCCCGCGCCTTCGTCGGTTGATCAAAATAAATCAGCACGTTGCGGCAAAACACGATGTCGAACCGGCCCAGCGGGCGCAGGTCGCCGAGCAAGTTCCACTCCTTCCATTGCACCATCGCACGCAGCGCGTCGCTGATCCGCCAGGCGGCGTCGTCACGGCGAAAATAACGCATCAGCATCTGCACCGGCAGGCCGCGCTGGACTTCGAACTGGGTGTAAAGCCCATCCCGCGCGCGGGTCAGTTGGTCGCGGGCCAGATCGGTGCCGAGAATCTCCACCCGCCGATCGCCTATGACGGCGCGACTCTCCGACAGGATCATCGCCAGCGAATACGCTTCCTGCCCGGACGACGCGGCGGCCGACCAGATGCGCAACGGTGCGCCGGCGGGACGCGCGGCAGTCAGGCGGGGCAGCGCCTGCGCGCGGAAATGCTGGAACGGCTTGTCGTCGCGGAAGAAGAAGCTTTCGTTGGTGGTCATCGCCTCGACCACGTCGCGCGCCGCCGCGTCGGCACCGCGCCCGCGCAGCCGGTCGGCCAGCTCGTTGAGGTCGCGCAGGTTCTCGCGTTTCAGGATCGGGGCGAGCCGCGTTTCCAGCAGGTAGATCTTGTCCTGCCCGATCACCAGGCCGGACCGGCTCCTGAGCAACTCTGCCAGGCTGTTGAATGCGGCAGCGGAGAGCGCGGTGTTCATGCGGGACCCATGCGAAGCAGCTCCAGCAGTTTTGCTGCGATACGTGGCAGCGGCAGCACGGCGTGGCACAGCCCGGCCTGGGCGACGGCGCCGGGCATGCCCCAGACCACGCTGGTCGCCTCGTCCTGCGCCACGGCGGTGCCGCCCGCTTCAACGACAAGCCTGGTGCCGGCCAGGCCGTCCTGCCCCATGCCGGTCAGCATGGCGACCAGCACGCGCCCCGCGCAGGCGGCGGCCGCGCTGCGCAGCATCGGATCCACCGAGGGGCGACAGAAATTTTCCGGCGGGTCGGAGGACAGCCGCGCCCGCAACGCCCCGCGCGCGGATTCGACCAGCAGATGCCGGTCGCCGGGAGCCAGGTACAGCCGGCCGGCAACCAGCGCCTCGCCATCCTGGGCTTCCGCGCAGGGGAGGCCGCCGAGCCTGGTGATGTGCTGCGCCAGGATCGGCGTGAATGTCGGCGGCATATGCTGTGTCAGCACCACCGGCACCCTGAATTTTCGCCCCAGCCCCTGCACCAGCGTGAACAACGCTTGCGGGCCACCGGTCGAACTGCCGACCGCAAGCAGTTTGGGCGGTGTCACCGCGGCCGGCCGCAATTTCAGCGCCATGGTCGCGGCCGCGGCGCGCGCCGGCTGCGCGGCACGCCGGCGCAGCCGCGCCAGGCCTTTCACCTTTTCCACCAGGTCGCGGTGAAACGCCTCGTCGCCGACGGCGCCGATCGAGGATGGTTTCGGCAGGTAGTCCGCGGCACCCAGGCGCAGGGCGCGCAGCACGATGTCCGCGCCGCGCGTGGTCAGCGTGGAGGCCATGATGATGCGCAGCCCGGGATCGGCGCGCAGCAGCAGCGGCAACGCCGTCATGCCGTCCATCACCGGCATTTCGATGTCGAGCACCAGCACGTCGGCCGGTGTGCGCTTGAGTTCGTCGAGCGCGGCCTGGCCGTTCGCAACGCGAGCCACGACGTGAATCCCCGGATCGGCATCCAGCATGCGCGCGATGGCACCGCGGATCACCAGCGAATCGTCGCATACGATGACGCGGGCGGCGGCCTGCTCTGCCGGCGGCGCGACGGCGCGGGCGGGTTGGATCACAGCAGCCCGACCTGCGCGAACTTGCCGAGCAATATGTCTTCGTCGAACGGTTTCATGATGTATTCCTGAGCGCCGTTCTCGATCGCCTCGGCGATGCGCACCATGTCGTTTTCGGTGGTGCAGAACACCACCGGCGGATTGACGGGGCCGAACTCGGAGCGAACCGCCTTCAGGAAGGTCAGCCCGTCCATGACCGGCATGTTCCAGTCCAGCAACACGCAATCGGGCAGGCTGGCATGGCAGGCTTCCAGCGCCTCCTTGCCGTCGCCCGCCTCCACGACGCTGAAGCCATGCGCCTCCAGGATGCGGCGTGCGACTTTGCGCACGACGCGGCTGTCATCGACCACGAGGCAGGTGCGTGACATGGCAGGCGTTTCAGCCGGCGTCCGATAGCGCCAGCAGCCGCCCGACGTCCAGCACCACCAGCAGCCGGTCGTCCAGCCGATAGACGCCGGCGCTGAACAGGGCCCAGGTGGGCGGCAGCGTCGGCGGGTTGCGTTCGAAGGCGCCGGGCTTGAGGCTCATTACCTCGGACACCTGATCGACCAGCAGCGCGTACAGCTCGCCGCCTTGCTCCGCCACCACCGACATGCGCCGCGCGCCGGCTTGCGGGGGCGGCAGCTTCAGCCGCCGCCGCAGGTCGATCGCGGTGACGATACGCCCGCGCAGGTTCAGGCTGCCGGCAATTTCCGGCGGAGCGAGCGGGATGCGGGTGATGACCTGTTCGCCCAGGATGTCGCGCACGCCGAGCACCGGTATCCCGCAAAGCTGGTCGGCGACGGTCAGGGTGACGAAGACGCGCTCCGCGTCATCCGCGGCGCCGGTCTCGGGGCGCTCCAGCACATCGGTTGTCATGCGTTGTCTCCTGTATGGCGATCAACCGCTATGGACACGGCGGTCTGTCACATGTTCGGCGAGTATCCGTTTGAATGGCCCCATGCCGGACGGGTCGAAGCTGTGATCAAAGCTGTCCGGTCGGTGACCGCTCACACGCACGAAGACCACGGTTTCGTCAGGCAAGACGCGCAAGACGGCAACATCGATCAGGCGATAGAAGCGGTCGTCACCGAGATAAAGTTGGGCGGCAGCTTCGTCGGCGTTGACGACCCGGCCAGCACAACCCGGCGCGTGCAATTCCACCGGAAACGAACGCGGGACCGGTTCGGCGAGCTTCGCCTCTGCGTTATCGGCGGCGATGTTCAATGCACGCAGAAACAGTTCGCGGAATTCCGTCTTGGTCATCGTTCAACGCCCCTTCCAGATCGTCGGCGGTGACGTCGTATCATATGCATCCACGAGTTGCCCCCGCGAGAAGAAGACTGACAATCCCGCACCGTTTACCCCTGGATCATTGAACCTGGCGCCTCGCTTCACCACGGATTGTGGCACCGTTGTCGTCGTGATGACCGTTCTTGCGTTCATCGGAGCATTTGCGAACGCGCGAGCGCCGTCGATCGTCAAGGCGAAGTATTCGGCGAATTGGCTGAGGTTCGACCCGTAGTCCCCATGTGCCTGCAGATAGGACAGCTCAATCTCGTCCACTACGCGGTACAAGGCCACGGGTGGATCGTCCTCGCCGGCCGATCTGTCGGACATGGGCTATCGCCCGCCTAGGCCGCCGCGACCGGCTCGTTCAGGCATTGCTGCAAGCTGGCCAGCAGCGCCTCGCGCTCGGATTTCGCGACGTAGTCGGTGAACCCGGCGTCCCGCCCCGCGTCCACGTCGCGCGGCTCGACATGTCCGGTCAGAGCGATCATCGGCAGGCTGACCCAGGCGCCGGATTCGCGCACCGCGCGGGCGAATTCGAGGCCGTTCATGTCGGGCATCTCGATGTCGGACAGGATCGCATCGAACATCGCGCCGGCCTCACGCAACTTCAGCGCCTCGGCCGCACTCGCGGCAGCGGTGACCCGGTAGCCGGCAGCACCCAGCGACGGCACCAGCAACTGGCGGAAGAAGGCGCTGTCCTCGACCACCAGCACGCGCCGCGTGTCGGTTGCCTCGCTGGCACGCGGCAGGTCGCGGAACCAGTCCTTCCAGGCCAGGGTCAGCCAATAGCCGGTGTCGATCACGTCGGTGGCGGCGCCCGCGATCACCCCGGTACCCAGCAGGCCGGGCCGCGCGCCGGACAGTTGGATATCCAGCCGGTCTTCCACCACGTCGATGATCTCATCGACCATCAGGCCCATGCTGCGGTCGCGATCGGTGAATACCAGCACCGCCTGATGCGATTTTGTCTCGTCGATGGCGCCGGGCAGGGCGATCAGCGGCATCAGCTTGCCGCGATACTGGGTGACCGGCGCGCCGGCGGAGAGTTCGATCTTGTCGCGCGGAATGTCCTCCAACCGCGCCACCAGGCCGAGGGGCACGGCCATCTTCTGCGCCGACCCGGCACGGAACAGCAGCATCGCGGTGCGCTCGCCGGAACGCACGGTTTCCACGGCACCGGCGGCGGCGGTGCGGATTTCGCCCCCCGCGCCGATACCCGTCGCCCGGGCGATGCCGTTCGGATCGAGGATCATGATGACCGACCCGTCGCCCAGGATGGTATTGCCGCTGAACATGGTGACGTGGCGCAGGATCGGCGCCACCGGCTTGACGACGATTTCCTCCGTGTCGAACACGCGGTCAACGATGATGCCCAGCATGGTCGAGCCGACCTGCACCACCACGATGGTGGCGTCGCCGACCGGGTCGCCGACGGTGTCGAGCGCCAGCAGGTCGGCCAGGCTCACCAGCGGCAACAGCCGGTCGCGCAGCCGCAGCACCGGGGTGTCGTTGATCCGCTCGATCACGCTGTTGGAGCCGCTGGTCGCCGTGTTGCTGCCGGCGCGTTGGGCGCGCACCAGCTCGACCACGCTGATCTGCGGTATGGCAAACCGCTCGCCGACCGCCTGCACGATCAGCGCCGAGACGATGGCGAGCGTCAGCGGAATCTTGATGATGAAGGTGGTTCCCTGGCCGGCCACGCTCTTGAGGTCGATGGTGCCGCCGATCTTCTCGATGTTGGTCTTCACCACGTCCATGCCGACGCCGCGGCCGGACACCGCCGTCACCACCGCGGCGGTGGAAAAGCCGGCGCGGAAGATGAAGCGCTGCAACTGCCCGTCGCTCATGCCGGTGACTTCGGCCTCGGTCGCCAGCCCCTGGGCGAGCGCCTTGGCGCGGATCCGGTCCACCGGCAGCCCGCGCCCGTCGTCGGCGACCTCGATGATGATGTGGCCGCCTTCGTGGAACGCGTTCAGCGTGATGCGTCCGGTTTCCGGCTTGCCCGCGGCGCGGCGTTCGGCCGGCTTCTCCAGGCCGTGGTCGCCCGAGTTGCGTACCATATGGGTGAGCGGATCCTTGATCAGCTCCAGCACCTGGCGATCCAGCTCGGTGTCGGCGCCGAGCATGACCAGCTCGATCTTCTTGTCCATTTCCAGCGCGAGGTCGCGCACCAGCCGCGGCAGGTTGTTCCAGGCGTTGCCGATCGGCTGCATGCGCGTCTTCATCACGCCCTCCTGCAGATCCGAGGTGATGTGCGACAGCCGTTGCAGCGGCGCGGTGAAGCCGCTGTCCTCCTCGCTGCGGGCAAGCTGGAGCAGTTGATTGCGGGTGAGCACCAGCTCGCTGACCAGTGTCATCAGGTCCTCGAGCACCTCGACGGTCACGCGGATGGTCTGCGTCGCCGCCGGCGCATTGGTGGCGGCGGCAGTGTCCGGCGCCGGCGACCGCCCTTGTGGCGCGGCAGGGGGTGGGGCGGCGCCCGCAACGGCGACGGCTTCCTCCTCCGCGGGCACCTCCTCGGCTGCTTCCCGCGCGGCTTGCGCCGGCGCGGGAAGCGATTCGGGTGCGACCGGGACGGCGTGTGGTGCGGGCGTTCCGGCGGCGGTCGCTTCCAGGGCAGCGATCAGCGGCGTGTCGTCGCCCGCCGGTTCGCTACCGGTGGTGGCCAGGCCGGCGAGGATCGCCTTCACCCGGTCCAACGCCATCAGCACCAGGCTGACCATTTCCGGCGTGACCGAAAGGGCGCCGTCGCGCACCTTGCCGAGCACGCTCTCGGCGGCGTGCGCCACGTGCTCCAGCCGCGGCAGGCCGAGAAAGCCGCAGGTACCTTTGATCGTGTGCACCATGCGGAAGATCAGCGCCAATGTCGCGGCGTCGTCCGGCGTCCGCTCGAGGGTCACCAAAGCGAGGTCGAGTTCCGCCAGATTCTCATTGGTTTCCGTCAGGAAGTCGGCGAGCAGATCGTCCATGGTGCCCTCGTTGCGGCCCGAGCTGGGCGTGTGGGAGGGCATCCTGGACCCGAGGTAACCAACAAAAGGTAAATCCCGGTCAGACTTCGTAAAGCCTCAGCGGCGGGGCGGGGCCGCCGGGACCGGCCGGCATCAGCAAGCTCAGCCGCAGGCCGCAGCCCCGGGCGAGCAAGGCGGTCAGCGGCATTTGCAGCGAGCGGGCGTCGCGCAATGCGGCCCAGGCCCCCGCCTCGCTGGCCAGGCAGCCCGCCAGCCCGCTGGGCCAGGCCGCCCGGGGGCCGGCAATGGCGATGACAAGGTCGGTGCCGGTGCCGGCGAGCGTCACCTCACCGCTGCCGTTCAGGGCGTCGCCCGCCAACAGCAGCAGATTCAACACCACCCGGGCGAAGGACGGCGAAAACGCGATGTCCACCGGCAAGGCGGCGAAATTGATGGTGCTCCGCCGGGCGTGCGGCAATCCCTCGGCCAGGCTTCGCAACGCGGCGATGTCGAGCGGGCCCGCCGTTGGTCCCCAGGTTGCGCGCAGCAGTTGCAGGCGCTGGCGGAGCTCGATGGCGGCCTGATTGGCGAGCGCCAGCGCCTCGCCGGCGACGGAGGGGTCCTCGGCCAGTTCCAGCGCCCCGGCCAGCGTGCCGATCATGCCGCCGAGATCGTGGCTCATGCGCGCGCAGACCAGTTCCGTCAGCCGCAACTTGTCGCTTGCTCCCGACATACGATCGTCCCCCTGGCCGGGCGCCGCGATTTCGGTGTAGCGCCGCAATCGTGGCGCAGTGTGCGGGGAATGTTCCCGGCAGTAAACCTATTCCGCGCTACGCGTGGTGGGTCGGATTGAGTGGGCTCGAAGCGTCGGATGGATGGTTCACGCCAATGGACACGGCTATCGCCGCTTTGGGTGGAGCGCCGGCATTCACAGTGCATTGCGTTTAGGTCCGTCCCGCGGCCGTGTTGATCGCGCAGGCGGAGCGGTGCATTTCTCGAATGCAGACATGCACGTCAGCGTCCCCTCGGCGGTCACGGGCGAATAGAGGTCGCTCGATCTGTCGCGAGCCGGTCAATCGGCCGGCGCAACTGAACCATTCGCTTTCCCAAGATGGGTCAGCACAACGACACGGAAAACCAGCGCGCTCCGCATCCTGGTGGCAGCCTGATGGCGGAACGTCCTCGCGTCGATGAGACTCTCCCAATGGCTCGGGCTCTGACAGAACCCATGATCCCCGCAACAGCGGCGTCGAGACCTCCATGATTCGGCACGATACGATGATGCGCTCCCTGCGCCTCAAGGCACGGGTTGTTGACTCTGTCCGAATTGTCTCTCACCATCCGCGATGCAATATTCCGCTTCGGACCACACACACCATGAGACCGTCGGACGCTGCGTGGCAACAATTGATCTCCACGATACACGCGTCCGACCGCAAGGCCGCGCTGGCGATCACCGGGGGCGGCAGTGGGGCGGTCGGCGAGTTGCTTCGTGTTCCCGGGGGATCTCGGCTGCTGATCGAGGCACAAATTCCCTACGACGCGCTGGCGCTCGCGACGTTTCTCGGCTTCGCACCGGAACAGGCATGCAGTGCCGATACCGCGATCGCGATGGCACGGAGCGTTCGGGCACGCGCGGCCAGGCTGGTGCCAGCGGACACCGACCTGGTTGGCCTCGGCGCGACGGCGGCACTGGTGAGCGATCGCCCGCGTAAAGGCGAGCATCGGTTTCACATCGCATGCGCCAACTCCGCCGGCATCGCGCACTGCACTTGCGTGATGGTCAAAGGCAGACGCGATCGCGCCGCTGAAGAAGACCTCGTTTCGCGCGCGATCGTCCTGTGGCTGGCCCATGCATGTGGGATTGCCGCACCGTCGCCGCGCAGTCTGCTCGATGCGGATGAACATTTCGAGGAGACGGTCGTCGCGACCGTGGATACGATCGGTCAGCTCTTGGCCGGCGAGCTCGATCGCCTCACCGTCCAGCCCGATGGCCAAATGATGCTGTCAGCCCCACGGCCTCTTGTGTTGTTGCCAGGTTCCTTCAATCCGCTGCACGCTGGGCATGTGTTGCTGGCGCGAGTCGCCGAAGAGTTCAGGCAGCAGCCCGTGGCGTTCGAAATCTCCGTCACCAACGTTGACAAGCCGCCGCTGGCGGGCAACACGGTGAGACACCGGCTCGCGCAATTCGCCTGGAAGTCGCCGGTCGAACTTACCAGAGCGCCCACCTTCGTCGAGAAGTCGCGCTTGTTTCCCAGGACTACGTTTGTGATCGGGGCGGATACGGCGGAGCGGCTGGTCGCGCCGAGATATTATGGCGATGATGAGATTCAAATGCACGTCGCGCTCGAGGAAATCGGCAAGTCCGGGAGCAGCTTTCTGGTGGCCGTGCGCATCGACGCCGCGGCGCGCGTACGTGCGCTGCGCGACATCCCAGTGCCGCGCCGCTATGCCGATCTCTTCAGCGAAATCCCTGAGCACCGTTTCCGCTTTGATGCCTCCTCGTCCGAGATTCGCGCACGGGACGTGTAGTTGGCAATTCATGGCGAGCCCCAAGGATTGTCCAATAGGCTCGCCCCATGGACCTGTGGGCGTGGTTCAAATCCGGTTCCTCGATTGTGGCGAACTTCGTTTGTGATCGCCTGTCCGCACGTACCTATCGACCTACCGTGCAATTCTGGACTCATCGTGCGTGGATGACGAGCCGCCGATACGTGCCAATGCCGATTCAGTGCGATCCTTCCTGAACCTGGAGCGGCCGTGGACGCGCATGCAGTGGCCTACCGGCGCGACCAACGATGGTCCCCTCTCCGTGGCGGATCGCTGCAAGCCGCCGTTCCCCTCCCGGCCAAGTAGTCCAACCCGGCCGTCCACCACAGCACCCGCCCCGGGCGAGCGTGCCGCCGCCAGCGCCGCAATCCGCCCCGGCTGCCGGCCCGCCATCCCCCCGCTCCCCAAACCCCGGCAAAACCACCACCCCGCCGCGCCCAGCCCCTTGAACGCGTC
>DATLQW010000095.1:0-40605 GCA_035535035.1 Acetobacteraceae bacterium
GGAGAGGGAGACGCGGGAGACGGCCCGGCGAGGGCCTACGCCGCCTGCTTGTGCGCCAGCGCGCGCCAGACGATTTCCGGCGTCGCCGGCATGTCGATATGGGTCACGCCGTCGCCGCTCAGCGCATCGACCACCGCGTTGATCAGCGCCGGCGGGCTGCCGACCGCACCGGCCTCGCCCGCGCCCTTCACGCCGAGCGGGTTGGAGGCGCAGGGCACCTCGATCAGATCGACCTCGATGTCCGGCACGTCGTCGGCCCGCGGCACGGTGTAGTCCATCAGGCTGCCGGACAGAAGCTGGCCGGATTCGGGGTCGTAGGCGGTCCGCTCCAGCATCGCCTGGCCGAGACCCTGCACCACGCCGCCATGCACCTGGCCGCGCACGATCAGCGGGTTGACCGCCTTGCCCACATCGTCCGTCACCGAATAGCGCACCACGCGGGTCACGCCGGTATCGGGGTCGATCTCGACCTCGGCGATGTGGCAGCCGTTGGGGAAGGTGTGCGCCTTGATCTCGGCGACCTCGGCGGCGTCGAGCATGGTCACGTCCTCGCCCTTCGCCGCGCGGGCCCGCTGGGTCGCGGCGAGCGTCAGGATATCGATGCCGCGGTCGGTGCCGACGATTTCGAAGCGGCCCGCCTCGAACGCGATATCGCCGACCGCCGCCTCCAGCGCCTCGGAGGCCGCCTTCTTGCCCTTCTCGATGACGGTTGCCGCGGTCAGCAGGATCGCCTGGCCCTCCGAATAGAGGCTGCGCGCGCCGCCGGTGCCGCCGCCGGTCGGGATCGCGTCGGTGTCGCCCTGCAGCACGCGCACCTTCTCGCCCGGCACGCCGAGCCGGTCGGCGGTCAGCATGACATAGGCCGTCTCATGCCCCTGGCCGGTCGATTGCGTGCCGACATACACGTCGACGAACCCGTCCTCGGCGAAGCGGATTTCCGCCCGCTCCGTCGGCGCGCCGCCGGTCGCCTCCAGATAGTAGGCAAGGCCGATGCCGCGCCGCTGGCCGCGCTTGGCCGCCTCCGCCCGCCGCGCCGCGAAGCCGGCCCAGTCGGCGTTCTTCAGCGCGGCGTCGAGCACGACGCGGAAATCGCCGCTGTCGTAGAGCTTGCCGACCGGCGTCTTGTGCGGCATCGCCTCCGGCCCGACCATGTTGCGGCGGCGGAGTTCCACGCGGTCGATCTTGAGTTCGCGCGCCACCGCGTCGATCAGCCGCTCGACGAGGTAGTTCGCCTCCGGCCGGCCGGCGCCGCGATAGGCGTCCACCGGCACGGTGTTGGTGAACACGCCGAGCACGTTGGCGTGGATCGCCTGGAACCCGTAGATGCTGGACAGCACGCTGGTGCCGGCAAAAGTCGGGATGAACGGCGCGAAGTTGGAAAGATAGGCGCCCATGCTGGAGATGTTGCGCGTCCGCAACGCCAGGAATTTTCCCTCCGCGTCGATCGCCAGTTCGCCCAGCGTGACGTTGTCGCGGCCCTGCGTATCGGCGAGGAACGCCTCGCTGCGATCGGAAACCCACTTCACCGGCCGCCCCAGCTTGCGCGCCGCGTAGCAGGTGAGCACATGCTCGGCGTAGAGAAAAAGCTTCATGCCGAAGCCGCCGCCGACATCGGGGGTGATGACGCGGAACCTGTCCGGCTCGACGTTGAACACCGGGCCGATCAGGTTCTTCACCAGCCAGCCGCCCTGGGTGTTGGCATACAGCGTCCAGCGCCCGGTTGCGCCATCGTAGTCGGCCATCGCGGCGCGCGCTTCCATCGACGACACGACGATGCGGTTGTTCACCACCGTCAGCTTCGTGACATGCGCGGCCTTGGCGAAGTGCTGCTCGGTCGCCGCCTTGTCGCCGATTTCCCAGTCGAACGCGATGTTGTGAGCGACCTCGGGCCAGACCAACGGGGCGCCGCGGTCGATCGCCCTGGCCGTATCGGTGATCGACGGCAGAATTTCGTAATCCACCTCGATCTGTTCCGCGGCGTCGCGCGCGGCCTTGGCGGTGTCGGCGACGATGAACGCCACCGGGTCGCCGACATGCCGCACCATGCCGTCCGCCAGCACCGGATGCGGCGGCGTCGCCTGCGGCGTCCCGTCGCGGTTCTGTACCGGCGCGGCGCAAGGCAGCGGCGCGATGCCGTCAGCGCGCGTGTCCGCCGCGGTATAGATTGCCTTGACCCCGCCGAGCGATGCCGCCGCCGCGGTGTCGATCCGGCCGATCCGCGCCGCGGCGTGCGGGCTGCGCAGGACGATGCCGTGCAGCAGGCCGGGCAAAACGATGTCGTCGGTGTAGCGGCCCGCGCCGATCAGCAGGCGCGGGTCCTCCACGCGGCGGACCGGTTGCGCGAGGCCGAACTTTGTCGCCGTCATGGTCCTGTCTCTCCGAGGCTCGTCATGGTGTGATCGGAGCATGCCCGCATGGAAGATGAAAGGCCAAGAGGTCATGAACGCCAACGAGACAAATCGTCGCCTGTGCGTGCTGAATGCCGGCTCCTCCAGCCTGAAATTCGGCGTTTACGGCATCGGTGGTGGATTGCACCAGATTCAGGCCGGTGCGGTGGACGGCATCGGCGGCAGGGCCCGCCTGCGGGTGGCCACGGCGGACGGCAAGCCGGTGCATGAGGCGGCACTCGATGCGCCCGACCATGCGGCGGCACTGGATGCGCTGGCAGCGGTCCCCGACGGCCCACTGGCGCGCGAGGGTCTTGTCGCGTTCGGCCATCGCGTGGTGCATGGCGGCTCGGACATGAGCGCGCCGGTGGTGGTGAACGCGGCGACGCTGGCGCGGATCGAGGCGCTCAGTCCGCTCGCGCCGCTGCACAATCCGCCGGCGGCGACGGTGCTGCGCGCGCTGGGCGAGCGGTTTGCGGGGGTGATGCAGGTGGCGTGCTTCGACACCGCGTTTCATCGCGGGCATCCGGCGGTGGCCGATCGTTTCGCCATCCCCGATGCGCTGTATCACGAAGGCGTGCGGCGCTACGGCTTCCATGGGCTGTCCTACGAATACATCGCCGGTGCGTTGGCAGCGCAGGTGCCGGAGATCGCGCTGGGGCGGGTGGTGGTGGCGCATCTGGGCTCGGGCGCGTCGATGTGCGCGCTGGCCGGCGGGCGCAGCGTCGATTCCTCGATGGGGTTCACCGCGCTGGACGGGCTGCCGATGGGCACGCGATCCGGCTCGCTGGATGCCGGCGTGATCCTGTGGCTGCAACAGCAGAAAGGCTGGAGCGTCGATCGGGTGGAACGGTTCCTTTACGAGGAATGCGGGTTGCAGGGCCTGTCGGGCGTGTCCAACGACATGCGAACGCTGCTGGCGAGCGAGGCGCCGTTGGCAAAGCTGGCCGTGGCGTATTTCGTCTATCACGTGGTGCGCACGGCGGGGTCGCTGGCGGCGAGCATGGGGGGCATCGACGGCATGGTGTTCACCGCCGGCATCGGCGAGCACAGCCCGGAAATTCGCGAGCGCGTGCTGCGCCGACTGAGATGGCTGGGGTTCGTGCTGGACGAGGCGGCGAACCAGGCGGCCGGCCCGCGGCTGACGCGGGCGGATTCGTCGCGACAGGCTTATGTGATTCCGACCGACGAGGAGATCGTTATTGCGCGGCACACGCTGGCGCTGCTCGACGCGGCGTAAGTCGTTACGCATCAAATACGCCGCTTGGTTTGACCTGCTAGCAAACACTGCCCCGGCGGGCGGCGACGGCCGCAAGCGCAAGCAAGCCAACCAGCATCGTGCCCAGTCCACCCGGCGCGGGCAGAGCGGCGGCGCCCGCATAGGTTTCGGAATCGACGTACAAAAGAGCGTTTGGCGAGGTGCCCGGCAATCCCACCGTGATGACGTAAGGCGCCGCGAAGCCGAGTTCATTGCTGCCCACGGATGTCAGGTCGCCAAACAGGCCCGCCGTGACGGCGGCCAGACCGACATCGCCCAGGTTATCGCTGATCGAACCGGACGCGGTCAGCGAAGACGCGTACGGATTGACCACCGGCGCCCCACCCGAGTCGGACTCCGCGGAAATCAGCAGATCGAAGAACGGGGTGGCCAGGCTTTCGGGCTGGGTCACATCGCTGCTGCCGTCGATCGATGCGAGCGTCGTATCGAAGACCCCGCTCGCCGTTGCTGGTCCGGTCGACGACAGCGTGAACGTCACGCTTGACAGGTCGGTGGTGATGCCGCGTCCCGTGCTGGACAGACCGCTGATTGCAACCGGGTCGCGGTTGACGCCGAAACCGACCGCGAGGGGCTTCGGCACGGCCTTGGAAGCATCGACCTGAGTGACGGCGTTGCTGTTCAGTATCAGCTTGCCGGCCGCGTTGATCGTCTGAGTGGCCGACCCCGAGGCCAGTTCAAGGTTCACCGGGGGGATGGCCGGGCCTGTGGTTTGCTGAGTGCTGGCCGTGGAGCTCAGCGGGGCCCCGGCTGCTTTCGCCACCAGGGGAAAGCTGCCGGTATCCGCCACGACCTTACACGGGCTGCTCGCGTTCGCGCCCGCGTCCGGCGCGGTGCAGTTCGACAACTGTGGTTTCAGGCCTGGGATGGGTATCGCCGCTTTCGGAGCGCCCTCGATATAGGGTTTCCGGTTCAGGATGTTGCCCGCCTTGGCAACCGAGCGCGCGGCGCTGGTTAGTGCCTGCAAAGCGCCGGTTTCCGCCGTCTGGACGGCATTCGGCGCGGCCACGTTCACCTGAGCACCGTTGACCTGGTAAATCTCTGTCGGCGTGGGTGCTACGGCATCGCCGATGTAGGCACCCGCAACCGTCGAGCCGGTCGCCGCCGGTGCCGCTGCCTTGGCCGGGATCGTGACAGTGACGTTGCCTTGCACGTTCGCGTTGGCGCTGACCACCTGCGCACACGCGCCACGCGAACCGGCGAGCGCCGCCGCGACGCAAACCACACCGAAGACGAACAACCGACCATGGCCAGGCATGGTGTTCCCCTTATGACGATCCGGCTAACCCGATACGATTATTATTCTTGCGCCAGTCTCAGAATAAAATGATACTGCATTTCTCCTGGCGCCGCAACAATATTCCCGCCCGCGGCGTGATCCGCCAGTAGTCGGAACAGCGTCGCGCAGCCCGTCAGTCGTCGTGCCCGCCGGCCTGGTCCGCCGCACGCGGCTGCCGGTGGAACCGTGCCTTCACGCTCTCGCGCATCGTCTGGAACGTCACGTACAGCATCGGGATCATGAAAATCCCGATCGAACTCGCCACGATCATCCCGGCGAACACTGCGGTCCCCACGCCGCGACGGCTCAATTGCGCCGCGCCGGTGGCCCAGACCAGCGGCACCAGCCCGAGCACGAACGACACCGACGTCATCATCACGGCACGGAACCGCATGCGCGAGCCGAGCACTGCGGCCTCGCGAATCGGCATCCCTGCCTCGCGCTGTTCCTTGGCGAACTCGACGATCAGGATACCGTTCTTCGCCGCCAGCGCGATCAGCACCACCAGGCCGATCTGGGCATAGAGATCGACCGACAGCCCGGCGATGCGGATGCCGGCATAGGCGCCCAGGACGCCGACCACCACGGAAAACAGCACCGGCAGCGGGATCGTCCAGCTTTCGTACAGGCCGACCAGGAACAGATAGGCGAACAGCACCGACAGGCTCAGGATCAAGCCCGTCTGTCCCGCCGCAAGCTGCTCCTGGTATGCCGTGCCGGTCCATTCAAACCCATAACCCGGCGGCAGCGTCTGCTCCGACACCTGCGCCATCGCCGCCAGCGCGGTGCCGGAGGAAACGCCCGGCGCCGGGCCGCCGTCGATGGTGATCGAGCGGTAGTTGTTGTAGCGCGTCACCACCTGCGGCCCGGTGACGATCCGCAGGCTGGCGATCGCCCGCAGGGGCACCATGTCGCCAGTCTTGTTCCGGATGAAAATACGCCATATCGCCGGGATGTCGCCGCGGTCGGCTGGCTCGCCCTCGATGTTCACCTGCCAGGTGCGGCCGTACAGGTTGAAGTTGTTTACGTAGATGCCGCCGAGCGTGGCGCCCAATGCGGTGAACACGTCGCTGATCGACAGGCCCAGCGCCTGCGCCTTGTCGCGGTCTATGTCGAGATACAGCGATGGATTGGTGGCGGTGAAGGTGGAGAATACCCGGGTCAGCCGCTTATCCTGGTTGGCGGCGGCAATCAGTCCCCGCATCACCGCGCCGCTGTCCGTCGGATCCTGTCCTTGCAGCGCTTCAAGCTGGTATTCGAATCCGCCGCCGGTTCCCAGCCCGATGATTGGCGGCAGGTTGAACGGGAATATCACCGCGGACCGTATCCGCTGCACGGCGCCGAAGGTGCGGCCGACCAGCGCCTGCACCGAATTCGCCACGCCGACGCGATCGGCGAACGGCTTCAACCGCGCCACCATGAAGGCGGCGTTCGGCTCCGCCACGCCGCCATCCAGCAGGGAGAACCCGATGATCGCCAGCGTGTCCTGGATTTGCGGCATGCTGTGCAGGATGTGCTCCACCCTGGCCACCACAGCGGCAGAGCGCGACACCGAGGCGGCGTCCGGCAATTGAATGGCGACGAAGAACGCTCCCTGGTCCTCCTCCGGCAGGAATCCGGTGGGCGTGGTGCGCGCGGCGGCGTAGATGCCGGCGGCGAAGACCGCGATCGCCACCAGTGACACCGCGGCCACGCGCACCAGGCGCTGCACCACCCATGCGTAGCCGTCGCGCGCCTTGTCGATGCCGCGGAGCACCCGGCCCATGACGCCGCGCCGCTGCCCGTGATGGCGCAGGAACACGGCGCACAGCGCGGGCGACAACGTCAGCGCGTTGATCGCGGAGATCAGCATGGCGCAACTGATCGTCACGGCGAACTGCCGGAACAGCGTGCCGGACAGGCCGGGGATGAAACCGACCGGCACGAACACCGACAGCAACACCAGGGAGATCGCAATGATCGGGCCGGTGATCTGGCGCATGGCCTTGCGCGTGGCTTCGGCCGGCGGCAGGTCCGGCTCTTCCGCCATCACGCGTTCGACGTTCTCCACCACGACAATGGCGTCATCGACCACGATCCCCACCGCCAGGACCAGGGCAAGCAGCGACACGGTGTTCTCGGTATAGCCGAGCGCGAGCAGGGCGGCGAACGTGCCGATAAGACTGACCGGGACGGCAACGGTGGGAATAATGGTGGCGCGCACACTGCCGAGGAACAGGAAGACGACACCCACCACCAGGACGAAGGCGATGGCCAGGGTGCGCATCACTTCGGTCCTGGTATCGCGCACGAAGGCGGTGGAGTCGTACATCACCCGGGCGTGCAGACCCGGAGGAAAGTGCTTCTCCAGCCCGGCCAACGTTTGGGAAACCGCCGCCGCGGTATCCACCGCGTTGGCGCCGGGGGAGAGGTAGATGCCGATCGGCACGGCGGGGCGCCCGTTCAACTGCGCCTCGCTGTCCATGTTTTGCGCGCCGAGTTCGACGCGCGCGACGTCGCGCAGGCGCAGCACCGAGCCGTCCGGGTTGGCGCGGATCACGATGGCGCCGAATTGCCGCGGCGTGACCAGCCGGCCCTGCGTCTGCAAATTGAACTGGAACTGCTGGTCGCTGCCGATCGGCCGTGCGCCGATCCGACCGATCGGTGCCACCACGTTCTGCTGCTGGATCGCCGCAACGATGTCGCCGGGCGTGAGGCTGAGCGCGGTGAGCCGGTCGATGTCGAACCACACCCGCATCGAGTAGTTCAGCTTGGAAAACAGGTTGGCCTGGCCGACGCCGGGCGTGCGCGACAACTGGTCCAGCACGTTGATCAGCACGTAGTTGCTGATGAACAGCGGATTCATCTTCGCATCGTCACTGTAGAGCGCCACGAATTCCAGGATCGCGGAGGAGCGCTTGGCGACCGTAAGCCCCTCGAGCTGCACCTGGGGCGGCAGTTGCGACAGCGCCGTCTGCACCCGGTTGTTGACGTTGACCACGTCGATGTCCGGGTTGGAACTGAGGTCGAAGCTGACGGTCAGCGTGTAGCTGCCGTCGTTGCCGCTGGTCGACTTCATGTAGATCATCTTGTCAACGCCGACCACCTGCGCCTCGATCGGCTGGGCGACGGCGCTTTCCACCACGCTGGCCGAGGCGCCCGGATAGTTGGCGGTCACGGTGACCTGCGGCGGCACGATGTCGGGCAACTGCGCGACCGGGATGCGCAGCATCGCCAGCGCTCCGGCGATGGTGAGCACGATGGCGATGACGATCGCCAGCCGCGGCCGGTCGATGAAGACGGAAGAGATCATTGTCCGGTGGCGCTCTTCCCAGGGGCGCTCTTACCGGTGGCGCTCTTGCCGGTGGCGTTCCCGCCCGTGGTGCCGCCACCGGTTGTGCCGGCCCGGGCCGCCGCGGAGGTGCCGGCGCTGAGCGGCACTGTGGAGCCTTGCAGCGTTGCCGGGCTGGCGGCGACCGGAGGGCTGGCGGGACCGGGCGAGACGAGTTGGCCCGGACGCACCTTCTGCACGCCGTCCACGATCACCCTCTCGCCCTCGGTCAGCCCGCTGAGCACCGTGGCGAGGGTCGGCGTGGACTGCCCGAGCAGGATCGGTGACTGGTGTACCTTGTTCTGCGCATCGACCGTATAGACGTAGTCTCCCTGCTGCTCGGACAGCACCGCGGCGCGCGGCACGGAGAGCAATTCCACCGGCTGCACGCCTTCGACGATGACGGTGACGAACTCGCCGTCCACCAGCTCGCGGATCGGCTCCTGGCCGATCTTGCCCTCGTTCAGCAGCGGGTTGCCAATGGTGCCGCGCAGGATGAGCGTATCGGTGCTGGACGAAACGGTGTTGTCGATGAAATCGAGCTTGCCGGTCTGGCCGTACGTGCGGCCGTCCGGCAGGCGAATCCTGATCGCCACGGCGTTGAAGCCACCCTTGCCGGCGTAGCGCTCGCGCAGCTCGATCGCGGTGCGCACCGCGATGGGGAACACCACGTACATCGGGTCCTGGCTGACGATCGTCGCCAGCACGCCCGAACTGGGCGAGACGACGTTGCCGGCGGTGACCGAGCTGCGGCCGATCTTGCCGCTGATCGGCGCGCGGATGCGCGTGTAGTCGAGGTTAATCTGCGACTGGCGCGCCAGCGCCTCGGCGTTCTGCACCTGGGCGACGTCGGCCAGCATGGCCGCACGGGCGTCGTCCACGGTGGATTGCTGGCCGGCCGGTGTGCGCAGCAGCGACACCGCGCGGTTGTAGGCAATGCTGGCGTCCGTCAGATTGGCTTGCAACTGCTGCACCGTGGCCTGTTTTGCCGCGAGGTCCGCCTGGAACGGCGGTTGCTCCAGCACATACAGGAGGTCGCCCTTGTTCACCTCGGCGCCTTCGGTGAACAGGCGCTGCTCCAGGAAGGCGGTGACGCGGGCCACCAGGGCGACACGCTCGACGGCTTGGATGCGGCCGACGAATTCCGAGGTCTCGGTGATCGGCCGCATCCGCGCCCGCACCACGCCGACAGCCGGCGGTGGCCCGCCGGGCCTCTGCTGCGCCCAGGCATGGCCGAGGCTCAGCCCGATCAGGGCGGCAAGCAGGCAAGCCGGCACGCGCAAGCGCATCAAGTGGCCCTTTCCCCAGGCGCCTGCCGGCGCGGCAGCGGCATCCCGGGCCGCTGGCATGGTTGGGAATAAAGAGGGAGTCCGGCGCCAGTCAACCGGATCGATCGCATTGCTGCTGGCGGCTTGCCGTCATGGTGGCGGCGGAACATGCGACCGATGCGCAGCTCGGTTTGGGCGAGGCCACGAATTCGGTTCGCGCGCCCTGGCCGGCGGGATGGCGCCGCACCAATCACTCAAGCGGTTTCGGCGGAGTCTCCAGCGTCGCCATCCGCGCTTCCAGCACGGCCACGCGGTCGGCCAGCGCGCGCAGCGTGGCCTCGGCCGCCTCCTGCCCCGCCCGCGCGTTGGCGGCGAGCTCGGTCATTGCGTCCAGCTCCTCCCGCCGCACCAGCTCCAGCTTGCGGATCGCCTCGTCGATTCGGGCACGAACCATCGCCTCCGCCTCCTCGCGCAACCCGGCCAGCGCCGACAAGGCACCGCCCGCCACCCCGGCCAGGTCGTCGAAGAACTTCGGACGATCGCTCATGGTCGCTGCTCCTTGCGGCCGCGCCGGCTTTCGCCGCCGGCCAGACCTCCGTATAACCCGCCGCCATGATCCTGGTCACCGGCGGCGCCGGCTTCATCGGCTCCAACCTGCAGGCGGCGCTCGCCGCCCGCGGGCACGAAACGATCGTGGTGGACTGGCTCGGCCAGGAGGACAAGTGGCGCAACCTCGCCAAGCACCCTCCGGCCAACATCATCCCGCCGCCGGAGCTGGAAACCTTCCTCGACGCCAGGCCACCGCTGGAAATGGTGTTCCACCTCGGCGCCGTCAGCGAGACCACCGCGCGGGACGGCGACCTCACCTGGGCCACCAATGTCGAGCTGAGCCGCCGCATCTGGCATTGGTGCGCCGGCCGCGGAGTCCGGATGGTCTATGCGTCGTCGGCGGCGACCTATGGCAACGGCGCGGCCGGCTTCGACGACGACCCCAGCCTGGCCGCCCTGGAAAAGCTGCGGCCGCTCAACCTGTACGGCTGGACCAAGCACGCCTTCGACCTGCGCGTGGCACGCGCGATGGCAACCCGCTCGGAACGGCCGCCGCAATGCGTCGGCCTGAAATTCTTCAACGTCTATGGGCCGAACGAGTACCACAAGGGGCCGATGATCTCGGTGGTGAAGGTCAAGCACGACGAGGTCGCCGGCGGCGGCAAGGTGAAGCTGTTCCGCTCCGATGTCCCCGGCCTGCCGGATGGAGAACAGAAGCGGGACTTCATCTGGGTGGGGGATGTGGTGGACGCAATGCTGTGGCTGCTGGATACGCCGGCGGTGAACGGGCTGTTCAACCTGGGCACCGGGCGGGCACGCAGCTACCTCGACCTGGCGCACGCCGTGTGCGACGCCGCCGGTCGGCCGCGGCAGGTCGAGTTCATCGACATGCCGGCGGCCCTGCGCGGCCAGTACCAGTCGTTCACCGAGGCACCCATGGACCGTCTGCGCGCGGCCGGCTACGCGGGCCAGTTCACCCCGCTGGAGGAAGGCGTGCGCCGCTACGTGCAGGACCACCTGGCAACCGCCGACCGGTACGTATGACCTCGGTCCTGCTGTATCCGCGGTTCGACCCGGTCATCGTCCAACTCGGGCCGTTCGGCATCCGCTGGTATGCGCTGGCCTACATCACCGGGCTGGTGCTCGGCTGGCGTCTGATGCGCCGGCTGGTGCTTCGCTCGCCGCCGGTGGCGACGCCGGTGCAGGTGGACGACTTCCTGACCTGGGCCACGCTGGGCGTGGTGCTGGGCGGCCGGCTCGGCTACGTGCTGTTCTACCAGCCGCAGCTCTATTTCGCCCATCCGGCACTGATCTTCGCCGTCTGGGAAGGCGGCATGAGCTTCCACGGCGGCATGCTCGGCGTGGCGGTGGCGATCGTCATCTTCTGCCGGCGCAACCGAATCCCGTTGCTCGGCTTCGCCGACCGGATCGCGGTGTGCGCGCCGATCGGGCTGGGCCTGGGCCGCATCGCCAATTTCATCAACGGCGAGCTGTGGGGGCGGCCCGCGCCGCTGTGGTGGCCGGGGGCGATGGTGTTTCCGAACGCCACGCCGGCGGCCCACCCCTCGATGCAGGTCTATGACGCTCTTCGGCAGACGGTATGCGCCGGCCTCGATCCTTCAAGCTGCGTGCCGCGATACCCCAGCGAGCTCTACGAGGCGACACTGGAGGGGCTGGTGCTGTTCTGCGTGATGTTCGCCCTGGCCCGCAGCGCGCGGCTGCGCGCGCGGCTCGGCTGGCTGACCGGCGCCTTCCTGGTCGGCTACGGCATCGCCCGCATCACCGGCGAGTGCTTCCGCGAGCCGGACGCGTTCCTGGGTTTTCTCCCGTTCGGCACCACGATGGGGCAGTTGCTGTGCATCCCGATGCTGTTCGCCGGCGCCTGGCTGATCTGGCGCGCCCGTCCCGCGCCCGATCCGGTGCCGCAGCCGGCGCGCAGCCCGGCGCCGTGACCGAGCGGTTGGACGCGTTCATGGCGCGGGCCAACGCCGCCTATTACGCGACGCACGACCCGTTCGCCGACTTTACCACCGCGCCGGAGATCAGCCAGGTGTTCGGTGAATTGCTCGGCCTGTGGGCGGCGGTGACCTGGGGATTGCTGGGGCGGCCTCGCCCCGTGGTGCTGGTCGAGGCGGGGCCGGGCCGCGGCACGCTGATGGCGGACGCGCTGCGGGCGGTGGCGCAGGTGGCGCCCGAGTTCCACGCCGCCCTGTCGCTGCACCTGATCGAGACGTCCCCCCGGCTGCGCGCGTTGCAGGCCGCGCGCCTGCCGGAGGCGACCTGGCACGAGCGGCTTGACACCGTGCCGCACGCGCCGCTGCTGCTGCTGGCCAACGAGTTCCTCGATGCGCTGCCGATCCGCCAGTTCGTTCGCCGGGGCGGCGACTGGACCGAGCGCCATGTCGGCCCGGAGGGGTTCGTGGAGCTGGCGTCGGAAAACCTCCAGCGCTTCGCGGGAGGGGTCGAGGCGCGAAGTGCCGAGGGTGAGGATGCCGCGATCGCCCCTGAACCCCATGTCCTCGAGCTCTGCGAGCCCGCCCGCGCCTTCGTAGCCGACGTCGCCGCGCGCTGCATCGCGCATCCGGGCGCGGCGCTGTTCCTGGATTACGGCCCGGAGCATGGCACTGCCGGCGACTCGTTGCAGGCCATCGCCGATGGCCGGCCTGCCGACCCGCTTTCCCCGCCCGGTAGCGCCGACCTCACTGCCCATGTGGACTTCGCCGCGCTCGTCGCGACGGCGCGCGACGCCGGAGCCGGGACGTTCGGGCCGGTGCCGCAAGGCCCGTTCCTGGCCCGGCTCGGCCTGTTCCAGCGCACCGGGCGGCTGGCGCGCGGGCAGCCGCCGCGGCGCGCCGCGGCCCTGGTCGCCGCGGCGCAACGCCTGGCCGAGCCGAACCGCATGGGCCGGCTGTTCAAGGCGCTGGCGCTTTGCCACCCTGCGTGTCCGCCGCTTCCCGGATTCGCGGACTGACCCCCCATGCCGATCGACCCGCTCCGCTCCGCCGCGCTGCGCACGCCGCATGGGTTTTTCACCCGCCTCGGCGGCGTGTCCGCTGGTCCGTATGCCAGCCTGAATTGCAGCCTGTCCGGCTCGGACTCGCGTGACGCCGTGCTGGAGAACCGCGCCCGCGCCGCGCGGGCGATCGGCGCCGAACCTTGTGCGCTGCTCGGCCTGACCCAGGTGCATGGCGCCCGGGTGGTGCATGCCACAGTCGCCTGGGCCGCCGGCGAAGGGCCGCGCGCGGACGCCATGGTGACCGCCCGCCCCGGCATTGCCCTCGGTATCATCACTGCCGACTGCGTGCCGGTGTTGTTCTGCGATGCCGAAGCCGGAGTGGTGGGCGCCGCACATGCGGGATGGCGCGGCGCGGTGGCGGGGGTGCTGGAGGCGACGGTCGCCGCCATGTTGGCGCTTGGTGCGCAGCGGATCGCCGCGGCCATCGGCCCGTGCATCCGGCAGGCGTCTTACGAGGTTGGCGCCGACCTGCGCGACGCGGTGCTGGCGCGCGACCCGGCCGATCTCCGCTTTTTCGGGCCTGGCCGGCGCGAGGCGCACTGGCAGTTCGATCTTCCGGGCTATTGCGCCGTGCGGCTGGCCGCCGCCGGCGCGGCGGTCGCCAGCGTCGCGGCGGACACGGTCGAGGACGAGGCACGCTTCTTCAGCCACCGGCGCCGGGTGCTCCGCGGTGGCGGGCCGATCGGCCACCAGATCTCAGCGATCCGGCTGGGGGATTGAGAGCGGGACGTAGGGCCGGGTGGAGGCGGTTTCGCCCTGACCGGAAGCGCCATGGTCCTGCCGCGGCATGGTTGATGGCTGGTGGCGTCTCAGCGGCGTCTCGTTTCGCCGCGATACGGCGGCTTGCCCCCGTACAGGTGCATGGGCTTCTGGTGGCGCAAGCGAGATTCGTTCCCATGGAAGGGGACTCGGGGGTGAGATGGTCCCGGCGTGGGTGATGCCGGCGGCTGCTTCACGATCGCACCGGTAAGCAAGGGAATGGCAGGGACCAGCAGCGCCGCGTCGAGCGGCCGGTTGCCGAAGATGTCAAAGTCCGCCGATTGGCGGTGCCCCAGGTGAAGCGCCAGGGCGGCGCCGCCATGCAGCACGGATTCCGCCGGGACGGCCGCCAGCTTGTGCCACAGGTGGCGCTGTGGCGGCGGCAGGATGTCGAGGCGGCGCGTGGAGTCCGTTCGGCGTTCTCCGGACCCGCTTTATATCACAGACGGCAACCCGCACCGTCGCGCTTCCATCAGCACTCGGAGATGCTCAACTTCCCCGACCCGATTGATTTCACCGGCCCCAGGGCTACGCTCACCCCCGTGCGAAAAGGCCCGCACGCTCTTTCCACCCCCAGCCTCGATGGCGCCCACAAAAAAGCGCCACCCCCCCTTCGCACCCGAGGACGCAACGATGCCCGAACCCGAACGCATCGAACCACGCCGCACGGCCCTGATCGCCTACGACGTCTGCCGCCGCGCGCTGACCCCCCCAGACCCCGCGCGCAACACCGCGATGCGCCCCGTGCTCGATGCCTGGGTCCAGATGATCGCCATCGCGCGGGCGGCCGGCGTGCCGGTGATCTACACCACGCCGGTCAGCCGCGCCGACGGCGCCGACGTCGTCATGCTCCCCACCGACCTTTCGGCCGAGACCGGCGTCCCGCCTCTCACCAACGGCATCGAGGGCACTCCGGGCGCCGGCTTCCCTGACGAAATCGCCCCACGGCCCGAGGACTACGTCTTCCTCAAACGCCGGCCGAGCGCCTTCTACGGGACCGGCGTCGCCGAGCTCCTGCACATGCTGCGGCGCGACACCGTCATCATCGGCGGCGGCGCCACCAATCGCGGCGTCGAGACCAGCGTCCGCGAGGCCTTCAACCGCGACCTCGCCTCCGTCGTGGTGCGCGAGTGCTGCTGGGGCAGCGATGCCGCCGCCCACACCTACAGCCTCGACAAGGCGATGAAGATGTACGCGCGCATCCGGCGTCTCGACCAGGTCGCGGCGATGCTGCGGGACTGACGCGGGTCCGTGCCGCGGAAGATCCCAACCTGACAAGCACCGCGTGACCTGGCGGCGCAGCGCCAGGGCCGTGCACCTACCTGTGGACACCATGCCGAGCCGCCGCGGCCAGACCGTTGCCCCGGTGCATCCGCTGCCCGATCGCGTCAGCCCGCGGCACCCTGGTTGATCGCACCCCGGGCTCCATCTCTTGGAACGCGATAAAGGCGTTGTGCTTGACACAACCCCCGCAGACCTATCTCCCATCCATGATCGTCAGCTTCCCGGACAAAAGGACGGCTGCGGTCTTCCGGGGCAAGATGCCGAACGGCTTCCCCTCCGACCTTGGCTCGGCCTCCCGCCGAAAGCTGGCGGCCCTGGACGCGGCTGCTGCCCTGGACGACCTGCTTGAGCCTCCCGGAAATCAACTCGAGGCCCTCAAGGATGACCGCTCCGGACAGCATCGCATCCGGGTGAATGACCCGTGGCGCCTCTGCTTCCTTTGGCGTGACGGCCAAGCCCTCAACATCGAGATTACCGACTACCATTAAGAGATTGCCAAAGATGATCCGCCGCGACGAATTGGACAGCATGGATTTCTCCGACGTATCCACCGGCGAGACGATTCCCGCCGTCACCCCGGGCGACTTGCTGCGCCTGGACTTCATGGCGCCGTTGAAGCTGTCCGCGCGCGCCCTGGCACGGGATATGGACGTAGCCCCCGACCGCGTAACGGAGATCGTCAACGGCAAGCGTGCCATCACAGCCAAGACCGCAATCCTGCTCGGCCGCAGTTTCCGGACCACGCCACGCTTCTGGATGAATCTCCCGACTGCGTACGACCGGGAAAAGGCCGAGCGCGCCCTGGCCCCCGCATAGGTCCTGGCCGGACTTTGGGCTTGCGGCGGGGCAAACCAGCCCATTGCCGCGCGGCCCGCTCCACCCTGATCGCACACCCGGCGTCGGCCGGCATGAAGCCCATGTCGGGGCCGCCGGCGGCCTCGCAGATCGCCGCGGCGGCGTTGCTGTCGTTCCTGGCGCGCTTCACGAAGGGCTTCACGCATTGCCGCGGGATCAGGCGCATGCCGTGGCCAGGCGCGGTCAGCTTCCGCGCCCAGTGATGCGAGCCGGTGCACGCCTCCATGGCAACCACGGTGGCGGGCTGCTTGTGGAAGAACGGCAGCATCTGTGCGCCGCCCAGCGGCGCCGGCGCCCGCCATTCCGCCGACGCACCGCCCTCCCGCCCCGACTCCGGATGACACCGGCCCCCGGACCCTCTATCTGCTGCTGCGACGCGCCCGCCCCTGCCCGGGCGCCTGCCCTCCGACAACTGACCCCTGGTAAATGACCGACACCCCGATCGACCACATCCGCAATTTCGCGATCATCGCCCATATCGACCACGGGAAATCCACCCTGGCCGACCGGCTGATCCAGACCACCGGCGCGCTCACGGACCGGGAGATGACCAACCAGGTGCTCGACAGCATGGACCTGGAGCGCGAGCGCGGCATCACCATCAAGGCGCAGACCGTCCGCCTGTCCTACCAGGCGAAAAACGGCCAGACCTACGAGCTGAACCTGATGGACACCCCCGGCCACGTGGACTTCGCCTACGAGGTCAGCCGCAGTCTGGCCGCCTGCGAGGGGTCCTTGCTCGTTGTGGACGCCAGCCAGGGGGTGGAGGCGCAGACGCTCGCCAACGTCTATCAGGCGATCGAGGCCAACCACGAGATCGTCCCGGTCCTGAACAAGATTGATCTGCCCGCCGCCGAGCCGGAGCGGGTGAAGCAGCAGATCGAGGACGTGATCGGCCTGGACGCCTCCGACGCCATCGAGATCAGTGCCAAGACCGGGCTGAACATCGAGGGCGTGCTGGAGGCGCTGGTGCACCGCCTGCCCCCGCCGAAGGGCGACGGCGCCGCGCCGCTGAAGGCGCTGCTGGTGGATAGCTGGTACGACCAGTATCTCGGCGTGGTGATCCTGGTGCGGGTGAAGGACGGCCGCCTGAAGCGGGCCCAGAAGATCCGCATGATGTCGAACGGCGCGGTGCACTCGGTGGAGCAGGTGGGGATATTCAGCCCGAAGATGATCCCGACCGACGATCTGGGGCCGGGGGAGATCGGGTTTATTACCGCCTCGATCAAGACCGTGGCTGATTGCTCGGTCGGCGACACCATCACCGACGACCGCAACCCCGCCGCCGCGGCGCTGCCGGGGTTCAAGCCGTCGATCCCGGTGGTGTGGTGCGGCCTCTATCCGGTGGATGCCGACGACTTCGAAAAGCTGCGCGAGTCACTCGGAAAACTGCGGCTGAACGACGCCAGCTTCCACTACGACCCGGAGACCTCCGCCGCGCTGGGCTTCGGCTTCCGCTGCGGCTTCCTGGGGCTGCTGCACCTGGAGATCATCCAGGAGCGGCTGACCCGCGAGTTCGACCTCGACCTGATCGCCACCGCGCCGTCCGTGGTGTACCGCGTGCACCGCACCAACGGCGAGGTGATCGAACTGCACAACCCGGTCGATATGCCGGACGGCAGCGTGATCGACCACATCGAGGAGCCGTGGATCCGCGCCACCATCATGTTGCCGGACGACTATCTCGGCGTGGTGCTGCATTTGTGCACCGAGCGGCGCGGCGAGCAGGTGGACCTGACCTATGTCGGCAACCGGGCGATGATGGTGTACCGGCTGCCGCTGAACGAGGTGGTGTTCGATTTCTATGACCGACTGAAATCGGTGTCGCGCGGCTATGCCAGCTTCGACTACCAGATGGACGGCTATGCCGAGGGCGACCTGGTGCGCATCTCCATTTTGGTGAACGGCGATCCGGTGGACGCACTGTCGTTCATCGCGCACCGCAACGTGGCGGAGGCGCGCGGGCGGGCAATCTGCGGCAAGTTGAAGGACCTGATCCCACGGCAGTTGTTCAAGATTGCGGTGCAGGCGGCGATCGGCGGGCGGGTGATCGCGCGCGAGACGATCAGCGCGCTGTCGAAGGACGTGACGGCGAAATGCTACGGCGGCGACATCACGCGGAAGCGGAAACTGCTGGAGAAGCAGAAAGAGGGCAAGAAGCGGATGCGCCAGTTCGGCAAGGTGGAGATTCCGCAGTCCGCCTTCCTGGCGGCGTTGAAGATGGACTCGTAGTTATGCGGGCTGCTGGCGGCACCGCGAGGTGTTCGTTCGCGGTTCTTCGCCGAAACGCACCAGCCGGTTATTCAGTGCCGCCGCCCCGGTCCACGCGCGGTACTGTGCCTCGTTGGCCGCGGGGGTGGGTTTCCGGTGCGATGGTTTTCCGGTTGTTCGCCAGGCTGTACGCCACGCGCAAAGAGATGGCGTCGCCGGACAGTCCACGGTGTTGCCGGCGATCGGCCTCCTTCCCGGCGTTCCGGCACTGACGCGATGAGGCAATGTGGCTTTCGGCAATCTCCCGCCGAATGCGGTGCTGCGCCTGGCGATCCAGCTTGACACCGCGAGGGTCCTCGCGTTCCGGATCGCCTATGGGCCGTTCTTCTTCAACGTGCCGGAGATCAGGGCAAGCGGGCGGGGAAAGACAAAAAGCGCGCGGAGTCGGACGGGCTCCAACAGCTTCACCAGAGCGGTGGCACAGAAAAGCGTACCCAGGAAGAATCCGAAGAACAGGTGCCGATACAGAAAATGCGTATGTTCAAGCGCATGGTCGAGCATAACGATATACCAAAGCACGCAAGGCACCAGTCCGTACAGGCTCACCGCCAACCAGTCATTGTCAATCGGCCGGCCCGGTCCGGCCGATCGCGCGCGTCTCTGGCGCAACAGCCGCCCGACGATGAACACGTGCGTCAGCACAATCCACCAGATGCCCACAGTGAGGCCGGCGAAACGGAAGACCCGCCAATTGCCCGGAATGCCGGCGTCCGGCCGCCAGAAGAACGTGCTGATCGGGTATTGACCGACGAGGTAATACTTGAGGATGGCAAACGTCATAGCGAGCCGGTGAAGCGACCCAGCGGCCCCGGAACGAAACGCCGCCGCGTCGCCCAGATCGCGCGCCGCCGCGTGGAACGAGCCAAAGAACGCCCAGACTTCGATAAAATGCAGCAGATGCGCAAGAGCAAAGCCTCCTCCGGCCGCCATGCAGCGCCATAGCGCAGGGCGCAGGCATGCGGTGTGATCGACACCGAGACGCCCCGTTGCCAATTCGGTCGCCGCCGGCACCAGCGTCACCAGGAATACGTAATCGAAGGAGAGCCATCCCTGAAGAAATCCGAGCAACAGCAACGGCAGGATCATACCCACCACCGTACCAAATGACGCACCGGAGGCGGGTCTCGGCTCATTGCGGCCAACGCAGATACCGATCTCGACCAGCAGCAGGGCGAAGGCATAGCCGTCATAGTGCAAAAACGAATCGGCGTCGCTGAACATCGGCAGTGCCGCGCAGGCCAGCATCACCAGGCCGGCGACCGGCGTTCCGAATCGGCGCCGCAGGCTTAGGCCAAAAAATACCGCGGCGCCCCAGGAGATCGCCAGCGGCAGGATGCGCAGCCGGGAAATCGGGTGCGGTCCGAGCAATCGCATGGCAACGTAAAGCAGATACTCGGGACCGGGCGGATAGTGCGTGTAAACCCCGGATGGCGTAACGCTCTGCGCGCGCAGGTCTGGATAGGCCTCGAAGCCCTGGTCGGGGTACAGGCCAGGGCGCAGCACGTTGCCGAGGCCATCGTTCGCGGCAATCCCGGTATCCAGGAAATTGCGCGCCTCGCGTATCGCGTTCGCCTCGGAAAAGGCATCGACCGGAGACAATGCGTTGCCCCAGTCGCGCGCCTGCCAGGCTGCGGACAGGCTGCCCAGGCTGCACAGCAGCACGAATCCGCCCAGGACAAGGCAGCGGCGCACGGCTTCAGGCATAGGTAATGGACACGGATTGGACCGCAGGCACGCCCTGCTCCAAGCGCCAGCCGGCGATCGTCGTCGCCGGCCGATCCGGTGTGGCCAGCCCGGTGGTGAGGGCGTTGACGGCTTGTGCCATGCACTCGCGCCTGCCCCGGCATGGCGGGGCTTCGTTGACATGAATGCAGGGCGCGCAGGCCATGCGCGCGAAGACAACCCGCTCGACTGCCTCGACGGGCCGCAGGCGTGTGGCCGGGTCGGTGGGGCCCCAGAAGCTGGTCGTTACTATCCCCAGCGCGCGGGCCACGTGCAGCAGCAACGAATCAATCCCGTAAAACCCCGCTGCGCCGGCAATCACCCTGGCCGATTGTGCGAGCGTCAGCCGGCCGCAAAGATTTTGGCCGCAGCCCAGGGCCACAATGATCTGGTCGGCCAATGCGGCGTCGGCGTCGGCGCCAAGAAGCACGAACTGGTAGCCCACGAGCGACAGCGGCCGCAACACGCGCGCCCATTCATCAGGCCGCAACTGACGTTCCTTGGCGAAATCGGAACACCCATGGCCAATCGCCATGTAGCGTGCCGGCGAAGCAACGCCGTCGGGCAACGCCGTCGTCTGCACCCGGTCGCGGAACCCGGCATGGAACCGGCTCACCTGGATCTGCTGTATGTCGAACCACTTTGCCAGTAGGTCATAAAATGCGTAGGCGGGCCCTTGCGTATTGAACCAGGTCATATGGGTGTAGAAGCCACGGCGCCAGAAGACGATCTCATCGACGAATCCGATACGATTACGCACCATCGTCAGCAAGCTGAGCACCGTGGTCAGCCGGGAATGCACTTCGAGATCGATCACATGGTCGGTGTGGCGGACAACGTTCCAGACCACCCGCGTCGTCGAGCAGATCAGGCGGATCAGGCTGGAATCGTCGATGACCCAGCAGGAATCGAACCAGCCATAGGGTTCCGCAAGGCTGGCGACACCGCGCATGCCGACGAGGAAAAAGCAGCCAGGAGGGAACTTCTCACGAATAGCCTGCATCGATGGCATGGCGAGGAAAAGGCTGCCCGCGCCGACTAGCTTGATGACGACGCAACCCCGCCGCCGCGTCAGAGAATGGTCGCGGCGCAGAGCCAGTGCCAGCAGGCGCACCAGCGGAAACAGCAGCAGCAGCAGGAACCCGCCGAGCCAATAGTCGATCCGGCGTTTTGTCTGGAAGCTCATGCTGACAGCGTCAGGTCGGCGGGCAATTTTTCGAACACCAAGGCGCGCTCGCCGAAGTTCAACCAGACGCCAAGCTCTTCCAGCGGCCCGAGCGGCAGGGCGATCCCTGTCATTATCCGCACGTGCCGCGCAATCGTCATGAGGCTGACGAATTTCCATGGGTAGAAGCTGGTGACAGGTCGCCAGCCGAAGCGCCGCCACAGGCGTGTTAGTCCGTGCGTGGAATAAAATACCCAGTGGTCGTCGATGTCGTGCGGCCAGAACCGCCCGAGCAAACGCCGCGAGAGGCTGTCGGCGACCGGCAGCACCAGCAGGGCCCGCGATCCAGGTGCGGTCAGCGCATCGAGGCAGCGCAGATGAGCCTCCGCGTCGAGCAGATGTTCGAACGAATCCAGGTAGAGCACCAGATCGACATGTTGGCCAGCGAAGTCCGCCAGATCGGGCTTGATGCGATCGGCACGAATGCCGGCCGCGACGGCGGCGGCGCGGTTGGCGGCAACCGGTTCCTGGCCGAACACCTGCGCGCCACGCGCCTGCATCCAGCCCAGCGTCGCACCGCCGCCAAAGCCAACCTCCAGCACATGCCGCTCGGCCAGCTTCATGGCGAGCCGGCGCAACCATGCTTGCAGCGTCACTTGCTTGCAGTGCGCAACCATCGGATCATGATGTCCGCGCTCGGCCGGATAGGTGTCGTCGTAGGCGTAGCCACGGCGCTGCGGCAGCCAAATCGTGCCGCAAGCGGCACAGCGGCGGCGAGCCGCCCGGTCGATCGAAGCCGCCGGGTCGCCACAGGCGGGGCACCAGATCGCGATCGGGGTGGCGGCTGCGACGTTGCCGGCAGGGCCGGCCGGGAGTCTGGCGGTATGCATGTTACGCTCCTCCGGCGAATACGCCGGCTCGACGGATGAATTCAGGTCGTTGCTGTGCCCACCGCCCGAGCAGGCCCGCCGAAGCGGCGAACACGCCCACCATCAGCGACAGCGCGAGTGAATTGCTCGCGGAACCGCCGTCCGTGTGGAACCCATCGCCTGCCAGCGACGGCACGACCAGACCGAAGATCATCACGACGGAAAACAGGCAAGGGAACATGCCGAACGGGGCTGGTGGGCCAATGGCCCGCGGAGCAATCCACCAGCGCAAGCCGCCCGGGGCCGGCATTCGCAGAAACCAACCGGAGGCCAGAACCACACCGGCCGGCGAGGCCACTGCGATGTTGCGCACCACGGCGTTCAGGTCAGCCTTGCTGACGCAGACGCCAAGGACCACCGCCGTGATTGCTCCGTTGAGCATGATGGTGGCAAGTGCTCGCCATGACCGCCGGATACCTTCCGCACGGTTCCGGACCCCCAGCCCCAGTATGCCGTCCGACTCGCGGTCATCCATGCGCCCGCCCATGTGGATAGCTACATCCGAACTCAAACTACGACGGAGAAACCTGCAAACTGGTTGCGTTCCGGGCCGTCATCCGGTGCCTCCGGCAGGCAGGACCTGAAACCTTGCCGATACCCGTTGTCTGGCATCCTGCGCCCCGAGAGTCATGCGAACCACGCGACTTCAGCCTGGCTCCTCCAGCGGCCTTGGTGAACAACGACCATGCCATTTGCAGCGACTTCCATTGCGCTCGGTTCACTCGGGAGACTGACGCGCCGCCTTATCGAGGGCCCGGTCGGATTGCTGGCGCGCTTTACGTCGCTCGAGCACAATGTCATCGACATCCTCGACAAGCGGGCGGTCGAGGGTAGTGGGTCAGTTTGAAATGCCCTAGATTATGTTCCTATAGGTCGGGCGTGCAACGCAGGCTGCCTCGTGCCATATTGGCGGCATGCAGGTATTCCACTTCAAGTCCGATAAGGACGCTACCCTTCACGGTTTCGCTTTGGACAAGTCCGGGGCGAGTCTCCCTAGTGACCTTGGGCCGTGGGCGCCACTGTATGGCGCTGGCGACCCTGTCGGAGACGAGACGCTCCAGCCCGAGGGAGCCGAGAGACTCCGGCGTGACGGTTTCTGGGTCTATCGCCCCGATATCATCGTGAGGCACGGCGGTTCTTTGCCGAGCGCCGTTTGATGACCACCAAGCGTATCCCTCGTCCCCGCGACCCGATCGCGCTCGCGAAGCTGATCGGGGATATCGCCACCGGTCAGGTGGTGGACGCGGTCGAGGATGGGAAAGATGCGGCGGCGGCAGAGTCCGGACGCAGAGGCGGCTTGAGGGGAGGGAACGCCCGCGCCAAGACTCTTACCCCTCAGCAGCGACGCTCTATTGCTACTGCCGCCGCCGCCAAACGATGGGAGAAGAAAGCGGGATAGTCATTTATTGACCAGATCAACTACTTCGCGTGCGAACCATATTTTCGGGCGGCCGTATGCAGAATCGAACAGAATCTCGTGTTCCTCAAGCCTTGCAACGTGTTTCTTCGCAGAGTTATAGGAGATTCCAAGTCCACTAGATATAGAGGGAATGGTTACCGCTGGAGACTCAAAGATCATGCCAATAATTTTAGCCAGCAATGCCGAAGACCTTGCTTGCTGTATCCTGCCGAGATACTGATTCTGCAAATCCTGGAGGGCTTGAGCTTTCGCGATGGCATCCATACAAGTTTCGGCAAGCCCCGACAAGAAGAACCCTATCCATTCTTCCCACCTACCTCGCGTGCTAACCGCAAACATCCTGTCGATATAGGTGTCGTAGTTCTTTTCTAAATACGAGCTAAGATACAGAAGAGGCTGTGATAGTTCCTTCGATTCGCACAGCATAAGAGGCATAAGCATTCTTCCGACGCGGCCATTACCGTCGGGGAACGGATGGATTGTCTCGAACTGATAGTGCACGAGTGCCATCTTAATTACCATCGGCAGGAGGTCGTCCTTGTTGTTTATGTACTTTTCCAAATCACTGATGGCGCCATCAACCTCTTGCGTGGGTGGCGGAACGAATCTGGCATTCTCGATTAGCCGAGCGCCGATCCAGTTCTGGTCCCGCCTGAACTCCCCTGGTGTTATCCTAGCCCCTCGGTGCGAAGCGACCCTTAGCATTAGTATGCTGTGGGCCTCTTGTATTAGACGACGTGATATCGGGAGCTCATCGAGTCTTTTCAGGGCATGCTCCAAAGCTCGGACGTAATTGAGCACCTCTCTAGCGTCTGACGGCGCCCGGCTGGTCTGCTCATCTGCCTCGAACAGTAGAAGCTCCGATAATGTCGTAACAGTCCCCTCGATCTTTGAAGATGCCGCCGCCTCTTTGCGCATGAAGGGTCGGATTAAAAGGTACGGATTTGGTAGCGTGCGACCGACGCCGCTTAACTCGCCTAGCGCCCGAGTGGCGCGAGCGATCAGGGGAACGAGGGATTCCAGGTCTAGGTTCTCGGGCGGTAAGGGCGCAGGGATGAAAGCCATGCACCCATTGGTAGTGGGCACCAGTTTTCCTGTGCGAGGGTCCTCGAAATCCTTGGGATTCATGTGCAGCGACTCCTGAACCGTGCAATTCGCCAGATCGAATTGCACGAAACCACGAAAAAATGCAATATGAGGCAGATTTACCCTTGACCCTCAAGCATATGGGTCATATACAGAAACCATGAACAAGCTTTCCCCCGCCAAACGTGCCGACATCCTCGGAATGATGGCCGAGGGCGTCTCCCTCCGTGCAATCGCTCGCCTGACTGGCGCCAGCAAGAACACGATCGCCAAGCTGCTGGAGGATGCCGGAGAGGCGTTCTCAGAGTATCAGGACAAGGCGTTCCGCAACCTGACGTGCAAGCGGCTCCAGGTGGACGAGATTTGGTCCTTCGTTCACTGTAAGCAGCGCAACGTTGCCACGGCAAAGGCTGCACCAGCCCAAGCTGGCGACCTCTGGACCTGGACCGCGATCGACGCGGATACCAAGCTGATCCCCTCTTGGCTGGTCAGCAGTCGGGACGGCGACGCAGCCAAGGTGTTCATATCCGATCTGGCTGGGCGGCTGGCCAATCGGGTGCAACTCACCACCGATGGCCACAGGCCCTATCTTGAGGCGGTAGAGGAAGCTTTTGGCGCCGATATCGACTACGCCATGCTGATCAAGATTTACGGCGAAGGGCCGACCTCCCCTGGCCGCTACAGCCCTGGCGTATGCGTCGGCGCAGAGACGCGCCGGATAGAAGGCCGCCCCGATGCGGACCATATCAGCACCAGCTATGCCGAGCGCGCCAATCTCTCAATGCGGATGGGTATCCGTCGCTTCACCCGCCTAACCAACGGGTTCAGCAAGAAGGCTGAGAACCATGCTCACGGCGTGGCAATCTACTTCATGCACTACAACTTCGTGAAAATCCACGGGTCGCTGCGCTGCACCCCGGCCATGGCGGCCGGCGTCACCACGAAGCTGTGGGAAATGGCCGACATGGTGAAGGTGCTGGAGGCTTGGGAGGCGCGCCAAGGCGGCTCGGCTTCCTAACTACCGCGTATCATCATCTGCCGGCGGCGAGTTTTCGGCCGGCGTGTCACCATTCCGGCTCGACTCCCCGACAGGAAGCCAGCACTGTTGCGCTGGATTCCATAGATGGGGGACATTGTCATGGCCGAGAAACCCGACATTAACACGCCAGTCGAGACCATCCCCAGTGTCCAAAGGGGAATTTCCGCGATTGCTAGTGCTCATGCTCCATTCCTCTACTTCGAGACTGCCCCGGCCTTCGGCCATGTGAACGGCATCATAAGAGTAACTCTGGCAGCGTCCAGAGACATTCCCCTTCCGCCTACCTCGGTCGGCAGCGACAGCGTAATTGTCGCCCATCTCAGGATGAACATCACAGCGGCCCACGCCCTGAAGGCTGCACTCGAAGGCGCATTACTGCTTGCTGCCCCTCCGCCGCCGCGGCACGATGACGCCGCACCGTCAAAGCCAAACTGAGCGCCGCGTGCCTTCTGGTTATACGGCAGCCTAGGTTAACGAATGGCAAACCACTTCGGAAACTACTCCTAGAGCCGGCACGTCTCGCAAGTCTTTACTTTGATACTGACCCACTACCCGGTCGAGCAATCCGTTGACTATATCTCGTCCCACATGGCGAATGCCTTGGCCATGCGGTCGCGGGAAGACTTGTGGATATACGCCGCGAATAACGCGAACGCGCCGGGCCTTTGGCTGGAATTCGGTGTGTTCGGCGGATATTCGATCAACTTCCTTGCCAAAATGACGCCACGAACGATTTATGGCTTTGATTCATTCGAAGGTTTGCGGGAAGATTGGAAGGGAACCGGTCTTGCCAGGGGCAGCTTCGATCTTGGAGGAAAGCTGCCGAGGGTCCGCAAAAACGTCCATTTGGTTAAAGGCTGGTTCAACGAGACACTTCCAGCCTTTCTTGCTGCTGAGAAAATGACGATTTCGCTGCTGCACCTGGACTGCGACACCTATGAGGCAACCAGCTACGTGCTCAATGAGGTCGTCGATCTGTTGACCGCCGAGACCACGATCATCATGGATGACTACCACGGGTTTCGGGGCTTTCAGGAGGGTCAGTTCAGGGCCTGGGCTGAATTCGTGGAATCGCGTGGGCTGCATTATCGATACGCGGCCTTCAACCGGCATGCAGTCGCCATTCGCGATGTTCAGCTTGCTGAGCCGCCCATTCGCAAGGCAGGCAACAGTGCCAATTTCTCCGGATCACGGTGGAGAGAGCCGGTACCTGCCGACTAAACCGCTCATTCCGGGTGCCCGTCGGTACCGCCGGGTGGCGTCAACCTATGCCCGTCCCGGGTCCGGTCGGCGGATGAACCCGCCGCCCAGCACGCGCTCGCCGTCGTAGAACACGCAGGCCTGGCCCGGGGCGGGCAAGGCCGGTGCGTCCAGCCGCACCTCGGCGCCGTCCGCGGTTGTGCACACCATCGCGCCGTGCGGCGCCTCACGGGCGCGCAGCTTCACCTGGCAACGCAGGGCGGCGGCGGGCGGCGGCACCAGCCAGTTCACCTCGCGCAGGCGCACCGTGTCGGTGCCGGTATCGCGCGGGCCGACTACCACGCGCCGGGTGCCCGGCTCGGTCGCCACCACCACCTGGCGCCGGCCGCGGTCCTGGGCAGCGCTGCCCAGCCGCTTCCCCTGCCCCACCGTGTAGTGCGCGATGCCCTCGTGCCGCCCGAGCACCCGCCCGTCGCGGCTGATGATTTCCCCCGCTGTCGCGGCATCCGGCCGTAGCCGCGCCACCAGGTCGGCATAGCCTCCGGACGGAACGAAGCAGATGTCCTGGCTGTCCGGCTTGGCGGCGACCGCCAAGCCCAGCCGTTCGGCCATCGCGCGCACTGCGCGCTTGTCCGGCATTCCCCCGAGCGGGAAGTCGCAGAACGCGAGTTGGGCGCGGGTGGTGGCGAACAGGAACCAGCTTTGGTCGCGCGCCGGGTCCGCCGCGCGGTGCAGTTCCGGTCCGTCCGGCCCGTCGATCCGGCGCACATAGTGGCCGGTGGCCAGCCGCTCGGCGCCGAGGCCCTGGGCCAGCAAGGTGAGGTCGGTGAACTTGACCGTCTGGTTGCAGCGGACGCAGGGCACCGGGGTCTCGCCGGCGGCATAGCTGTCGGCGAAGTCGGCGATCACCGCGCGGGCGAAGCGGTCCTCGGCGTCGATCACGTAATGCGGGATGCCCAGCCGGTCGGCCACCCGGCACGCGTCGTGGATGTCCTGCCCGGCGCAGCAGGCGCCCTTCCGCCCGGTGGCCGCGCCGTGGTCGTAGAGCTGCAGGGTGATGCCGATCACCTCGTGACCGGCTTCGTGCAGCAGGCCGGCGACCGTGGAACTGTCCACCCCGCCCGACATGGCGACCACGACGCGCATGCCGGTCAGTCGTTCAGCAGGTTGCGCGTGCCCGCCGGCAGCTTCACCACCAGCCCATCCAGCGCCTCGGTCATAACGATCTGGCAGCCGAGGCGGGAGGTCTCGGTCAGGCCGAACGCCAGGTCGAGCATGTCCTCCTCGTCCTCGGTCGGGTCGGCGAGCTTGCGGAACCAGGCGGAGTCCACGATGACGTGGCAGGTGGAACAGGCGAGCGAGCCCTCGCAGGCGCCTTCGATATCGACGTCGTGCTGGTGGGCGATCTCCAGCACCGACAGGCCGAGCGGCGCATCCACTTCGCGGCGCGTGCCGTCCCGCTCGATGAAGATCATCCTGGGCATGCGGCGAAAGCATCCATTCAGGGTTGGGCCGATCGTTCCGCCGGGGCTGCTGTCCGGGCATGCGCCGCGGCCAGCGCGGCCGCCGCGAAGTCGATGTCGGCCGGCGAGGTAAAGCGTCCGATCCCGATGCGCAAGGTGCGCGCGGCGGCCGCGTCGGACAGGCCGAGGGCGCGCAGCACATAGGACGGTTCGACCGCGGCGGACGAGCAAGCGGAGCCGGTCGAGACGCAGAGATCCGGGGCGCGGGCCATCAGGTCGGCGGCGGCGACGGAGGGAAAAGTCAGGTTCAGGTTGCCGGCGATGCGGGCTTCCGTGGTGCCATTGACCGCGATGCCCGGGATGTCCCGCTGCAACCGCTGGAGCAGGCGGGCGCGCAGGGCGGCGATGCGCACGGTTTCGCCGGCCATTTCCGCTTGCGCCAGCCGGCACGCCTCGCCCAGCCCGACGATCAGCGGTGCCGGCAGCGTGCCGGAGCGCAACCCGCGCTCCTGCCCGCCGCCGGAGAACAGCGGCGCCAGGCGGACGCGCGGCCGGCGGCGGACGAACAGCGCGCCGACGCCCTTGGGGCCGTACAGCTTGTGGCCGCTGATCGAGGCGAGGTCCACGCGCCAAGCGTCCAGATGGAGCAGGATCTTCCCCGTTGCCTGGGCGATGTCGGTATGGAACAGCGCGCCGGCTTCCTTGGCGATGGCGGCCAGCTTGGGGATGTCCTGGATTACGCCGATCTCGTTGTTCACCGCCATGACGCTGACCAGCAGGGTGGGCTCGGCCAGTGCGTCGCGCAGGGCGTCGGGGTCCAGCAGGCCGTCGGGGCGAACCGGCAGGAAGACGGGCACGAAACCCTCGTCCGCGAGGTCGGCCACCGATTCGAGGACACATTTGTGCTCGGTGGCGACGGTGACGACGCGGCGGCGCTGGTTGCCCATGCGCGCGGCGAAGCGGGCGGCGCCCTTGATGGCGATGTTGTTGGATTCCGTGGCGCCCGAGGTGAACACGATTTCCCTGGTGTCGGCGCCGACCAGGGCGGCGACCTGGACGCGGGCGGCCTCCACCGCTGCTTCCGCGTCGTTGCCCATCGCATGCTCCGCGCTGTGCGGATTACCGTAGCGCTCGGTGAAGAACGGCAGCATGGCGTCCAGCACGCGCGGGTCGCACCGGGTGGTGGCCTGGTTGTCCAGATAGACCGGGCGGTTGGGGCGGAGCGGCTGGTCGTTCATGACGGGGAATGTGGGTCCGGGTGGCGGGGGCTGCCAAGGGGGGGAGCGGGGCAATCGGTGGGAACGATGCGACCGTCGAGCCGGCCGACCGCCGCCGGCCGACGTCGCCGGATCTGCGGTTCCACCTTGCTTGCTCTACCGCGGACCGCACGACCTTGCCCTGCATGACCACCGGGTGGCGCCACGGTGCATGAGGTCTTGGTGCCTCGCGCTCGGCCGACCGCGATGGCTCGAGACCTGGGCCGGTTGCTCTGTCGGTGTCGCGACGGGACATCCTGAACAGCCGGCCCGCCGATTTTCTGGTGCACAGGGGTTTTGCTTGCGGGTTCGCCGGGGCGACAGGTGGCGCGGCCGGGCCGGCGGTGCCGCTGGAGGCGGGCGTTCTGATGCATGGGGATTTTACACCGCATCGGCGCTGTCGCTTGCCCCCGTGTCGCCCGGGCCCGCCTGCTCGCAAATCGGCGGCATTGGTGCATGGGCTCCTGCCGGACATGTGGGAGAAATGGGCGCAACCGGGAATCGGCGCTGGCATGACCTGCCTGATGCGTCCCAGTATCGGCGATACTCTCGCGGTACCAAGCGGGCGCGAGCCGATCTTGCGTCTGCTCGCCGAATGTTGGGCCGTCGCCACCGCTGCCGGCTACCCGCCCACACCGGCTTTCACCGAATTTGCCACGGCCATATTTACCAAGGCGGGATCGCCGCCGAAGGCATCGCTGCTCCGCGACAGCGAGCATCGCAATGCTCTGGTAACGCTCGCCTGGCATCGGCTTCGGGCTTACCTCGCCCGCGAAGCCGGAGAGATGACATCACTCCCCGTCCAGCGCCGCCTCCACGGCCCGCACCGCCGCCAGCGGCACGGCGCCGCGTCCGACCACCTGGCCGCCGACGCAAGCCAGCCACCCTGCCCCGTCCGGCGGTTCGGCCGGCCGCAGCTCCACGACCTTGGCCTCCGCGTCCAGCGCGACCGCCTGAAACCGCCGCCAGCCGGTGCATAACGGCCCCTGAACGCGAACGACGCGGGCGATGGCCTCGCCCGCGTCGTCGCATCCGATCCACTCGAGGGTGCGGGAAGCCCCGACACCCTCCTCACGCCGGCCCCGCATCCATCGGAGGCGGGGCTGCATCCTACGCGCACTCCATCAGGCGCACTCCCAGGGCATCGGGACGGCGATCATGCGCTCTTGGCCATGATCTCGTCCGCGATGTTCCGCGGCACCGGGTCGTAGTGATGGAACTGCATGGTGAACGAGGCGCGCCCCTTGGTCATGCTGCGAAGATCCGAAATATATCCGAACATTTCCTTAAGGGGAACATGCGCCCGGACGATGATCGTGGACCCCGAGCTTTCCTGGTTCTGGATCATCCCGCGCCGCCGGTTCAGGTCGCCCACCACGTCGCCCACGTGATCCTGCGGCGTGGTGACCTCCACGTCCATGATCGGTTCCAGGATGATCGGGCCGGCCTTCTTCATGCCGTCGCGGAAGCAGGCCTTGGCGGCAATCTCGAACGCCAGCGCGGATGAGTCGACGTCGTGGTATTTGCCGTCGATCAGGGTGTATTTGAAATCCACCGTCGGGAAGCCGGCCAGCACGCCGGTATCCGCCTGGACCTTGATGCCCTTCTCCACCGCGGGGATGTATTCCTTCGGCACGGTACCGCCGACCACCTTGTTGACGAACTGCACGCCCTCGTTCCGCGCCACAGGCTCGAACACGATCTTCACCTCGGCGTACTGGCCTGACCCGCCGGTCTGCTTCTTGTGCGTGTAGGTCTCGGTGTGCGGCCGGGTGATCGTCTCGCGATAGGCCACCTGCGGCGCGCCGATATTGGCCTCCACCCCGTATTCGCGGCGCAGCCGGTCGATGATGATCTCCAGGTGCAGTTCGCCCATGCCGGACAGGATGGTCTGCCCGGATTCCTGGTCGGTGCGCAGCCGCAGGCTGGGATCCTCGCCGGCCAGCTTCTGCAGGCCGAGCGACATCTTCTCGACCGATTCCTTGGTGCGCGGCTCGACCGATATGTCGATCACCGGCACCGGGAAGGCCATGCGCTCCAGCACCACCGGGTCCTGCGACGAGGCCAGCGTGTCGCCGGTGCCGGTGTCTTTCAGCCCGACGAAGGCGGCGATGTCGCCGGCGAACACTTCCTTGATTTCGGCGCGCTTGTCGGCATGCATCTGGAACATCCGCCCGATGCGCTCGCGGTGGTCGCGCGTGGTGTTCATCACCATGTCGCCCGATTTCAGCGTGCCGGAATAGACGCGCACGAAGGTCAGCGTGCCGTATTTGTCGTTGATGATCTTGAACGCCAGGCCGGCGAAGGGCGCGCTCGGGTCGGCCTTGATGCGTCGGCGCTCGGAATACTCGCCATCCTCCTCGCCCTCGCCGGCGGCGACGCTGATGCCGGGCACGTCGATCGGCGACGGCAGGTAGTCCACCACCGCATCCAGCAGCGGCTGCACGCCCTTGTTCTTGAACGCGGTGCCGCACAGCACCGGGCGGAATGCGCCGGAGATGGTGCCCGTCTTGATGCAGCGCCGCAGCGTGGCGGCCGCGACGTCGCCTTTGTCGAAATACTCCTCCATGCCCGCGTCATCGACCGACAGCGCGGTATCCAGCAGGACCTGGCGATACTCCTTCGCCTGCGCTTCAAGGTCGGACGGGATCGGCTCGATGTGGAACGACGCGCCCAGTTCGCTGCCGTCCCAGATCACCGCGTGCATCTCGATCAGATCGACCACGCCGAGGAACTTGTCCTCGATACCGATCGGCAGTTGCAGCGGCAGGGCGACGATGTCCAGCTTTTCCTTCAGGGTGGCGAACGCACGGAAGAAGTCGGCGCCGGTGCGGTCCAGCTTGTTGATGAAGATGATGCGGGGAACGTTGTAGCGGTCGGCCAGGCGCCAGTTGGTCTCCGACTGAGGCTGCACGCCGGCGACGCCCTCGATGATGAAAATCGCGCCATCCAGCACGCGCAAGCTGCGGTTCACCTCGATATTGAAGTCGATGTGGCCCGGCGTGTCGATGATGTTGATGCGGTGGTCCTTCCACTCGCACGTCACCGCCGCCGACGTGATGGTGATCCCGCGCTCCCGCTCCTGCTCCATGTAGTCGGTCGTGGTGTTGCCGTCATGCACCTCGCCGATCTTGTGGGACATTCCGGTGTAGTACAGAATGCGCTCGGTCGTCGTCGTCTTGCCGGCATCGATGTGCGCGGTAATGCCGATGTTGCGAATCTTGTCGAGCGGCGTGGCGGGCACGATGAACCTCCTAAAGCGGCACCGGGCGCGCGATCCTGTTCAGATCCCCGGGAATTTCCCTGGCGCGCCCGTGTCCTGATCCGGCCGGGACGTCACCCCCAGGACGCTGGTTGCAGCGAAAGCGGAGAGCAGGGGCGCCGGCCGGCTATGTCACGCGGGGAGATGCGGCACCCAGGGACGTTTTGCAAGCGCGAAATGGGGTTGCAGGGCACACATGCTCCCGATGCGTTCACTCTTTGTCACTGTCCGACACACCAACCCGGGGTAGTTTCGCCGCCATGGACGCACGCACCGCACAGGCGCTGATCCGCTTCGGGCTGGGCCGCCGGGGCGAAGAGTCTGTGCCGGCCGACCCGGCGGCCTGGCTGGGCGAGCAATTGCGCCAGCCCGATCCGGCCGGCATCGACCCGCTTCCCAGCACGGCGACGGGTCTGGAAGCCCTGCGGTTCGACCGTCAGGTGAAACCGCCGCCCGGCCAGGGGGTGGTGCGCCCGCTGTTCCAGGCGCAGGCCCGCGCCGAGCTGGAGAACGCCCTGACCACACCGGCGCCGTTCCGCGAGCGGCTGGTGTGGTTCTGGACCAACCATTTCACCGTCTCGGCGCGCGGCGGCGCGGCCGCGGTGGCCGGTGCGTTCGTGGAGGAGGCGATCCGGCCGCACGTCACTGGCCGCTTCGAGACCATGCTGCTGGCGGTCATGCACCACCCGGCCATGCTGATTTACCTCAACAATGCTCAGTCGGTCGGGCCGGACAGCCCGGCCGGCCGGCGCCTCCATCGCGGCCTGAACGAGAACCTCGCCCGCGAATGCATGGAGTTGCACACGGTCAGCCCGGCCGCCGGGTACACCCAGGCGGACGTGACCAGCTTCGCCCGGATCCTCACGGGCTGGTCGATCGATCTCCGTTCCGACCCGCCCGGCTTCCGGTTTCGCCCGTTCGCGCACGAACCGGGCGCGCAGGTCGTGATGGGTCACCGCTTCCCGCCAGGCGAGGCCGGCGGCGTCGCGGCGCTGCGGTTCCTCGCCAATCATCCGGCGACCCACCGCTTCCTCGCCACCAAGCTGGTGCGGCATTTCGTCGCCGACACCCCGCCGCCGGACGCGGTGCGCCATATCGAAGGCGCGTTGCGCGACACCGGCGGCGACCTTGGTGCCGCGGCGGGATCGCTGATCACGCTGGAGGCCGCCTGGCAGCCTGCCACCAAGCTGCGGACCCCGCAGGATTACGTGATCGCCTGCCTGCGCATGCTGGACCTGGCACCGGAGCAACGCGCCGGGATGAACCTGCCCGGCATTGTCGGCAGCCTGGGCCAGCCGTTCTGGAACGCGCCGCAACCGAACGGCTGGTCCGACCGCGCCAGCACCTGGGCCGCGCCGGAGGCGATGATGCGGCGGATCGACTGGGCGTATGGCGTCTCTGGCCGGGTGGCGGCGCCGCAAAGCGGGCGCGACGCCGCGGCTCTTGCCGAGGCCAATCTCGGGCCGCTGCTGAGCGCCGACACGCTGCAAGCGGTGCGCCGCGCCGGCTCGCGGCGCGACGCGATGACCCTGTTGCTCGCCGCACCCGAATTCCAGAGGCGTTGATCATGGTTACGCTGACCGGAGTAACGCTGACCCGCCGCTCCGCCCTGCTCGGCCTTGCCGGCGCCGTCACCCTGGGCCGTGCCTCGCTCGCCGTCGCCGCCGCGCCGACCGATCGCCGGTTCGTCGTGGTCATCCTGCGCGGGGCGCTGGACGGCATGGCGGCGGTGGTGCCGTATGGCGATCCGGGGTTGGCGGCTCTGCGCGCCGCGCTGGTGCCGCCCGGCCCGGGCCAGGCGAACGGGCTGCTGGAGCTCGGCGGCTTCTACGCCCTGCACCCGTCGCTGGCGAACCTGCACGGGATGTTCAAGGCCGGCGAGCTGCTGCCGGTGCATGCGGTCGCCGGGCCGACCCGGGTGCGCAGCCATTTCGAGGCGCAGGACTGCCTGGAGAGCGGCGCCGATCACCGCATGACCAGCGGCTGGCTGAACCGCGCGGTCGCCGCGCTGCCCAATGCCGCGCACGGCCGGCCGGAGGGCGACGCGCTGGCCATCGGCGTGTCGGTACCGTTGCTGTTGCGCGGGCCGGCCACGGTGGGAAGCTGGGCGCCGCATGGCGTCATGACGCCTCCGGCCGGCCTCTACGCGCAAATCGCCGCGCTGAACCACGCCGATCGCATCACCGGCCCGGCGATCGCCGAAGGGCTGCGCGAACGCGGCTTCACCGCCGCGGTGATGGCCGGTGACGACCCAGCGCAGCCGATGCAGAACCGCTACGGCTTCCCGGCGCTGGCGGGCGCCGCCGGCGAGATGCTGCGCGCTCCCGATGGTCCGCGCGTCGCCGCGCTGGAGCTCGACGGCTGGGACACGCACCAGGCTCAGGTGCCGCGGCTGGCCGGCATGCTCAGGCAGCTCGATGGCGGGCTGGCGGCGCTGAAGCGGGGGCTGGGTCCGGCGTGGCGGCAGACCGCCGTGCTGGTGATGACCGAGTTTGGCCGCACGGCCAGGGTGAACGGCACCAAAGGCACCGACCACGGCACCGCCACGGTGGCGTTCGTGCTGGGCGGGGCGGTGGCCGGGGGCCGGGTGGCCGGAGAATGGCCGGGCCTGGGACCGGGCAAGCTGTACGAGAACCGCGACCTGGCGCCGACCACCGATTTGCGGTCAGTGGCGAAGGGTCTGTTGGCGCAGCATCTCGGCGTCCCCGGCGGCGCGTTGAGCGTGGTGTTCCCGGACAGCGGAGCGGTGGGGCCGATGGGCGGACTGGTCCGGTCGTAAGCCTCGCCCACGAAGCGGGGTCGAGCCGTGCAGCGGATCGACGCGACGCGCGATGCGTGCGGCACCGGGACTGGCGGATGCAAAAGATTGCCAGGCGTTCCTCGACCCGCCGTCCGGTTCCCGCGCAATCTCCGGCTACAGTGCGAGCAGCCGATCCAGCAGCGCCGGATCGTTGCGCAATTCGGCGGCCGGGCCGGCGTGGCGCACGGTGCCCTTCTCCAGCACATAGACCCGGTCGGCAAGCGCCAGCGAGAACGCCACCCCTTGTTCGGCCAGCAGGATGGTGAGGCCCTCGGCCTTCAGTTCGGCGATCTTCTCGCGCAGCAGATCGACCACCAGCGGCGCGAGCCCTTCCGAGGGTTCGTCGAGCAGCAGGAGTTCCGGATTGCCCACCAGGGCGCGGGCGATGGTCAGCATCTGCTGTTCGCCGCCTGACAGGAATCCGCCGCGCTGGTTGCGCCGCTCGGACAGCACGGGGAACAGTTCGCAGACGCCCGGGATGGTCCAGCGCCCTGGGCGGCGCGCGGCGCGAGAGGCGACGTCGAGATTCTCCCACACGCTGAGTTCGGCGAAGATGCGCCGGTCCTCCGGCACGAAGCCGATGCCGGCGCGGGCGATGCGGTAGGGCGGCCAGCCGGCCACGTCCTGCCCGCGCCACATCACCCTTCCCGCGCGGGGCGGCGTGAGGCCCATGATGGAGCGCATGGTGGTCGATTTGCCGACCCCGTTGCGGCCGAGCAAGCAGACGCATTCTCCCTGCGCCACCTCGAGCGAGATGCCGAACAGCACCTGGCTCAGGCCATAGGCGGTGCGGATGTCCTCGACTGACAGCAGGGGCATCAGGCGTGTTCCCCGAGATAGACGCGGCGCACTTCTGGGTTGGCGCGCACCGCTTCGGGCGGGCCCTCGGCCAGTTTGCGGCCCTGGTAGAGCACGGCGATCTTCTGCGCGACGCGGAACACCACCGCCATGTCGTGCTCGGTGAACAGCAGCGTCAGGCTGCGTTCCTCGGCGATGCGTTGCAAAAGAGAGATAGTTTCGTGGGTTTCGCCGGCCGACATCCCGGCGGTCGGCTCGTCCAGCAGCAGCACGCTCGGGTCGGAGGCGAGCGCGATGCCGAGTTCGAGCTGCTTCTGGTTGCCGTAGGCGAGCGTGCCGGCGATTGCGCCGGCGACCGCGGCGAGGCCGATGGAGCGGAGCAGCGCCTCCGCGTCGTCACGGAACAGCAGTTCGGAGCGCGACCAGAAGTCGCGGCCTCGCTTGCGATGGGCGAGCAGGGCCGCCTGCACGTTCTGCAGCACGGTGAGGCGGGGGAAGATGTTTGTCAGTTGGAAGGATCGCCCCATGCCGAGGCCGCAGATACGGTGCGGCGGCAGGCCGGTGATATCCCGCCCGCCGAGCACGACGCGCCCGCCATCGGGGCGCAGATGGCCGGTGATCAGGTTGAAGAAGGTCGATTTGCCGGCGCCGTTGGGGCCGATCACCGCGACGATCTGGCGGGATTCGACCGTCAGGCTGACATCGTTCACCGCGCGGAAGCCGGCGAAGGATTTGTGCAGGCCGTGGATTTCAAGCATCGCGGCGTGCCACGCGCCGCTGCAGCGCGCCGGCGAGGCGCGCAATGCCGCCCAGCACGCCGCCGGGCAGGGCGAACAGCAGGACCAGTAGCATGGTGCCGAGCACGAACGGCCAGTACTGGGTGTAGTTGGTGATCTCCTGGTTCAGCCAGACCAGGACCAACGCGCCGACCGGCGGCCCCCAGAAAAAGCTCATCCCGCCCAGGATGGTCATGATCATGACCTCGGCCGATTTCGGCCAGAACACGTAGTCGGGGAACACGCCGCGGGTGAAGATGCCGTACAGCGCGCCGGACAGGCCGGCGAAGCCGCCCGCCACGACGAACACCGCGAGCTCGTAGGCGCGCACGTTGAGGCCGATGAAGGCGGCGCGCTCGCGGTTGTCGCGGATCGCGGTGAGCATGCGGCCGAACGGGGAGCGGGTGATCTGTCCGATCGCGGCGACCGACAGGGCGACCAGCGTCAGGGTCAGCAGGTAGAACCGGCCATTCTCGGAGAGTTGCTCCGCGCCCGGGATCGCGGCCATCCAGTGCATGTTCGGGAACGGCACGTCGGCGATGCCCTGGTCGCCGCCGGTGACCGCGTTCCACTTGAAACAGACCGCCCAGATGATCTGCGAGAACGCCAGGGTCAGCATGGCGAAATAGATCTTCGTCAGCCGCACGCAGAAATAGCCGAACACCACGGAGAACGCCGCCGCTCCCAGACCGGCGGCGGGGAAGGCGATCGCGAACGACACCCCGTAGGTCTTCATCAGGATGCCGCAGACATAGGCGCCGATGCCGAAATACGCGACGTGGCCGAACGACACCAGGCCGGTGGTCCCCAGCAGCAGGTTGAGGCTGACGGCGAACAGCGCGTCGATGACGATCTCGGTGCCGAGGAAGGTGTTGTAACGCGAACCAATCCAGGGCAGCGGCAGCAGCAGCAGGAAGACCAGCAGGGTCCAGGGCACCCGGCGGATCGCCGGGAGGGCGGGGCGGGCTAACGGGGGACCGGCCGGGGGACGACTGGCCGGGGGACGAGCGGCCGGGGGGCGGCTGAGTTGTATGCTCATCGGATCGGCCGTCCGAACAGGCCCCAGGGGCGTACCATCAAGACCACCGCCATCAGGGCGAACACCGAGAACAGCGAGAACTCGGGGAACGCCAGGATGCCGAACGACAGCGTCAGGCCATAGATCACCGCGCCCCAGAAGGTGCCCCAGAACGACCCGAGGCCGCCGATCACCACGACGATGAAGGCCTGCACGATCACCTGCACGTCCATTCCCGGCACCACGCTGACGATCGGCGTGATCAGCGCTCCGGCGAGGCCGGCGAGGAAGGAGCTGACGACGAACATTCCGGTATAGAGCATGCCGACATTGCCGCCGAGCGCGCCGAGCATCTCCCGGTCATAGGCAGCGGCGCGCAGCAGCCGGCCGGCCGAGCTGCGGCTCAGCAGCAGGCCGCCGCCGATGGCGATCGCCGGGCCCACCAGCATGATGAACAGGTTGTAGAACGGCAGGGTGGTGCCGAGCAGGTGGAACCCGCCGTCCAGCACCGGCGGGCGGTGCACCGAGAGTTGCCCGGTGCCCCAGATATACTTGGCCGCGTCGCCGAGGATCAGCACCAGCGCGTAGGTGAACAGGAGCTGGTAGAGTTCCTCCTGGCCGTAGAGATGGCGGAGCAGCAGCCGCTCCACCACGCCGCCGAGCAGTGCGACGGTGGCCCCGGCGGCGAGCGCGGCGAGCCAGAACGATGCGCCCGCCGGCTGCAGCCACTGCATCACCTGCCAGGTCATGTAGGCGCCGATCATGTAGAACGACCCGTGCGCGAAGTTGAGCACGCGCATGACGCCGAACACGAGCGACAGGCCGGAGGCGATCAGGAAGAGGAACATCGCCGTGGTCAGCCCGCTGAGGAACTGCGCGGCGATCAGGGAGACCGTCATGGCATCGTCATGGCGTGGGCGCGATCTCCCTGTGCTGTCGTGGCGCGCTCAATGCGCGGCCGGTTCGGGGTTGTAGTACGTCGGGTCCTTGATGACGGCGAACGGATAGGCGGCCACCTTCACCATCTTGCCCCAGTACTCGCCGGCATCGGCGTCATGGTTTGTCGCGCTGAAGGTGCGCGGGCCGAGCGGCGTCTGGTAGGTCATGCCCAGCATCGCCTTGGCCACCGCGGCGTCGTTGACGGTGCCGGCCTTGCGAATGCCGTCGGCGATGGATTCGATCGTGACGTAGCCCTGGATCGCCCAGCTCGAGCCGTACTTGGTATGCAGCTCCTTCTCGACCTTCTTGTCGAAGGCGATTTCGGCTGGCGGCTGGTTCGGCCCGTCCCAGACCACCGGATCATAGGTGTCGGTCCAGATGCCGAGCGGGAAGGAGCTGCCGAGCGCGATGGTTTCATCGACCGAGCCCACCTCGCCGCCGTCCGCGAGGCGGTTGTGGATTGCCTTGAAATAGCCGAGCGGGGCGGCCTGTTTGACGAAGCTGATGAAGTCCCCGGCGAACTCGTCGCAATAGACGGCGTCCGGATGCTTGCTCATCTGCGCGGTGATGAACGGCGTGAAGTTCGACTGGCCAAGCCGCGGCCATTGCTGATCGACAATGGTGATGTCGGGCCGCAGTTGCTTCAGCTTGGCGACGAAGGCGGCGATGGCGTCGTGGCCATAGGCGTAGTCGGGGGCGATGGTCGCGACGGTCTTCACGTCCTTCCACCTGGCCATGACGATGGCGCCGGCCTGGCCCTCGATGGTGGTGTTGGAGGCGGCGCGGAAGATGTAGGGGTGGATGCTCTGCGGGTCGGTCAGCTCGTAGGTCTTCGCCGAGGGGGCGACGAAGACGATGTGGTTCTCCTTAGCGATGGTGGACACCGCCGGCGCTTCCGCTGAGGTCAGCGTGCCGGCAAGGAACTCGACGCCGTTGCGCACGATCAGTTCGCGCGCGAGGCGGACGGCCTCGGCCGGGTTGGCCTTGCTGTCGCGCGACAGCAGCACGAGCTTGCGGCCGAGCACGCCGCCCGCGGCATTGATGTCGGCGACCGCGAGCTCGGCGCCCTTCAGCACCGGCACGCCATAGACGGCGGTGGGACCGGAGAGCGGGATGGGGAAGCCGATCTTGATCGGCTCCTTGGCGAGCGCGGCCACCGGCAGGACGAACCCAAACACCGTCGCCGCCAGAATGTGACGGAATCGCATCGTGATACAGCCTCCCTGTTCGCTGGACGGCGCGTGGCCGGCCAGTCGTTCGCTCGCACAAGCGTGACCCGCCCGGTATCCTGTTGTCAAGCCGCCTGGGGACATTGCGGAATGTCGAGCTCAGGCGGGACGCCGCACCCGGAGCGGACGGGCTGACGTGGCAGGACGACGGGGCAGACCTCGATCGCAGGATCGAGGACCTGCACGAGACGGTCCATCGGGGAGCGTATCGGGCGCAACCATCTCGGCGGAGATTCATCCCGAAGCCGG
>DATLQW010000096.1:0-26276 GCA_035535035.1 Acetobacteraceae bacterium
CGCCGTTGCTGCTGTCAGACCCGAAGGTCAGACAGCAGCAACGGCGCAGGCCCCGGCCCGCTCACCCAACCAACTGAAGGGTTCCAAGGGCTGTGCCCTTGGTGGGGTCCAGGGGCAACGCCCCTGGCCTTCACACCGAAAAATACTTTGCGTGCGGGTTCAGCGCGACGATCGCACTGGTCGATTGCTCCGGATGCAACTGGAACTCGTCGGACAGCTCAATCCCGATCCGCTCCGCCCCCAGCAGCGCCAGCAACGGCGCCTGGTCCTCCAGCTTCGGACAGGCCGGATACCCGAACGAATACCGTGACCCGCGATAGCTTTGCGACAGCAGCTTCTCCATGTCGCGGTCGTCCTCACCGGCGAAGCCGAGCTCGGCGCGGATGCGCTTGTGCACGTATTCCGCCATCGCCTCGGCCATTTCCACCGACAGTCCGTGCAGATAAAGATAGTCCTGATATCGATTATCCGCGAACCAGCCGCGCGACACCTCCGACGCACGCTGGCCCACGGTGACGACCTGCAAACCGATCACGTCGCGTTCCACATCATCCACGTCGCGGAAGAAATCGGCGATGCACGCGCCGTCTTCCTTCGGCTGCCGGGGCAGCGCAAACCGGGCAAGCTCGGTCGTGCCGTCGGTGTCGAACAGGACCAGGTCGTTGCCGTGCCCCGCCGCCTTCCAATACCCATACGCCGCCCGCGGCTGCAAAATCTCCTGCGCTTCGCACAGCGCGAGCATGCGCCGCATCACCGGCCGCAACTCCTGCCGCGCCCAGGCGAGAAAATCGTCCAGCGAGCGCCCCTGCTTGCGAAAGCCCCACTGGAACTGGTACAGGCTACGCTCGTTGATGAACGGCACCAGCGCCTTCGACGGCGCCTCAACCACCCGCGCGCCCCAGAACGGCGGCGTCACTACCGGCACGTCGCGGGTCAACCGCCGCCGGCGTTCCCGCACCACGGCGACATCGACCGGCCTGAAAGCACGCGCATCCGCCTGCCCCAGCGTGCGCGCCGTGTTGCGCGCCTTGCCGGAGCGCTTCGCCTGCACCGCCGCCAAATAGTCATCGAACCCGTTGCCGGTCACCTTGTCCATCAAATGCAGCCCGTCGAACGCATCGCGCGCATAGGCGACGCGGCCGCAGCCATAGGCCGCCACGCAGGCATCCTCCACATAGTTGCGGGTCAGCGCGGCGCCGCCGAGCATCACCGGAATCTCCAGCCCCTGGCGCGACATTTCCTCCAAATTCTCGCGCATCACCACGGTGGACTTCACCAGCAGCCCAGACATGCCGATGGCGTGTGCGCGATTTTCCTGCGCCGCGTGCAGCATCTCCGCCAGCGGCACCTTGATGCCGAGATTGATGACGCGGTAGCCGTTGTTGGTCAGGATGATATCGACCAGGTTCTTGCCGATGTCGTGCACGTCGCCCTTTACCGTGGCGAGCACGATCGTGCCCTTCTCCTGCCCGTCCACCCGCTCCATGAACGGCTCCAGGTAGGCGACCGCAGCCTTCATGGTTTCGGCGCTTTGCAGCACGAACGGCAACTGCATCTTGCCGGCGCCGAACAGCTCGCCCACCACCTTCATGCCATCCAGCAAAACATTGTTGATGATGTCGAGCGGCGCCAGCGTCACCAGCGCGTCGTCGAGTTCCGTGGTGAGGCCCTTGCGGTCGCCATCGACGATGCGGTCCTTCAAGCGTCCTTCGACGGTCTCGGCACGCTGCTTCACCGTGGCATCGGCCAGCTTGCGGTCGGCGAAAATCGCCAGCATGCGCTGCAACGGATCGTAGCCTTCCGCGCGGCGATCGAAGATCAGGTCTTCGGCGACCTTTACTTCTTCCTCGGCCAGCAAATGCAGCGGGCGGATCTTCGACACGTGGACGATCGCGCCGCTCATGCCGGCGCGCATCGCGTGGTCCAGGAACACGCTGTTCAGCACCGCGCGGGCCGCCGGGTTCAGCCCGAAGCTGACATTCGACAGTCCGAGGATGATCTGGATGTCGGGAAACTCCGCCCGGATCGCCGCGATGCCCTCCAGCGTCCATTGCGCCAGCTTGCGGTCGTCCTCGTTGCCGGTGGCGATGGTGAAGGTGAGCGGGTCGATCAGCAGGTCCGACTGCGGCAGCCCATGCCGGTTGCAGGCGAAATCCACCAGCCGCCGCGCGATGCGCAATTTTTCGCCTGCGGTCTTCGCCATCCCGACTTCATCGATGGTCAGCGCGATCACCCCGGCGCCGAACTTCTTCGCCAGGACCAGCCGGTCGGTGGCGGCCTTCTCGCCATCCTCGAAGTTGATCGAGTTGATGATCGGTTTGCCGCCGTGCAGCTTCAGCGCGGCCTCGATCACCGGCGTCTCGGTGCTGTCGATCACCAGCGGGGCGTTCACCGAGGCGGTAAACCGACGAATAACCTCGGTCATCTCGTGCATCTCGTCACGGCCGACGAAGGCGGTGCAGACGTCCAGCGCGTGCGAACCCTCGCCCAGTTGTTCGCGCCCCATGGCGACGCAACTGTCCCAATCGTGCTTCTCCTGCGCCTCGCGCCATTTCTTCGAGCCGTTGGCGTTGCAGCGCTCGCCGATGGCGAAGATCGCGTTCTCCTGGCGCAGCGGCACCGCCTGGTACAGGCTGGCGACGCAGGGCACCCAAACCGGCTGGCGCGGCACCGGCGTTGGACGAAATTGCCCGCCGCCGCCGGCCCGCTTGCGCAGCATCGCGTCCAGCGCCGCGACGTGCGTGGCGTTGGTGCCGCAGCAACCGCCGATCAGGGTCACGCCGTCCTCGGCGACGAAGCGTTCCAGCCAACTCGCCAGCTCCGCCGCGCCGAGCGGGTAGTGCGTGTGGCCATCCACCAGCTCCGGCAGCCCGGCATTGGGCAGCACTGACAGCAGGCCCGGCCAGTTGGTCGCCAGCCAGCGCACGTGTTCCGCCATCTCCTGCGGGCCGGTGGCGCAGTTCAGCCCCATCAGCGGAACATCCAGCGCGTGCACCACGGCGGCGGCGGCGGCGATGTCGGGGCCGACCAGCAGCGTGCCGGTGGTCTCCACGGTGACCTGCACGAAGATCGGGATCTCTCCCCCGGCGGCGGTGCGGGCGAGCTTGGCGCCGTTCACCGCCGCCTTGATCTGCAACGGGTCCTGGCAGGTTTCCACCAGGATCGCGTCCACCCCGCCGGCGATCAGGCCGCGGCACTGTTCCGCCAGCGCGGCTTCCAACGGGTCGTAGGCGATGTTGCCGAGGCTCGGCAGCTTGGTGCCCGGTCCGACGCTGCCGAGCACCCAGCGGTGCCGCCCGTCGGTGAATTCGGCTGCGGCTTCGCGCGCCAGCTCGCCGGCGATGCGGTTGATCTCGAAGGCGCGGTCGGCGAGCTGGAATTCTCCCAGCGTCACCGGCGAACCACCAAAACTGTTGGTCTCCACCATGTCGGCGCCGGCGGCGAAGAAGCCGCGATGGATGTCGCGCACCAGGTCGGGGCGCGAGAGGTTCAGCACCTCGGTGCAGTTCTCCTTGCCCCAGTAGTCGCGCTCGATGTCCAGGGTCATCGCCTGCACGTGGCTGCCCATCCCACCATCGGCCAGCAACACGGTGTCGCGCAGGGCGTCGAGCAAATGCGGCCGGGCCACGGTCAGCACCACGCCGCGAAAGCCATGGGAACCGCCGACGACCGCCGATGAACGCCGATGGCACCCGCGTCGTTCCGCGGCATTGGCGCGCGGCACCGTGCCGGCGGCACGGCGCCGGGAACATTGTGCGGCGGTCGGTCCCGGCTGCGTCGATCGGCGTTCATCCGCGGTTCCAATGCTTCGCTCGGTTCGGTCAAACGGCCATGGCGTGAGAAACCGGCACCAGCGCATCCACGCGCCGGGTTGCCGGCCAGAGGCGCATTTCCAGCGGGCCGGGCACGATCAGCGGATCGTCGCCGGACAGGCCGGCCGCTTCCAGCAGATCGGCCATGGCCGGATCGGCGAAACCGGGCCAGCGATGCGCCAGTTTCGTTTCGATGTCGTCCCGCCCATGCCGCGCCAGGTCGATGACGATCAGCCGCCCGCCGGGACGCAGCACGCGCGCGGCTTCGGCCAACACGCCGGCTGGGTCCTCGGCATAGTGCAGCACCATTTGCAGCACGGCGACGTCGAAGGTGGCGTCGGCCAGCGGCAGCCGGTACATGTCGGCGAGCCGCACGGCGCACTGTGTCAACCCGGTGCGGGCGAGGCGGGACCGGGCCAGTGCCAGCATCGCCTTCGAAGCGTCCACGCCGAGTCCCTGTGCCACACGCGGCGCCAGCAGCTCCAGCACGCGGCCGGTGCCGGTGCCGATGTCGAGCAAACGAGTTGGGACGCCGGCGGGGATCAGCGAGAGCAGGGCGGCTTCGACCGCGGAGGCGGGCAGATCGAGGGCGCGCATTTCGTCCCAGTCGGCGCCCTGGCGGCGGAAGCGTTCGTTGGCGGCGCGGGCGCGCTCGGCCAGCACGCGGGCGGCCTGGCGGCGGTCGGCTTCCAGGATGGCGTCGTCCGCCGGCAGGCGGGCCACCAGTTCGCGGGCGAGGCCGCCGTCCGGACCGGTCGGCAGGGCGAACCAGGCGTTGGCGCCTTCTCGTTCGCGCGCCAGCAGGCCGGAGTCGCAGAGCAGTTTGAGGTGGCGGGAGAGGCGTGGCTGCGACTGGCCGAGGATTTCGGTGAGTTCGGTGACGCAGAACGCGCCCCGCGCGGCAAGGGCGAGCAAGCGCAGTCGGGTGGGCTCCGCGGCGGCGCGGAGCGCTGCGAGCAGAGCATCCATCGCCGACGAATGACATAAAGATATGCTTATGTCTAGAATCAAGTGCTCGGTTTTCCCGGGGGATCGGGCGCTGCCCGGGCGGAACTGGCACCAATAGCGCGTTGACCACCGGCCGGTGGCAGCCGACCCGCCCGACATGAAACTGGGCAGGTTGCGGTAAGCAGGAGACAGGAGACTCCCCCTCCCCTTGTGGGCTTGAGCCGCGAAGCGGATCAAGGTTGGGGGGAGGGGGAGTTGGTTTCTTGCCAGGCACCAACGGCGGAGCCCGCACCGGCGGTTGCATGCCGCCTTGCCCGTCGCGCGGCCCCGCCCCAGGATGCGCCCGCCATGAGCGAGACCCTGCTGGACGTGAAGGGCATGAACTGCCCGTTGCCGGTGCTGCGGGCCAACCGCGCGCTGCGTTCCCTGGCGCCCGGCGCGCGGCTGCGCGTGCTGGCGACCGACCGCGCCGCGGTCGCCGACTTCCATGCCTTCTGCCGCGAAACCGGCCACGACCTGCTGGCCTGGAGCGAGGAGGCCGGCGTGTTCAGCTTCGTGATCCGCCGCCGGCAGGACCGGCAAGAGCAGAAGGAGGCGTGACGTGCCGACCGCGCTGTTCACCCATGCGGCCTGCCTGGAGCATGACAACGGGCCGTATCACCCGGAAAGCTCCGAGCGCCTGCGCGCCGTGCTCGCCGCGCTGGAGACGCCGGAATTTTCCCCGCTGCTGCGCGAGGCGGCACCGGAAGCGACGCCGGAGCAGCTCCAGCGCGTGCATCCGGCGAAGTATGTCGAGGCGATCCTGGCGATCCGTCCGGAACCCGGCGAGAGCGTGCAGCTTGACGCCGACACGGCGATGAGCGCCGGCAGCGCCGCAGCCGCGTTGCGCGCGGCGGGCGCCGCGGTGGCCGGCGTGGACGCGGTGATGGAGGGTTGGGCGCGTGCCGCCTTCGCCGCGGTGCGCCCGCCCGGCCACCACGCCGAGCCGGCCTGCCCAATGGGCTTCTGCCTGTTCAACAACGCCGCCGTCGCCGCGCTGCACGCGCGCGCGCGCTGGGGCGTGCGGCGCGTCGCGGTGGTGGATTTCGACGTGCACCACGGCAACGGCACGCAGGCGATCTTCACGCAGGATGCCGATCTGTTCTATGCGTCGTCGCACCAGAGTCCGTGCTATCCGGGCACCGGCGACGCGTGGGAGCAAGGCATCGCCAACAACATCGTCAACGCGCCGTTGCAGCCGGGTGACGGCAGTGCGGCGTTTCGCGCGGCCTGGGGCGACATCATCCTGCCGGAACTCGATCGTTTCGCCCCCGGGCTGCTGATCGTTTCCGCCGGATTCGACGCGCACAAGGCCGACCCGCTGGCGCAGCTTCGGCTGGAAACCGCGGATTTCGGCTGGATCACCGAAGCACTGGTGCGCCTGGCGGAGCGGCATTGCGGCGGCCGGCTGGTATCGGTGCTGGAAGGCGGCTACGACCTGGACGCACTGGCCGCGTCGGCCGCGGTGCATGTGCGCGGCCTGATGCGGGGCTGACGCGAGTCCTGGGGGGAACAACGCATGCCGGATGCCAAGCGCGCGCCGCCCGATGTGAGCGGGTTGTCGTTCGAGGACGCGCTCGCCGAGCTGGAACAGATCGTGCGCGGCCTGGAGAGCGGGCAGCAGAAGCTGGAAGACGCGATCAACGCGTATGAACGCGGCGCGGCGCTGCGTCGGCATTGCGAAGCCAAGCTGGCCGAGGCGGAGGCGCGCGTCGCCGCCATCGTGCAGCACGCCGACGGTTCGCTGTCCACGCGGCCACTGGAGTGAGGGGGCTGTTGCACCTATCGCCGGCGCAGCGCGAGAGGCCGGCAGGTGCGGCGTGGCGGGTGAGGGTGCCGCGAGCCGACCCGATCGCCCTCGGCGTTGCGCGCCGCGACCGCTTCCGCTGCGCGGGAGAGATTTTGTGCTGATCCCCGTCGCGCAGGCCCTCCTGAGCGGCGTGCTGGTCGGCGGAGTCTATGGACTTCTCTCGATCGGCTTCAGCCTCGCCTTCGGCGTCATGCGCATCGTCAATTTCGCACACGGCGACCTGGTGATGTACGGCATGTATGCCGGCGTGGTCTCCGCCAGTTTCGGCATCGACCCGCTCTACATCATCCCGCTGAGCTTCCTCCTCATGGCCCTGCTCGGCGCGGCCCAATACATGCTGGTCTTCCGACGCTTCGTCGGCCGCGCCACGTTGCAGCAATTGCTGGCGGCGATCGGCCTCGGCCTGGTGCTGCAGATGCTGGCGCAGATCGTGTTCGGCGCCGACACGCGCTCGGCGCCGTCGATGTTCAGCATGCGGTTCTTCACCCTGGGGCCGCTGTTCGTCTCGGTCGCGCAAGTGGTCGCCTGCGCCATCGCGGTGCTGGCCATGCTGGTCGTCGAACTGCTGTTGCTGCGGACGCGCTGGGGCAAGGCGGTGCGCGCGGTAGCCGACGACATGGAAACCGCCGAAATCATCGGGCTGAGCACGCAGGCGATCAACATCTCCGCGTTCGCGCTGGCCTGCGGCCTGGCGGGCATCGCAGGCACCGTCATGGTGACGTATTACCCGACCGATCCGTCGAAGGGGCTGCTGCTGATGCCGATCGCCATCATCGCCACCACGATCGGCGGCCTGGGCAGCATCCGCGGTTCGTTCCTTGGCGGCGTATTCTGCGGCGTGGTGCAGCAGCTCACCGCCATGCTGTGGAGTGCCGCGTTGCAGGACGTGCCGCTGTATGTCCTTCTGCTGTTCTTCATCGCCTATCGCCCGACCGGCATGTTCGGGCTGCGGACCGAGTAGCATGCCGACCGGCGCCGCCACCGCCCCGCGCCCGTTCGCCCCGCCCCGGGCACGGCTGCGCGCGTGGCCGCTGGTTCCGCTGCTGCTGGTTGCCCTGCTGCCGGCGCTGCCCTGGGTGAACAACTACATCCTGGCGGTGACGGTGCGGGCACTGATCTTCATCGCGCTCGGCCAGGCATGGAACATCGTAGCCGGCATCGGCGGGCTGCTGTCGCTCGGCCACGGCGTGTTCCTCGGGCTTGGCTGCTACGTCACCGGCATCCTGTTCAACGACCTGGGCGTGCCGCCCTGGCTCGGCGTGCCGGCGGGCATGCTGGTCGCGGTTGTCGTTGCCCTGGCGATGGGCGGAATGACGCTGCGCGTGCGCGGCGTGTTCTTCGCGCTCGCCACGGTCGCCGTGTCGTTGGCCTGCGACCAGCTCGCGCGGCACTATGTGGACCTGACCGGCGGCGACAACGGGCTGGCGCTGACCTTCCTGGGCACGTCACTCTGGGCGATGCAGTCGCGCTCGCCGGCGCCGTTCGTGTATGCCGGGCTGGCGTTCGTTGTCGCGTTCTACTGGATCACGCGCGGCATCCTGGCCAGCCGCTTCGGCCTGGAGATGCGCGCGGTGCGCGACGACGAAGTGGCGGCGGCGGCCTCCGGAGTGCGGGTGTTCCGCACCAAGCTGCTGGGCTTCATGATCAGCGCCGCGATGACCGCGCTCGCCGGCGGGCTGTACATGCAATACTACCAGGCGATCGATCCGGAATCGGCGTTCGGCCTGGGGCAGGCGATCCAGTTGCAATTGCCGGCACTGATCGGCGGCCTCGGCACCGCGGCGGGTCCGATCCTGGGCGGCGCGTTGATGACCGTGTTGTCGGAGACCACCAACTGGGGCGCGAGCAGCTTCGGGCTGGTGGGCGTGGACATCCTGGTTTACGGGCTGGTGCTGTTGCTGGTGGTGTTGTGGGCACCCGCCGGCATCGTCGGCATGCTGAGGCGGCGGTGACCGCGCCGGCGCTGGAGGTGCGCGGCATCGCCAAGCGGTTCGGCGGGTTGGTTGCGTTGCGCGACGTCTCGTTCAGCGTGCGGCAGGGCGAGGTGATGGGCCTGATCGGCCCGAACGGCGCCGGCAAATCCACGCTGTTCGAAATCGTCAGCGGCAACCTGGCGCCGAGCGGTGGCCAGGTGCTGTATTTCGGCGAGGACTGCACTTCGTTGCCGGTGCACCGGCGGCGGCGCGCCGGGCTGTGCCGCACGTTCCAGAAGGTGCGGCTGTTCGATTCGATGACGGTGCGGGAGAACATCGCCGTCGCCACCCGCCAATCGCTGCCGCCGGGTGGCGATTGGCACGCGGAGGTCGAGTCAGTTCTGGAGCGGCTGCGCCTCGGCCGGCAGGCCGACCGGCTGCCGGCCCAGATCACGCTGGCCGACCGCAAGAAGGTCGAGATCGGCCGCGCGATCGCCGGACATTGCCGCGTGCTGCTGCTGGACGAGAGCCTGTCCGGCCTGACGCATGACGAAGCGGAGGAACTGATCTCCGAGATCGTGGCGCTCAATCGCGCCAGCGGCATCACCGTGGTGGTGGTGGAGCATGTGCTGTCGGTGCTGGCGAAAATGGTGCAGCGGCTGGTGGTGCTGCACAACGCCACGGTGATCGCCGACGGCACGCCAGCGGACGTGGCGCACGATCCGCAGGTGATCCAGGCGTATCTCGGCACCCAGCGGAGCGCGTTCGACGCGCGGGTCGTGCCCGATGCGAGGCAAGCATGAGAACGCCGCTGGAAGCCGCCTTTGCCCTTGCCTGTGCCTTTGCTTTTGCGCGCGACCGCATGACCGCATTATGAGCCTGCTGTCGGTCGAACGCCTGAGCGTGGCGTATGGCGACATGCTCGCCGTGCACGATGTGTCGTTTGCCTTCGATGCGGGCGAGGTGTTCGTCCTGCTGGGCGCGAACGGCGCGGGCAAGACCAGTATCCTGCGTTGCATCTCGGGCCTGGTACCGGCGCGGAGCGGCGGTATCGCGCTTGCGGGGCGGTCGCTGAAAGGGAAGCGTCCGCACGAGGTGGCGCGGGCCGGCATTGCCCACGTGCCGGAGGGACGTCGCGTCTTCCCCAACCTGTCGGTCGAGGAGAACCTGATCGTCAGTTTCATCCGCAACCGTACGAAGGACACGCTCGCGACGGCGCTTGACGCGGTGTACGAGTTTTTCCCTCGCCTGCGGGAGCGGCGACGCCAGCTTGGCGGCACGCTGTCGGGCGGCGAACAGCAGATGCTGGCGATCGGGCGGGCGCTGATGAATTTTCCTGGGTTGCTGATGCTGGATGAGCCGTCGCTCGGCCTGTCGCCGGTGATGGCCGACCTGGTGTTCGAGCGCCTGGCGACGATCCGCGCGCTGGGCACCACGATCCTGCTGGTGGAGCAGAATGCCACCTGCCTGGAATTGGCGACGCATGGCGTGATCCTGCAGAACGGCCGTGTGCTGATGGGCGGCGAGCGTGCCGCCCTGCAGGATTCGGAGTTCGTGCGCCGGGCCTATCTCGGAGTATAGGGACGATCCGCCGCATCATTGCGAGACGCGCGGCGACGCAGCAATCTCCTGCCCCGGGAGCCGCCTCTCGCGTCGCCAGGCGGGGGATTGCTTCGTCGCTACGCGCCTCGCAATGACGGGGCCGATCTGAGGTTGCTGCGTCGCCGCGCTCCTCACAATGAGGGGCCAATGGGAGGAAACGAATATGCGAATTTCACGCCGGGAGAGTCTCGCCGCGTTGTTGACCGCCGCGGCCATGGTCGGCGCGCCGCGCACCGGGCTTGGCGCGGAGGCCGAGGTCGTCGTCGGCGCGCCGAATTCGCTGACCGGCGGGTTCGGCGAGAACGGCCAGCGCGGCGTCTGGGGTTTCCTGATTGCCGCCGACCAGATCAACCGCGAGGGCGGCATCAAGTCGCTGGGCGGCGCGCGGCTGAAGGTCATCGTGGCGGACACGACCACGGAAAATCTGACGCAGGGCGCCAGTGTGACGCGGCGCATCCTGGATCAAAGCGGCGCGGTGGCGCTGTACGGCGCCACCGCCAGCACCATCACCATGGCGGCGCAGGTGGAGGCCGAGAAAGCCCGCGTGCCGCTCATCACCGCGTCCTATGCCGATCCGCTGACGCAGCGCGGCATGAAATACACCTTCAAGCTCACCGCGCCGGGCAGCGCGATCTGGAATTTCGGGATGGACGCGGTGGTTGCGATGCTGAAGGCGCGGAACGGCAAGCCGCCGGTGTCGGGCGCCATCTTCATGGGGCCGGATGCGGTGAGCGTGGAGGTGTCGAAGGCGCTGCCGCTGGAGGCGAAGCGGATCGGCCTGCCGATCGTGTCGCATGTCGATTTTCAGGGCAATCTCAGCGATCCGTCGGTGGTGGTCTCGCCGATCCTGCAGAACAAGCCGGCGGTGATTTTCCTCAGCGCCTTCCTCGATGACACGGTGCTGATCCTGCGCACGCTGCGCGGGCTCGGCGTGAAGACGCCGGTGGTGGCGGCCGGCGGCGTGTCGTCCGATTCGGCCGGCAAGACGCTGGGTCCGGCGGCGGACCAGGTATTCATGCCATGGAGCTGGAACTGGGATCTGCCGGTGCCCGGCGAGGGTCCGCTGGTGCGGATGTACAAGCAGGCGCACGCCGGCGCGCCCTATCCGCCGAACAACGAGCAGCTTGGCCTGGGTTATGCGGCCGGAATGATACTGCGGCAGGCGCTGGAGAAGGCGGCGAGCCGGGACAGCACGAAAATCCGCGACGCGCTGGCCGCGGGCGAGTTCACCGGCCTGCCGCTTCCCGGCAAGCGGGTAGCGTTCGACGCGACCGGGCTAAACAAATACCCGGTGCTGATCCTGACGGAATGGAACCAGGGCAACGCCCACACGGTGTGGCCCAAGGACATCCAGGCGATGCAGCCGGTTTTGTAACGGCGCGACACCCCCTCCCCCGCGCATGCGGGAGAGGGGTCGGACAAGCGTGCCGCGAGGGCTGGCCTCAACGTTTCTGATAGAAGCCCGCGCCGATCAGCACGACGCCCAACACCAGGGCGCCGCCGCTGACCAGCGGCGGGACGACGTGCGACGTACGCTCCGTCGTCTGCACCTTCAGGGGTCCGACCTTGGCCACATCCTCGGTGTGTTGGGTGGTAAATTCGGGAACCGCGAACGCGACCAGGCCGAGCAGCACCAGGACGGCGCCGGCGATCATGAGCACATTCATCGAGGAGCGACCCACCGGGGCCTCCATTGTTGCACATGGCAATGTGGTCGCTCGCGCCGGCATCCGCGAGCGAACGCGCGATCAACTTCACGCAACAAGCCGAGGATCAGGCGTCGTAACCCTCGATGATGATCAGGTTGGCCTCGGCGCGGCCCTGGCGCAGCGCCTTGGCCGCGGCGTATTCCGGCGAGTGGTAGCAGGCGACGGCGGTGTCGTAATCCTTGAACTCCAGCACGATGTTGCGCGAGCGCGGGGTGCCTTCCGGCGCCTCGAAGCGTCCGCCGCGCACGATGAAGCGGGCGCCGTATTTGCGGAACGCCGCGGCGTTGGCGGCAACGTATTCCTGGTAGCCCGCGGGATCGGTCACATCGACGCCGGCGATCCAATAGCCCTTGGCCATCGCTTGTCCCCTACTGGTGCACGCGGTCGCCCAACAGCGCCGCGAGAGTCGGTTCCATCGCCGCCGCCATAAGGGCTTGGCCCCGCGCGGTGGGATGCAGCGGTGCTTCGGGCGGCCTTTCCCTTGGATCGAGGAACAGGTTGCGATCCAGTTTTTTCCCCCGCATGAAGACATGGCCGACATCGAGGAAGGTCACCGCGCCGCCACGGGGATAGTGCCGGGCCAGAATGCGATTTACCGCGAGCGTCGTCTCGGTGGCCCAGGCGCTGCGATCGGACGGCAGGATGCCGAGCAACAGCAGCTTCGTGGTGGGCAGGCGCCGGCGCAGGTCGCGCACGATGGTGTCGATGCCCAGCACCGTGTCGCCGGTTGACCAGTGCAGGTGTCCGAGATTGTTGGCGCCGATCAGGATCACCGCGACCTTCGGGGCGATGCCCGTCGCCTCGCCATGGCCGATGCGCCATATCAGGCTGGCGGTGGTGTCGCCTACGAAGCCGAGATTCACCGCGTTGCGATCGCCGTAGAAGCGTTGCCAGACAGGGGCGAAATCCTTCCAGGCCGGCGGGCCGTGGCGCTCCCAGTCCTCGGTGATGGAATCGCCGTAGAACACCAGCGCGGGGTGGCGGTCACGCAGCGCCGCCTGCTTGGCGTCGAAGCGTTCGCGCCACCAGTGCAGGTCCATGCGGCTGATCGGCACGGCCGCCAGGATGGTGCGGGCGTGCGCAACGGGGCCGGCGGCGGCACACAGCAGGGCAAACAGCACAAAGATCGTGGGCAAGCGTCGCATCGGCACTCCGGCATCAATCGTGATGCGCCGGAGTATAGCAGGCGCGGCCGGCGATGCAGCCTTCAGTTCAGGCGCGCGGGCTGCGCCGGATGCGGCGGCGCACGAACGCAATCGCGGCGACACCGGTGACCAACAGCGAGAAGCCGACAGGCTCCGGAATCGAGGCGAACAGCGAATTGTTCGCGGGCAGTGCGACGACCTGGCTGATGCCGTTGCTGCCGAGCTGAGAGACGTAACTATTGAGCAGACTGAGGGTATTGCCCAGGTCTTGCACCGCATAAAGGCTGGCGCTGACGAGGAAGTCCGATGGAAACTGCTGCCAGTTGCCGGAAATGGCCGAGTCAACCGTATAAAGTCCACTGAACAATTCCGGGCCATAAAGGTCCAGACTGCCAAACACCAGCGACGGCCCCGCTACCGCCACGCCCATCAGGCCCAGCAGCAGGATGGCGCAAGCGTTTGCCAGGATGGTGACCAACCGGCGCGGGCGCATGTCCTGTTCTCCCATCAACGCACGATTTGCATAGCAAGCCCCTTTCCCGCATGTCAACGATCCGATTTGGCACACATCACCGACGGCACTTGCATCTGCCCGCCGGATTGCGATCAAACGGCGCATGCTGAAGCTCAACCGAACCGTCGCCGCCATTGTGGTCCCCTGCGCTGCCGTGGCGGCGATCTGGGGTGCCGATCTGGCCTGGGCCGCACAGTCCGGGCTGCGTCTGGTCGGCATCGGCTATCTCGCGATCGCGCTTCTGCTCCTGGCGGGGAATTTCGCATTTTATCGCCGCCGCGACGCGGGCGACCGATCCGCCGCACTTGTGTCGGGCTACGCGATGTTCTTCGCGATCGCCAGCGGAACGGCACTGATGAGCTATCTGGCGGCGACGCTCGATCGCCCGCTCGCCGATCCGTGGCTGGCACGCGCCGACGCCGCGCTGGGCTTCCATTGGCTGGACTGGTTCCACTTCGTGCGGGCCCATCATTTGCTGCACGGATTGCTCGCCACTGCCTACGCCACAATGTTTCCGCAAGTATTGCTCTGCCTTTTCGCGCTGCCGTTGTCCGGCATGGTGATGCGTAATCGTGAGTTGCTGGCGTTGTTCGCGGTTTCGATGGTGCCGACTCTGATCCTGTTCGCGTTGTTCCCGGCTGCCTGTCCCTGGGTGTATTTCGATGCGCAACCGGGATTCGTTGCGGTGCACATGATCGATCTGCAGGCGCTGCGCTCCGGGGCGTTTCCGGTGCTCGACCTGCAACGCATCCACGGGCTGGTGACATTCCCGTCCTACCATGCGGCGGTGGCGGTGCTGCTGGTTTATATCGCACGCGGCACGCGGTTCGTGTTTCTCTCGGCCGTGGTGAACGGCCTGATGCTGCTCTCGGCGCTGAGCGAGGGTGGTCACTATCTGGTCGATTTGATCGCCGGGGTGGCGATTGCGCTGGGCACGATCCTGGTGGTGCGTCGCGCGATGCGCTGGGTATCGGGGAGTGGCGTGCCGGCGCACGGAGCGGCGTAGGGGGGGCCGCGATACCCTGCCCTCGGTGCTTCGGCTGGTTCGTTTCGCGACCCAGCCGTGTCGCGCCGCCGTGCGGCGTAACCCCGTGCGACGAAGGAGGTTTTGTGCGGCGGTCAGCCCACCGCCGCGCGCAGTGAATCACAGATATGCGCGACGTCCTGCTCGGTGAGGTCGGGATGGATCGGCAACGCCAGGATCCGATCCGCCAGGTCCTCGGACACCGGCAGCGTTGCCCCATCGTGCCGGTCGCGATACGCGGGCTGAAGATGCAGCGGACGGGGGTAATAAATCGCTGTCGGCACGCCGGCCGATTTCAGGGACGCCTGCACATGATCGCGCTCGGCCGCGTCGCGCAGCAGGATCGCGTAGATCGCCCAGGCGCTGGTGCTGTCCGGCACCCGCGCCGGAATCACCACCGCGTTGCCGAGCCGCGAATCGTAGGCCCGGGCGATGCGCTCGCGCGCCGCCAGTTCCTCGGGGAACACCGCCAGCTTGGCCAGCAGCACCGCCGCCTGCAGCGTATCGAGCCGGCCGTTCATGCCGGTGCGCAGCACTTCGTAGCGCGTGGTGCCCTCGCCGTGGGTGCGCAGGCTGCGATACAGCGCCGCGCGTTCGTCGCTCTCGGTGAACAGCGCGCCGCCGTCGCCGTAGGCACCCAGCGGCTTCGACGGGAAGAAACTGGTGGCGGTCGCATCGGCGGCGGCGCCCAGCGCGCGGCCGTGCTGGGTGCAGCCGAAGCTCTGCGCCAGGTCATCCAGCGTGAACAATTTCTCCCGTGCGGCGATGTCGCGCAACGCGGGCCAGTCCGCCGGCTGGCCGAACAGGTCCACGCCGATCAGCGCGCGCGGCCGCAGTTTTCCCGCTTTCCGCACCGCGGCGATGCGGCGTTCCAGATGCGCGGGATCGATCTGGAAGCTGCGCGGATCGACATCGACGAACACCGGCGTGGCGCCGAGCACCAGCGGCACCTCTGCCGTCGCGGTGTAGGTGAAGGCCGGCAGGAACACCGCGTCGCCGCGGCCGATGCCTTCCGCCATCAGCGCGATCTGAATCGCGTCGGTGCCGGAGCTGACGCCGACGCAGTGCCGCGCGCCGCAGAATTGCGCCAGGGCGGCTTCCAGTTCCGCCACCTCGGGGCCGAGAATGAACTGGCAATGCGCCAGCACACGATCCAGCCGCGTGCGCAGATCGGCGGCGATGCGCGCCTGTTGCGCCTTGAGGTCGAGGAACGGGATGGCGCGATGCGTTGAATCGGTCATTCGGGGGGAAAAACTCCGGAGGGATCAGGCGCGCGCTTCGTCACGCGGCAGCGCGCGGGATGGTTCGGCGGCGCCATCGGCATTGTGGGCGAACTCGGGCACCAGGCGGCCGAGCAAGGTCAGCGCCAGCCGCGCCTGGCCGCCGCGGCAGGCGGTGGCGATCTCGTCCACCGCCCGGCCGACGATGGCCGGGTCGGCGGTGCGCGGGGTCGCCATCAGTAGCCCCGGATAACCGGTCGGCACCGGCGGCTCCTGGCCGTGAAACAGTTCCTCATGCAGTTTCTCGCCCGGGCGCAGGCCGGTGAAACGGATTTCCACGTCCAGCTCGGGTTGCAGCCCGGCCAGCCGGATGATCTGCCGCGCCAGATCGACGATCTTCACCGGCTCGCCCATGTCGAGCACGAAAATGCCGCCCTCGCGCGCCGCCGGCAGCTCGGCGTCGCCGACCCCCAGCACGCTCGCCTGCAACACCAGCCCGACCGCCTCGCGCACCGTCATGAAATAGCGCCGCATGTCGGGATGCGTGACGGTGAGCGGGCCACCGCGCGCGAGCTGGCGCTGGAACAGCGGCACCACCGAGCCGGTGCTGCCCAGCACGTTGCCGAACCGCACGGTGATGCAGCGCATGCCCTGGCCGCTGCCGCGCGCAGCGATATCCAGCGCCTGGCAATACATCTCGGCCAGCCGCTTGGATGCGCCCATGACCGAGGTGGGGTTCACCGCCTTGTCGGTGGAGATCAGCACCATCGCCAGCGCGCCGGCCGCGCGAGCCGCGTCGGCAACGTGGCGGGTGCCGGCGGCATTGGTCAGCAGCCCCTCCAGCGGATTGTCCTCGACGATCGGCACGTGCTTCAGCGCCGCGGCGTGGAACACCAGTTCGGGGCGCAGCGCGTCGAACACCGCACGGATGCGCGCCTCGTCGCGGATGTCGGCGATCAGGGCGTGGCGGCGCACTTGCGGATGGGTCTCGGCCAGTTCCAGGTCGATCTGCCACAGCGCGTATTCGCCGTTGTCGAGGAGAATTAACGTGTCCGGGCCGAACGCGGCCACCTGGCGGGCGAGTTCGCTGCCAATGGTGCCGCCGGCGCCGGTGACGATGACGCGGCGGCCCTGGATCAGCCGCGCCATGCCGTCGCGGTCCAGCGGCACCTGCGGACGGTTGAGCAAGTCCTCGATGGCCACCGGACGGAGCTCGAGCAGGGGACCGGAGGCGGTCGCGCCGGCGGGGCCCAGGGCGGTGGGCCGCGGCGCGCGCCGCACCGTCAGCCCGAAGCGCTCGGCCTGCGCCACCAGGTCGGCGAGGGCCACGCCGGACAGGTCCGGCGTGGCGATCACCAGCGTGTCAGGCAGCCGGCCCTCGGCGGCGAGCCGCTCCAGCACGGCGCCGGCGTCGGCGTGCGAACCGAGGATCGGCTGGCCCTGGATGCGCCGCCCGGTCTGGCGCGAGCCGATCGCCAGCAGGCCCTCCACCCGGAAGCCCTGGCGCCGGTCATGCGCCAGCGCGCGCAGGAACAGGTCGGCGTCCTCGCCGGCGCCGACCAGCAGCACCGAACGCGCCGCGTCGTCGCGCGGCCGGCCGGCGCCGCGGATGAGCAAGCGGCGATAGATGACGCGGGGAATGCCGAGCATCACCAGCAGGGTCAGCGCATGCACGACGGGGAACGCCGGATTGGGCGGGGTGAGGCCGGCCAGCGCCAGCACCGCCGCGAACAGCACCGCGCCGAGCCCGGAGGAAGCGGCGACGGTCATCAGGTCGTCGATGCCGGCGAAGCGCCAGTATTGCAGCGAGAGGCGGAACGGCAGGCCAGCCAGCAGCAGCGTCGCCGCGCCGAGCGGCAGGAGCCATAGCGGCGCGAGCACCGGGCCGGACGGGTCGGCGATCCAGCGCGCCGCCGGCACGGCCGCCGCGGACAGCATACCGTCCAGGGCGACGTTGACGGCGATTCGGATCAACGAGCGTGCCGCAGCCATGAAGCCGCTATAGCCGAAGGGAAGCGCCCGGCATACACCGGTTGCCGCGAAGCATCCGGGGGCCGGCGCGTGCTGTATGAGATCGTCGAGGCAATCGCCCGACCGGACCACAGCGTGACCATTACCTGGTCGGATGGTGCGCGCGGCGTCGTCGATTTCCTGCCGATCATCGACCGCGGCGGCTGGTTCACCCCGCTGCGCGACGGCGACTATTTTGCCGCCACGATGATCGTCCTGGACGACGGCGCCGGGCTGACCTGGCCGGAGGAAATCGATTTTTCCTCCGATGCCCTGCGCCGGGACGCGTTTCCGCACGGGCTGCCCGGGTAGCTGGTCGCCGGCGTCGCCTTACGGCGCAGCTTTACCCACGCCGATTCGCCACGTATGGGCACCGGCTGGATCAACGCCTCCGCGGCAGGCGGCCCGGGCGAGCGGGGGAAGGCGCGGAGCGCCCCCCGCCGCCAGGGACGCCTGCCCCGTCACCGCGCGGAGCGCCCAGCGAAAGACCGCCCAGGGAAGCGAGGCAGCGGTTTTTTTGGCGCGCTACCGTCGCACGATGCCACACCACCTCCGGCGCTTGATCGCGGGCAGACCGGCCGCCACTATCAGGCTACCCTGTGCCGAGCAGGTGCCGTCTCAGGAGCTGCCATCAGCACGATCAGGATACACATTCACGTCGCACCCGATCACACGATCAGCGGCGTCGCCCCCGCCGAACCGCCCCCGGGCGAGCACGAGGTGGCCGTCAGCATCGGACCCGCCGTGACACCGCCCAGCAAGCCATTCAGGATGGCCGACTTCCCGATCGACAACGGCCCGTGGGACAATAGCGTTTCGTTGCGCCGGGAAGACATGTATGGCGACGACGGACGCTGAATCTCGGTTCGTCGACACCAACGTCCTGGTTTACGCCAACCAATTCGGTTCGGCACATCACGTCGCGGCAACCGCACTGCTGGGGCAGACGGAGGCGGCTCGTGCGGCTTGATGGATCAGCGGCCAGGTCTTGCGCGAGTACTTGGCGGCCGTGACACGCTCACAGGGTTCCATCGCCGCTCTGCCGATGCCGCTCGCACTTGAGCGCGTGCGGTTCTTTGCACAACGCTTTTGGCTGATCGAGGATGGGCCGGCGGTTCGGACCCGGCTCCTGTCGCTGCTCGCAACCTATCCCGTCGCCGGAAAGCAGGTGCACGACGCCAACATTGTGGCCACCATGCTGGCGAACGGCATCACGCGGCTGCTGATGTTCAACGTCGCCGACTTTCGCCGGTTCGCCGGCCTGATCACCATTGAGGGTCCCTGATGACGCGGAGACGCTACCGAGAGCCTGTCAGCAGCCCGTCCACCGCCTCGATCAGGGCCCGCGCCGACTGCGCGCGTTCCAGCGCCAGCTCCTCGGCGGCGATATCCGCCGGGTCGAGTTCCGCCAACGCCGTTTCGGCTTCCGCCAGCCGGCGCTCGCCCACCGCTTTGTCCAGTTCCGCCAGCGGGGACACTTCGTTGGCCAGCACGGTGCAGCGCTCCGGCGTCACCTCGGCGAACCCGCCGGCGACGAACAGCGTGTCGGTGACGCGATCGCCCTCATACAGCGAGATCAGCCCGCCGCGCAGCATGACGATCATCGGGGTGTGGCCTTCCAGCACGCCCATGTCGCCCTCGGACGCGGGGATCACCACCATGTCCACCGGCCGCGACAGCAGCAGCTTCTCCGGGCTGACGATCTCGAGGTTCATCGGCATGCGCTGCGTCCTAGCAAGAAGGAAAGGCCCCCTCTCTCAAGGGGAGGATGAGTGTCCATCACTTAATCAGCCAGCTTACGCCGTCGCCTTCAGCGATTCACCCTTCTTCACCGCGTCCTCGATCGTGCCGACCATGTAGAACGCCGCCTCGGGCAAATGGTCGTACTCGCCGGCGCAGATCGCCTTGAAGCTGCGCACCGTGTCGGCCACCGGCACGAAGATGCCGGGGAAACCCGTAAAAACCTCCGCGACATGGAACGGCTGCGACAGGAAGCGCTGGATTTTCCGCGCCCGCGCCACCACCAGCTTGTCCTCTTCCGACAGCTCGTCCATCCCCAGGATGGCGATGATGTCCTGCAACGACTTGTAGGTCTGCAGGATACGCTGCGTCTCGCGCGCCACGGCGTAGTGCTCGTCGCCCACGATCCGCGGGTCCAGCGAACGGGAGGTAGAGTCCAGCGGGTCCACCGCCGGATAGATGCCCAGCTCGGCGATCTGCCGCGACAGCACAGTAGTGGCGTCCAAATGCGCGAAGGACGTGGCCGGCGCCGGGTCGGTCAGGTCGTCGGCCGGCACGTAGATCGCCTGCACCGAGGTGATCGAGCCCTTGTTGGTCGAGGTGATCCGCTCCTGCAGCGCGCCCATGTCGGTCGCCAGCGTCGGCTGATAGCCCACCGCCGACGGGATGCGACCCAAAAGAGCGGAAACCTCAGCGCCCGCCTGGGTGAAACGAAATATGTTGTCAACGAAAAAAAGCACGTCCTGGCCTTCCTCGTCGCGGAAATATTCCGCCAGCGACAGGCCGGACAGCCCAACCCGCGCGCGCGCGCCCGGCGGCTCGTTCATCTGGCCATACATCAGCGCCACCTTGGAACCCTCGGTGGAGCCGTTCTCGCCGAACTTGATGACACCAGCATCGACCATCTCGTGATACAGGTCGTTGCCCTCGCGCGTGCGCTCGCCGACGCCGGCAAACACCGACACGCCGCCATGCGCCTTGGCGATGTTGTTGATCAGCTCCTGGATGATCACCGTCTTGCCGACGCCGGCGCCGCCGAACAGCCCGACCTTGCCGCCCTTCAAATACGGCGCCAGCAGATCCACCACCTTGATGCCCGTCACCAGGATCTCGGCCGACGTCGCCTGTTCCTCGAACGAAGGCGCCTCGCGATGGATCGGATAGCGCTTCTTCGCATTGACCGGGCCGCGTTCGTCGATCGGATCGCCGATCACGTTGAGGATGCGGCCCAGCGTTTCCGGCCCGACCGGCACGGTGATCGGTCCGCCGGTGTCCACCACCTCCTGCCCGCGCACCAGGCCGTCGGTGCTGTCCATCGCGATGCAGCGCACCGTGCGCTCGCCCAGCTCCTGCGCCACCTCCAGCACCAGGGTGCGATCGGAAATGCGGGTGTGCAGCGCGTTCTGGATATACGGCAGCTCGCCGTCGAACTGCACGTCCACCACGGCACCCATCACCTGGGTCACCCGTCCGACGATGTTGCTTGCCATGGTCTTTCCCTTCGCCTCCTCAGACCGCTTCCGCGCCCGAGATGATCTCGATCAGTTCCTTGGTGATGTTGGCCTGGCGCGCCCGGTTGTAGTTCAGCGTCAGGCGCTTGATCATGTCGCCGGCGTTACGCGTCGCGCTGTCCATCGCGGTCATCTGCGCCGCCTGGAACCCGGCGGAGCTCTCCAGCAGCGCGCGATACACCTGGATCGCCAGCGCCTGCGGCAGCAGGCGGGCCAGGATGGTTTCCTCGTCCGGCTCGAACTCGTACACCGCGCCGCCCAGATCCTCCGCCTCGCCCTCCGGCAGCGGCACCGGAATAATCTGCTGCTCCGTCACCACCTGCGAGATCACCGAACGGAAGCGGTTGTAGATGATCGTGGCGCCGTCGATTTCTCCCCCGTTCAGCATGTCCGTGACGCGGCGGGCGATCGCTTCGGCGTCAGCGAATTCGATGCGGCGCTTGCCGACATAGTTGATGTCGCCGACCAGCCGGCTGGACAGCTCGCGGCGCAGATAGTCGCGTCCCTTGCGCCCGACGGCGAGCAATTTGACCGTCTTGCCTTCGGCTTCCAGGCGGCGGGCCAGGAAGCGGGTGGCGCGGCCGATGCTGGAGTTGAACGCGCCGGCCAGGCCGCGATCCGCGGTCACCGCGATCAACAGGTGCGTCTGGTCCTTGCCGGTGCCGATCATCAACGGCGGCGCGGTCGGCGAGCCGGCAACCGAGGCGGCCAGCGCGCGCAGCATGCGCTCCATCCGCTCGGCATAGGGTCGCGCCGCCTCCGCCTGTGCCTGCGCGCGGCGCAGCTTCGACGCCGCCACCATCTTCATGGCGGAGGTTATCTTCTGGGTCGATTTGACGCTGTTGATCCGGGTGCGGAGGGATTTCAGGTTGGGCATGTCAACGCCTCCTGCCTGCCGCCCCATGTCACTGCGAGGCCCGAAGGGCCGAAGCAATCCCCTCCGAGCCGACGCACCGTGCGACCCAACGCGGGGGATTGCCGCGTCGCTTCGCTCCTCGCAATGACAGCAGGACGTGGCATCAACTGAAGCCCTTGGCGAAGCTGTCGAGGAACGCGACCAGCTTCTTCTCCGTCTCCGGCTTGATCTCCAGGTCGGTGCGGATGGTTTCCAGGATGGTCGGATCGCGCGACTTCAGCTCCGACAGCAACTGTGATTCAAACGCGCCGATCCGCCCCAGGTCGATCTTGTCCAGATACCCCCGCACCCCCGCGAAGATCGCCACCACCTGCTCTTCGATCGGCACCGGCTTGAACTGCGGTTGCTTCAACAATTCGGTCAGCCGCGAGCCGCGCGCCAGCAACTGCTGCGTGGTGGCATCGAGGTCCGAGGCGAACTGCGCGAACGCCGCCATCTCGCGATACTGCGCCAGTTCCAGCTTGATGCGCCCGGCGACCTGCTTCATCGCCCGCACCTGCGCCGCCGAACCCACGCGCGACACGGAAATCCCGACATTCACCGCCGGACGGATGCCGCGGAAGAACAGTTCCGTTTCGAGGAAGATCTGCCCGTCGGTGATGGAGATCACGTTGGTCGGGATATAGGCCGATACGTCGCCCGCCTGCGTCTCGATCACCGGCAGCGCGGTCAGCGAACCCGCGCCAAGCGCATCGTTCATCTTCGCCGCGCGCTCCAGCAGCCGCGAGTGCAAGTAAAAAACGTCGCCCGGATACGCCTCGCGGCCCGGCGGACGGCGCAGCAGCAGCGACATCTGGCGATACGCGACGGCCTGCTTCGACAGGTCGTCGTAGAAGATCACCGCGTGCCGGCCGTTGTCGCGGAAGAACTCGCCCATGGTGCAACCGGTATAGGGCGCCAGGAACTGCATCGGCGCCGGATCGGACGCGGTGGCGGCCACCACGATGGAGTATTCCATCGCGCCGTATTCCTCCAGCGTCTGCACAAGCTGTGCGACGGTGGAGCGCTTCTGGCCGATCGCGACGTAGATGCAATACAGCTTCTTCTTCTCGTCGGTGCCGGCGTTGACGGTCTTCTGGTTGATGATGGTGTCGATGATGACCGCGGTCTTGCCGGTCTGCCGGTCGCCGATGATCAACTCGCGCTGGCCGCGGCCGATCGGGATCAGCGCGTCGATCGCCTTCAACCCGGTCTGCACCGGCTCGTGCACCGACTTGCGCGGGATGATGCCCGGCGCCTTCACCTCGACCCGGCCGCGCACCACGTCGGTCAGCGGCCCCTTGCCGTCGATCGGCGTGCCCAGCCCGTCCACCACGCGGCCGAGCAAGCCGTTGCCCACCGGCACATCGACGATCGTGCCGGTGCGCGCGACGGTGTCGCCTTCGCGGATCTGCTTGTCGTTGCCGAAGATCACCACGCCGACATTGTCGGTTTCCAGGTTCAGCGCCATGCCGCGCAGCCCGGCGCCGGGAAATTCGACCATCTCGCCGGCCATGCAGTTCTGCAGCCCGAACACGCGGGCGATGCCGTCGCCGACCGAAAGCACCTGGCCGGTCTCGGCGACATTGGCTTCCGTGTCGAACGCGGCGATCTGCTTGCGCAGGATCTCCGAGATCTCGGCGGGGCGGATCTCCATATCAGGCGGCTCCCTTCATGGCGAACTGCAAACGCTGCAGCCGGGACTTCAAGGACGTATCGTACAGGCGGGCGCCGATGCGCACGACGAGGCCGCCGAGCAAGTCGGGTTCCACCGATTCGTTGATGTTGACGGTGCCGTAGCCGGCCTCGATCAGCCGCGCGCGAAGCTGCTGGCGCTGCAAATCGCTCAGCGGATGCGCCGAGGCGACCTCGGCGGTGATGATGCCGCGACGCTGCGCCACGAGGCGGCCGAACGCGCGCACGATGTCGCGCAGCGAGCGCAGCCGGCGGTTGGTCGCGACGACGCCGACGAAGTCGCGCACCGGCTTGCCGAAGCCTTCCTGCTGCAGCACGGCGAGCGCCGCCTTGATCGCAGTGTTGACGTCGATCAGCGGCGATTCCAGCAGACGGCGGAAATCGGCGCTGGCGTCGATCAGCCGGCCGAGGGTTTCCATTTCGGCAACCACCTGGTCCAGCGCGTGGCTGTCGTCCGCATGGGCATACAGCGCGGCGGCGTAACGGTCGGCCATGCCGCCGCCGGATGCGATGATCGTCCCTTCTGAGGCCACGCGGGTGGTTCCATTTGGTTGGGGCCGCGCGCGGACGCGGGCGTGGAGCAGTACCGGCGCCCCCCGCCTGCACGGAGACAGGCTGCTGACCGGCGGCCGGCCTCTAGCATGGGGTCCGGGGGCTGGCAACACGCGGCGGCGGCCCCGTTGCGGCACTCGAATTCACCCGGGCAGGACGCAGGCAAGGCCCCATCGGCACAAAAGCGAACCGCCCGAGACACTGACTCATCCGTTACCCTCGCAACCCATTCGTCTCCTCCGCGAAAGCGGGGTCCAGGCCGTTGCTGCCCTGCTCGATGGGTCATCATCAAGGGCCGCTGGATAACATGCCGCTCGTCTGGCCACGCGCCGGTGCACCCGCTCTGGCGCCGGTCGGAGCATGACCGGCTACCCGACCCGCGCCTTGCACCGGTGCCCGTCCCGTGCTTAATCCCCGCCCTTCCCTGCCGGGGCGGTGGCACCCTCCCCGGCTATGCCCGCCGCCCCTCGGCCTCCAGCCGCTGGGGCGTGGCCATCCCGGCCGGGGCCGACAGCCAGAGGGACTAGCTCATGCCGCTCTATGAATGCGTGCTGATCGCACGCAACGACGTGACGCAGCAGCAGGTTGACCTGATCGCCGACAACGTCGCCAGCCAGCTCGAAGCCGACGGCGGCGCGGTGAAAAAGCGCGAATACTGGGGCCTGCGCGGCCTGGCCTACCGCATCAAGAAGAACCGCAAGGCGCACTACATGTTGCTCGGCCTGGACGCCAGGCCGGCATTCATCACCGAGATGGAGCGCCAGCTCCGCCTCAACGAAGACATCCTGCGCTTCATGACCATCCACGTGGAGGCGCTGGAAGAAGCCCAGTCCGCCATCCTGTCGCGCAAGTCCGACGAGCGCGAGCGCGGCTTCCGCGGCCCCAAGCCCGCCGGGCGCTTCGAGAGCGGCCGCCGCCGCGGCTACGACGAGCGCGAGGAGTTCCGCGCCCGCGACGACTTCGCCGTCCCCGATTTCCGCGCCGGCGTCGAGGAGTAGCCCAGCATGTCCGATTCCACCGAAGTCAACCCGGCCGCACGGCGCGCCGCCGTCGGTGCCCGCCGGCCATTCTACCGCCGCCGCAAATCCTGCCCGTTCTCCGGCCCCAACGCGCCGAAGATCGACTACAAGGACGTACGCCTGCTGTCCCGCTTCCTGTCGGAACGGGGGAAGATCGTGCCCAGCCGCATCACCGCGGTCTCCGCCAAGAAGCAACGCGAACTGGCACAGGCGATCAAGCGCGCCCGCTTCCTCGCTCTGCTCCCCTACATCGTGACCTGAGGAGCCAGCCATGGCCGCCGTCGAACTAGTCCTGCTCCAGCGGGTCGAGAAGCTGGGCCAGATGGGCGACCGGGTGAAGGTGAAGCCCGGCTATGCCCGCAATTTTCTTCTCCCGCAGAAGAAGGCGCTGCGCGCCAGCAAGGACAACCTCGCTCGCTTCGAAGAGCAGCGGGTGCAGCTTGAGGCGCAGAATTTGAAGCGGCGGGAGGAGGCGGAGCGCGTCGCCGAACGCGTCGGCGGGCTGAGCGTGGTGGTGATCCGCCAGGCGGGGGAGTCGGGCAGCCTGTACGGATCGGTGTCCGGACGCGACATCGCCGATGCCGCCACCGCGGCGGGGCTGACGATCGACCGCCAGCAGGTCGTGCTGGAGCACCCGATCAAGACGCTCGGCCTGGCGCCGGTGCGCGTCATGCTGCATCCCGAGGTGACGATCCGGGTCACCGTCAACGTCGCCCGCAGCCCGGAAGAGGCCGAACGGCAGTCGCGCGGCGAACGGGTCGGCGCCCAGGCAGACGAGGAAGCGGCCGACGCCGTGGACGCCGCCGCCATGTTCGAAGCGCCGCCCGAGGGTGCGGAACAGCCGGACGTGTGAATTCAGGCTGCAGCCGCCGCGTGCGGGGGACCGCGGCGGGAAGCCGCACCACCGACCCCCGTGCGGGAGCGAGGCGGCGAGGCCGTTCCGCCGCCCGGTAACCTGTTGGTCTCAATGTCTGCAATGGTGAAGGTTTTCGGACGCCGGCCGTCGCAGGCCGCGCGTTCTGGGCATGGGGCCGGCGTACTAAAACCGCCCAAGCACGAACCCGCGGGGATGCGGCGATGGTCTATGGGGATTTCGAGTTTTGCTCGGTTGAGATGGT
>DATLQW010000097.1:0-16964 GCA_035535035.1 Acetobacteraceae bacterium
CCGTCTGCCCGGCCTGGTCCAGCAGGTCGCGCGCCGCGCCCGCCATGGTTTCCGTCTGCTGCGCGGCGACGCCGACGCTGTGCATGATCTCGGCGGTGGCCGCGCGCTGCTGGTCGGTGCCGCCGGCCACTTCGCCGGCGATCTGGTCGACGTCGCGCACTTCGGCGGCGATGGCGTCCACCGTGCGCGCCGCGCCCGCGGTCGCGGTGGCGATCGCCCCGGCCTGGGCGCTCACGTTGCCGATCGCGTCCTCGGTCTGCCGGGCGAGGCCTTTCACTTCGGTGGCGACCACGGCGAAGCCCTTGCCCGCCTCGCCGGCGCGCGCCGCCTCAATGGTGGCATTCAGCGCCAGCAGATTGGTCTGGCTGGCGATGCTCTGGATGAGCGTCACCACCTCGCCGATCTTCTGCGCCCCGGCGGCAAGCGCCTGAACCGTCTCGTCGGTGCGCTGCGCATCGGCGACCGCCTTGGCGGAGATCGCGGTCGATTGCGCGACGTGGCGACCGATCTCGTGGATGGAGGCGGAAAGCTCCTCGGTCGCGGCCGCGACCGTCTGCACATTGGCCGAGGTCTGCTCCGAGGCGGTTGCCACCGCCGCCGACTGCCGGTTGGTTTCCTCGGCGGTCGCCGCCATCGACTGCGCCGTCGCTTCCATCTCGGTCGCCGCCGACGAGAGCGCGCCAACCAGCTGACCCACCTTCGACTCAAAACCCTTCGTTAGCTCATCAACCTTCCGGGCGCGACGCAGCTTCGCCTCATTCTCGGTGGCCTGCTCGGCGGCAAGGCGTTCGGCCGTGATGCCATTCGTCTTGAAGACGTTGACGGTTTTCGCCATCTCGCCCAGCTCGTCCTTGCGCGCGGTACCGGGCACTTCCGTGCTCCAGTCGCTGCTGGCCAAACGGGCCATCGCCTCGGTCAGCAGACGGACCGGTTGGACGATGCCGCCCAGAGCGATCCAGACACCCAGTGCCAGGCTGAGAGCAAGGCCCACCGCCGCGATCGCCAGCGATGCATGGCGGGTGGCGTTCGTCTCCGCCGTCAGCTCGTCCGAGCGCTGTTCCATCGTCTTGATCAAGGCGTTGACGTCCCTGCGCACCGCGGTCTGCAGCGGGTTGAACATGCTGTGGAATTTTCCGGCCATCATCTGCACGGCCGCGTTCTGGTCACCGCTGACGTCGAGCTGCGCAGCCGCCATGGCGACGCCGTGCAAGGCGGAGAAATCGCGCCCGATCGTCGCCAGACCGGCAAGCATGGCTGGATCCTGGACCCGCGCGCGGACCTTGCCGAGGGCGCCGTTGAATTCGTCTTTCAGGCCGTCCAGCTCGGCCATCGACGCCTTCTTTGTCTCCACCGACGGCGCGCCAAGCGTTCGCCAGGCGTCGCGCGCGGTGTCCATCAATGCCGTATTGACCCGTGCGCCCCAGATCGCGGCCTGGGCATTCTTGGCCAGCAACCCCGAAAAGCTGTTGTCGATCTGGCTCATGGCCGACGACATATACAGCGTGATGCCAGCGGATACGATTGCGATCAGAACAATCGGGATAAGCGTCTTCTGCCAGATGCGCAGATTGGCGATGAGGTGCCGCATGGCTCATTCCTTCATGAGGGGGAAGGCAATTCGCCCTGATAGGATGGCAGGCGCGTCTTAAGAAATCACCAACGCGCAGGCAGAATCGGGCAACGCGCCCGTGCCGCGGATATCCTGGTCAGGATCAAGGGATTGGCGAACGCGAAGCGAAGGCCGGTCCGCGGCGGCGGGCGCGGTCACCGGCCGGCGTGGCCGCCGATGCTGTCGCTCCGTCCACCATTGTTTGCGTCCAGACGCCTGGGGCGTCGCACAGTGCGCGCCCAGCGACGGAAGCGTTGCCCGGCAATCGCGAACCAATTGTTGTGATGCGTGGCAGAAACCACCCTGCCTCATCCGGTCCCTTGACTCTGTGTGAGGCGTAGGGCCGGCAACCGGCGAATATGCAATGCGCTACGTCAGCTTCCGCTTCAACGCCTCGTTCACCAGCGCCGGGTTGCCCTTGCCCGCCATCGCCCGCATCACCTGGCCGACAAAGAATCCGAACAATTTCTCCCGCCCCGATTTGTAGTCCGCCACCTTGTCGGGATTCCCCGCCAACACCTTGTCCACGGCGCTGTCGATCGCCCCGGTATCGGTGACCTGACGCAGCCCTTTCTCATCGACGATCGCCGCGGCGTCCTTGCCGGTCTCCACCATCGCCTCGAATACGTCCTTGGCGATGCGGCCGTTGATGGTGTTGTCGGCGATCAGGTCCAGCAGTGCCCCGAGCGATGCGGCGGATACCGGTGACGTGTCGATCGTGGTCCCGGTGCGGTTCAGCGCGGCGAACAGGTCGCCCATCACCCAGTTGGCGGCGACCTTCGCATCGCGTCCGCGCGCGACAACTTCGAAAAAATCCGCTGTTGCCCGCTCGGCAACCAACACGGCGGCATCGTAGGCGGTCAGCCCGTACTCGCGCATGAAGCGCGCCCGCTTGGCATCCGGCAGCTCCGGCAACGCGGCCTTCAGCGCGGCGATCCAATCCTCGTTCAGCACCAGCGGCAGCAGGTCCGGGTCGGGGAAATAGCGATAATCATGCGCGTCCTCTTTCGAGCGCATGCTGCGCGTCACGCCGCGCGCGCTGTCGAACAGCCGTGTCTCCTGCTGCACGGTGCCGCCGGATTCCCACACCTCGACCTGGCGCTTCGCCTCCGCCTCGATCGCCTGCATGACGAAGCGCACCGAGTTGACGTTCTTCACCTCGCAGCGCGTGTTGAGCGCCGTTTCGCCCTGCCGGCGCACCGACACGTTGACGTCGGCACGCATGGAGCCTTCCTCCATGTTGCCGTCGCAGGTTCCCAAATAGCGCATGACGGCGCGCAGCTTGCGCAGATAGGCGCCGGCTTCCTCGGGCGAGCGAATGTCCGGCTCGGACACGATCTCCATCAGCGCGACGCCGGCACGGTTCAGGTCGATATACGACTTGGTGGGATGCTGGTCGTGCAGCGACTTCCCCGCGTCTTGCTCCAGATGCAGCCGCGTCACGCCGATCTGTTTCGTGCTGCCGTCGGCCAGCTCGATCTCGATCTGGCCTTCGCCGACGATCGGGTGCTGGTATTGGCTGATCTGATAGTTCGGCGGCAGATCGGGGTAGTAGTAGTGCTTGCGGTCGAACCGGCTGACCACGTTGATATGCGCGTTCAGGCCTAGGCCGGTGCGCACCGCCTGCGCCACGCATTCGCGGTTGATCACCGGCAGCATGCCGGGGAAGGCAGCGTCGATGAAGCTGACCTGGGTGTTTGGTTCGGCGCCGAAATCGGTGGCGGCGCCGGAGAACAACTTGGCGCGGCTGATGACCTGGGCGTGGACTTCCAGGCCGACCACGACCTCCCAGGAATCGGTGCTGCCTTCGATCGTGTAGGTCATGACTTGCCCTTCATGGTGCCGGCAACGGGTGCGGCTTCATGCGCTTCGGTCTTTATCCGCCGCCACGGTGGACGGCAACCGAATGGCGCTCCGGGAACCGCTGGCCCCATGGCCGTGACCATCGTATATATCATGTGGTAGAGACGTCATGACGGAATGGTGTACCATGGTTGTCCATGTCAGGGACCCTGCGACCGATCGCGTGGTGCGGAAACTCGCCAAGCTCAAGGGCAAGACACTCACCGAGACGATCCGAGAGGCGGTGGAGCATGAATATGCCGCCGCGATGGGGCGATCCCCGCTGATCGATCGGTTGAAATCGTTGCAGGCCCGGTTCCGTAGCATCAGACGGCCGGGCGGGCTGCCGGCCGACAAGACATTCTTCGATGACCTGTCCGGAGATGCCTGATGTTCCTCGATGCCTCGGCGATGATCGCGATCCTGGCATCGGAGGATGATGCCGCCAGCCTTGCCGCCCGGCTGGACCAGGCGGCGGAGGTCCATACTTCGGCGATGGCACTCTATGAGACCATTGTTGGGCTGGCACGCATCGCCAACGCCACGCTGGACGACACGTCGGCCTTGGTTGACGCGTTCCTCGCCGAGACGAACGCGACGGTCGTGCCGATCGACCGGGCGACAGGGCAAGAGGCGCTGGCTGCTTTCTTCCGGTATGGCAAGGGACGGCACGCGGCGGCGCTCAATATGGGCGATTGCTTTGCCTATGCCTGCACGCGTTTGTTGGGGACGACGTTGCTGTGCAAGGGCAACGACTTTCCGCGCACGGATATCGCGCTGGCCTGATTGCGGCCGTGGCCGATAAAGAACGCGGTCATTGGCATCACCGTGCCGGGTCCTGAGGTTGCCGATCTTGTCGCTCGGCTTCGCCTGCCGCTCGCGAGAGGGAGGGGTTAGCGTCGCGCGCGGGCTTTCGTTTCATCGTCAGATGCGGCTTTGGGGGCGTGTTCAGCAGCCGTCGGGCTACCTCACCGGCCTGCAGCTCGGCTGCCATGGATGAGGAATATCCCCCGGAGGACTGCCGGGATGTGATTCTCCGTCACCGGGACGACTCGCAGTCCATCGGGATCGCGCTGCCGTATAAGGCCGCGCAACCTGCGGCGTGCGTCGTCGCGAATACGTTCTATATACGGAACACAAGTCTCTGCATTGTCACCGCATAACATAAAGCTTGTGAGGCGCAACGACGTTCGATTTCTGCCAACGCCGCCGCGCCTGCTCTGTTATGCCGCCTGCGCCGGGCCGCCCGCAGTACTGCGTGCGCTGAACTGAGCGCGCGACCACCGCATGACATGAACGGGGCCACCGCGCGGCGGTCCCGTGATACTGATTCCCGCCGCCGCGCGCCTCACCTGGCTTGTTGATGCTCGACCGGCGGCCGGATCACGCGCCTGCCCTTAGCGCCGGCAGCGCATCGAACCCCGCCGCCCGTTCCAGTGCCGCGCCGACAGAGAACACTGTCTCCTCGTCGAACGGCTTGCCGATCACCTGCAGCCCGATCGGCAGGCCGTTGGCATCCAGCCCGCCGGGCACCGAGATCGCCGGCACGCCGGCCAGGTCCGCCGGCACGGTGAATTCGTCGTTCAGGTACATCTGTACCGGATCATCCATTTTCTCGCCCTGCGCGAACGGCGCCGACGGCGCGGTTGGGGTCAGCAGAGCGTCCACATGGACGAACGCCTCGGTGAAGTCGCGCAAAATCAACGCCCGGACTTTCTGCGCCCGCAGGTAGTAGGCATCGTAATAGCCGGTCGACAGAACATAGGTGCCCACCAGGATGCGCCTGCGCACCTCGATGCCAAACCCGGATGCGCGCGTGCGTTCATAGAGGTCACGCAGATCCTCGCCATCCGTCCGCAAACCGAACCGCACCCCGTCATACCGCGCAAGGTTCGACGAGGCTTCGGCCGGTGCAATGATGTAATACGCGGGAAGGGCGTATTTCCTATGCGGAGTCGAAATTTCGACCGTCTCCGCGCCGGCCTCTCGCAGCCAGGCCAGCCCCTGCTGCCACGCCACCTCGGTCTCCGCCGGCATGCCGTCCACGCGGTACTCCCGCGGCACGCCGATGCGCAGGCCCTTCACGCCGCGCGCACAGGCCGCCGCAAAATCCGGCACCGGCATGTCGGCGCTGGTGGAATCCTTCGGATCGTGCCCGGCCATCGACCCCAGCAGGATCGCGCAGTCCTCAACGGTCCGCGCGAACGGCCCAGGATGGTCCAGCGACGACGCGAACGCCACCACGCCCCAGCGCGAGCAGCGCCCATAGGTCGGCTTGACCCCCACAATGCCGCAGAACGACGCCGGCTGGCGGATCGATCCGCCGGTATCCGTCCCCGTGCCGCCCATCGCCAGCCGCGCCGCCACCGCCGCCGCCGAGCCGCCCGACGAACCGCCCGGCACCAGCACGGCCTTCGCGTCCTGCCGCCGCTTCCACGGGTTCTCTACCGGCCCGTACGCCGAGCTCATGTTGGACGAGCCCATGGCGAACTCGTCCATGTTGGTCTTGCCCAGGAAGATCGCGCCGTCGCGCAGCAGGTTGGCGGTGACGGTGCTCTCGTACGGCGGCACGAACGGCCCCAGGATGCGGCTGCCCGCCGTGGTGCGCACGCCCTCGGTGCAGAACAGGTCCTTGATGGCCAGCGGAATGCCGGTCAGCGAGCGCGCCTCGCCGCGCGCCAGTGCCGCATCGGCCGCACGCGCCTGGTCCATCGCCAGCGCGTGGCACACGGTGATGTAGGCGTTCAGCCGCGGGTTCAGCGCCTCGATCGCGTGCAGATGCGCCAGCGTCAGGTCCTCGGCGCTGAATGTTCCGGCCCGCAGCCCGTCGCGGGCCTGCGCGATCGTCAGATCCGTGAGCATCACTCCACGACTTTCGGCACCGCGAAGAACGGCCCGGCGCGGTCCGGCGCATTCGCCAGCACCTTTTCCGGATAACCGCCGTCGCTCACCACGTCCTCGCGCATCTTCAGCGCCATGTGCGCGGCCCCGGTCAGCGGCTCGACCCCTTCGACGTTCACTTCGTTCAATTGCTCGATCCAGCCGATGATGCCGTTCAGCTCATTCTGCAGGCGCGGAATCTCGTCCTCCTCCACGCGGATGCGGGCGAGGGTGGCAATGCGGCGGACCGTCGCACGATCGAGCGACATGGGTCGGTGTTTCCTTGGCGCGGGTGAGGCGCGGGACCATAACGACGCGCATGCCGCTGTTCAACCTGTCGGAGCTGCGCGCGCGGCTGGGACCCAACCAGCGGCTGATCGGAATCGATCCCGGCAGGCGCACGATCGGCATCGCGCTGTCGGACGTTTCACTGACGCTGGCCTCGCCTTATGGCAGCCTCAAGCGGGGCAGGATGCGCGACAATGCCGCCGATATCATGACGATCGGCGCCAGGGAGGGCGTCGGCGGGCTGGTGGCGGGACTGCCGCTGTCGATGGACGGCTCGGCTGGGCCGGCGGCCCAGGCGGCGCGCGACTGGACGCTGGCGCTGTCGGAAGCGACCGGCCTGCCCGCCGCCCTGTGGGACGAACGGCTGTCCACCGCCGCGGTGAACCGGTTTCTGGTCGGCGAGGCCGACCTCAGCCGCAAGCGGCGCGCCGCGGCCGTGGACCGCATGGCCGCCGCCTGGCTGCTGCAGAGCGCGCTGGACGCGTCGCGTTGAACTTCGGTCATCCGCTCGCCAGGATCTCGCTCAGCCCAGCCAGACCGATCGCCGCGGAATCGTGCGCGAGCGGGAAGCGCTCGGTTCCCGAATAGACCACGAACCGCCGTTCCGGACGCAGATCGTCGCAGGCAGCCTGAGAGTCTCGCATCGTGGGCAGGCCTGCCCTCCGGCGCCTGACCCACGGAACCTCATGCAAAGCGGGGCGACGCAGGTTCACTCCCGCTCCGCCGCCAGCTCCAGCGCCCGCGCATAGACCAGCTTCCGCGGTAACCCAGTGGCAACGGAAACCAGCGCCGCCGCATCCTTCACAGTCTGCGTCGCCAGCGCCGAGCGCAGCCGCCCGTCCAGGTCCTCCGGATCAGCCTCCCCAGGTGGCCCGACCAGCACGGTCACCTCCCCCCGCACCGCCTGCGCCGCATACCACGCCGCCAGTTCCGGTAAGGACCCCCGCCGCACCTCCTCGAAGCGCTTGGTCAGCTCGCGCGCCACCGCGGCCGGCCGCGCGCCGAACGCCGCCGCCATGTCGGCCAGCGTCTCGGCCAGGCGATGCGGCGCCTCGTGCCAGATCAGCGTCGCCGCCAACCCGGCCCGCTCGGCCGCCCGCAGCCCGCCGAACCCGGCCCGCCGCGCCGTCGGGCGCGGTGGCGGAAACCCCAGGAACAGGAACGGCACGGGCGGCAACCCCGACAGCACCAGCGCGGTCAGCGCCGCGTTCGGCCCGGGCACCGCGCTCACCTTCAGGTCCGCGGCGATTGCCGCCCGCACCAGGCGGAACCCCGGATCGGACAGCAGCGGCGTGCCGGCGTCCGACACCAGCGCCACCCGCCGTCCGGCGCGCAGCAGCGCCAGCACCGGCCCGATGCGCGCATCCTCGTTGTGTTCGTGCAGCGCCTCGGTGCGCACCTTGATGCCCAGCGCCGACAGCAGATGGCCGCTGTGCCGCGTGTCCTCGCACAGGATCAGGTCACTGCCGGCCAACGTGTCACGAGCGCGCGTTGACACGTCCCCAAGGTTGCCGATCGGCGTGGAAACCAGCACAAGACCGCCGGGATCGGACACTGCGTCCGCCCGGTCATCAGGAGATGCTGCGCATGCGTCGTCGGGCATTTCTGCTCCTTGGGCCTTTGGCACTGGCCGGCTGCTCCGCATACTACCCCGCCGGCGGCTATGGCGCCGGATATGGCGGCGGTTATGCCAACGGCCCGATCGGCCTGGGCGTGGGCCAGCCGATGCCCGAGGCCGCGCCACGCAATGAACGAGTCGCCATCCTGGTGCCGTTGACCGGGCCGCGTGCCGGCCTTGGCCAGGCCCTGTTGCAGGCCGCCCAGCTTGCCCTCGCAGTGCCGGGCGCGCCACTGCTCGAGGTGAAGGACACCGGCGGCACCCCGCAAGGTGCCGCGGCGGCAGCGCAGGCCGCGATCGCCGAGGGGGCCGGGATCATTCTCGGGCCGCTGATGTCCACCGAGGCGGCGGCCGTGGCGCCGGTGGCACGCGCCGCCGGCGTCGCCGTGCTGGCCTTCACCAACGATCCGGCGCAGGCACAGCCGGGCGTCTGGACGCTGGGCATCACGCCCGGCCAGCAGGTGCGCCGGCTGGTCGCCGCGGTGCAGGCGCAGGGGCGCTCGCAGCTCGCCGCGCTGCTGCCGGACAGCGAGTTCGGCCGTGTGATGGCGCAGGCGCTCACCCAGGCCGCCGCGGCGAACGGACTGCCGCAGCCGGAGATTCGCTTCCATGAGGCCGGCATGGCCTCGATCAACCCCGTCACGCGCGAACTCGCCGACTACGCCGACCGCCGTGGCCCGATCGACGCACAGATCAGGCAGGCGCGCGCGCTCGGCACGCCGGAAGGCCGGCGCCAGGCGCTGGAGCTGGCGAAGACACCGATTCCCCCCCCGAGTTTTTCCGCGCTGCTGCTGGCCGACACCGGCGAGGCGCTGGCCGAGGTGGCGGCGATGCTGCCATATTACGACGTGGACCGCTCCCGGGTTCAGCTCCTCGGGCCGTCGCTGTGGGCGTCGCCGTCCAGCGGATCGAACCAGGTGCCGGGAGCCTGGTTCGCCGCGCCGGATCCGGCGGCGCGCGCGGGGCTGGCGCAGAGCTACGCAGCGAAATACGGGACGCCGCCGCCGGTGGTGGCGGATTTGGCGTTCGACGCCGCCTCCATCGCGCGCGTGCTGGGCGCGAGCGGCGGATTCTCCATTTCCGCGCTGACCCAGCCGGCCGGGTTCATCGGCGCCGATGGCTGGCTGGCGCTGCTGCCGGACGGCCAGGTGCGACGCGGACTGGCGGTCTTCCGCGTCGAGCGCGGCGGTCCAGAGATGATCGAACCGGCGCCGCAATCCGCCGCCGGGACCGGGAGCTGATCGCATCCCGCTCCCGCTGGCGGGACAATGCGGCCTGCGGTGCGCGGGCGCACCCGCCACCTTCACCCAGCCGCCTGCCGAAGGCGGGAGAGCGAATCGCTGGCGTTTGCGCCCGCTTGACCCTCCACCCGCTCCTCCCTAAACGCGCCGCATGACCGACGCACCATCCGGCGCCCCGCCCGACCTTGCCGCCGCCACCGAGCGGGCGCACGTGCTCGCGCAGGCGCTGCCGTTCCTGCGCCGCTACGCCGGCGCCACCATCGTCGTGAAATACGGCGGCCATGCGATGGGGGAGGATGGCCTCGCCGGCCAATTCGCCGCCGACATCGCATTGCTCAAGCAGGTCGGCATCAATCCGGTCGTGGTGCATGGCGGCGGTCCGCAGATCAATGCCATGCTGAAACGCCTGGCCATCCAGTCCAGCTTCGTGGACGGTCTGCGCGTCACCGACGCGGCGATGGTCGAGGTGGTGGAGATGGTGCTCGCCGGCACCGTCAACAAATATGTCGCCAGCCTGATCACCCGCGCCGGCGCGCTGGCCGTCGGAATCTGCGGCAAGGACGGCGGCATGATCCGTGCGCGCAAGCTGACCCGCACGCAGCGCGATCCGGACAGCAACATCGAGCGGGCGCTCGACCTTGGCTTCGTGGGCGAGCCGGTGGCGATCGACGTGCGGGTGATCCACGCGCTGACCGGCGGCGGCCTGGTGCCGGTGATCGCGCCGGTCGGCGTCGATGCCGACGGACAGACCTACAACATCAACGCCGATACGGTGGCCGCCGCGGTCGCCGGCGCACTCAATGCGACGCGGCTGCTGATGCTGACCGACGTGGCCGGCGTGCTCGACAAGGACAAGCGCTTGATTCCGGCCCTGACGATCGCCCAGGCACGCCAGGCCATCGCCGACGGGACGATCACCGGCGGCATGATTCCGAAAGTCGAGAATTGCATCGATGCGGTGACGCAGGGGGTGAGGGGCGCGGTCATCCTCGACGGCCGCACGCCGCACGCCTGCCTGCTGGAGCTGTTCACCGAGGGCGGAACCGGAACGATCGTGCGGCGCTGACCCGTCTCGCGCCTGCTGGAGAGGTTAGGGTGCCGCGTGCCGTCCGCGCCGCCCTTACCCTGCCCGCGCCCACTGCGTGGCAGACCGGTCAGCGTCCCGTCCGCCCGAGAAAATCCAACTGCCAGCGCATCTCCTCGATGGCCAGCGGAAAGCCGCCGCCGGGTCCGCACGGCAGGGTCGCCTCCGGCCCGAGACGTCCCAGCAACATCTGCAACGCGCTCGCCGCCCGCATGGTGAACCCGGCCTTCCACGCCAGGCTGACCAGGCCCTTGGCGCTGCGCAGCGCAGCCGCGCGATCCACCGCCGAGACCGGCATGCCGGCCGCCACGGCCAGCAAGGCCGCGGCATACCGCGCGTCACCGCGCCGCGCCGCCTCCATCGCGGCGTCCTCGTCAAGCTGGCCGGCCCGCGCCAGGGCCTGCGCCTCGGCCAGCGCCTCATCCATCGTCGGCTCGGGGCGTCGCGGCGCAGGATCCGCCGCGCCGAGCCGTGCCGCGAGCCTGTCGTGCAGGTCCCTGGCAAGTTCCGGCGGCAGGTCGGCACGCCGGGCGAGAACCTCGAGCAGATGCGCCGCGACGATGTCCGCCAGCGCGCGCACGGCGCGCGGCGGCAGTGCGGGGCGGTGGACCAGCGGCTCGTGCCAGTCCAGATGGCCAGTCGCGCGGGCGATCAGCGCGTCGAGCGTGGCCTCGCGGATCTGCGCCGTCCGGTTGCACAGCAACGCACGGATTGCCGCGCCGTCGGCGGTTGCGGCGATCGCATCGGACACCTGCCCGTCGATCCCCGGCCGCGCGGCCACCGCCGTCACCGTGTCCGGCGAGCGTGCCTCGGCGATCAGCGAAAGCAGGTCCTCGGTCGTCAGCAGCGGCGAAAACCGAATGACCGGTACGCTGACCATCACCGCCGGGTCATGCGCCAGGAGCAGGATCAGCGCGCGCGGCGCCTGCGGCATGTGCTTCAGCACGTCGGCGACCGCGGCGCGCACGCGCACCGCCGTATCGGTCGCCAGCTCGGTCAACGTCTCGTAGGTCTGGCGCTGCAACCGGATCTGCTCTTCGCCCGCGAGATCGGGCACCAGGCCCGCCAGCCGGCGCCCCAGAAGGATGCGCACGCGCTCGTCCGGATCCTGGGCGAGTGCGCGGTTGACTTGCGGCGGCAACGCCGGATTGAGCGCCAGGGCCGCGCGGACCGTCACCGAGCGATCGGTCGCCAGCACCTGGAGCACATCCGGTTCGGCATGCTCATCCGCACCCTGGCGAACCCGTTTCACCTCGTCGTGCGGCAGGCTGGGTGGCGACAACTGGGGCAGGACCAATTCGGATGGGACCGGATTGGGGGCAGCGCGGGTCACGCCAGCCCCTCGGGCGCGACGCGCCAATGGCCGCGGCCTTGATGCTTCACCTCGTACATCGCCATGTCGGCGCGGCGCAGCACGCTGTCGATCGGCTCCTGGCTGCCGTGACTCCGCGTGGCGATGCCGACCGACACCCCGAGGCGCAGGGTGCTGTCACCGGCGAGTTCGCTCATCTCGCGCGGCACCTGGGTCCGCAGTTGCTCCGCGCGTTCGGCGGCCGTCATGTGGTCTGCTCCGTTCATCCAGACCGCGAACTCGTCGCCGCCAAGTCGTGCCACCAGATCCGTCGGGCGCACCACCATGCGCAACAGCGCGGCGATGCGCGTCAGCACCTGGTCGCCCATCTCATGGCCCAGCGCATCGTTCACCACCTTGAAATTGTCGAGGTCCACGAACATCAGCGTGCCCGGCAGCTCCTCGCGGTCCAGCCGCTCGGCGCAGCGGGCGATCTCCTCCAGGAAGGCGCGCCGGTTGAGCAATCCGGTCAGCGGGTCGGTGCGCGCCTGCCGCGCCATTTCGCACTGGATGGACTCGTGCTCCAGCACGAAACGGATCACGTTGGCGGCGGCAAGGAGCAGCAGCCTGTCCTCCTTGTCCCAGGGACGGGCACCGCCGACGCGCCACACCGCGAGGCCCGAGGGGTCGCCGAAGCGTGGCTGGCAAGAAGCGACGAGCACCCGGCGTCCATCGTCATTGCTTGCCTGGCTTGCGGCGACAGCGCCACGTTGCAGCAGCCCCACCGCGACGTTCAACACCGCGGTGCCGCCGCCGCCGGCCTGGTGCGCCAGACTCGCCTCCCCGGTGTCGGCCGGCCGCACGACCACGGCGGCGCCTTCCGCGCCCAAGGCGTTGACCAGCGCGTCCAGCGCGCCGCGCATCATGCGCGGGGCCAGCACTTCCTGGCCCACCCGCCACAGGATGTGGTCCAGCACCTCGCCGCGTCGCAACGACGCGGCAACCTGGGCCTCATGGCCATCGTATTCCGTGACGTCCAGGCCGATGCCCCGCGCCCCGGCCACCCGGCCCTGCGCGTCAAGCAGTGGTGCCGCCGCGAAGGTGAGGCTGGCGATGCCACCATCGCCGCGCTTCAGCCAGGCGCGCCGCCGGCGGACCGGCACGCCGACCCGGAACGGATTGAAGCTGGCGCGCTCGGCGCCGTCGGGAAGCAACAGTTCGGCCGGCTGGCCGACCAGTGTGGAGGCGGACCAGCCCAGCGCCGGATCGGGCACGACGAAGACGAAGCGGCCCCATTCATCGGTCTCGAAAGCGAAGTCGGCGGCCTGGATGACCAGGTCGCGCCAGCGCTGCCGGCTGTCGAGCAAGGCGTCGCGCAGCCGGTCGCCGGCCGGGGCGGGCTGCGGGCCGGCATCGCCGGCTGCCTGGGGCAGCGCGGAGGCATCGCGGGTCCCGGCGTGCGGCGTGGCGGCATCGCCGAGCCGGACCGGGGCGGTGGTGTCATGCATGGACGCACCCAATTCGTTGTCGCGCGGGTTCATTTGACGCAGCATTCCCCTAACGAAGTGTTGCCAAACGGCTGAATCGGACCCCGATCCTGAGCCGTGCCGGAGTCCGGCTGCAGGGACCGTGGAATGCCGCCCGGTTAAGGCGAGGGCTGGGGGAGGGCGGTGGGAGGTTGCTTACCCGGCCTCCGCCAAGCCCCGTACCCTGCCGGCCGATCGACCCGCGAGAACAATCCGATGAGCTGCACGATGTCGCTGCTGACCCCGGATGCCGACCCGTCATGGCCGGAGAAGATCCACCAGGCCGTCCCGGGCGCGGCCGTAAGGGCCGTCGCAGATCCACGGGGCGCGTTCCCCGGCAGCGGGACCGTTGACGTGGCGTATGGCACGGTACCGCCCGAGTTGTTTGCCCGCGCGAAGCGGTTGCGCTGGATCTGCGCCTCCCGCGCCGGACTGGGCGGCGCGCAGGTCTGCGATGCGCTGGTCAAGAGCGATGTGGTCGTGACCGGCATGCACGGCAGCTACAACGAGCACCTCTCCACCCACGCAATCGCATACCTGCTCTTTTTTGCCCGGCGCTTCGAGCACTACCTGCCGCAGAAGGGGCGGCGCGCGGTCCGGGGATGATCGATCTGCCGACCCAGACGGTGCTGATCGTCGGAGCCGGCAGCGAGGCGAACAGGTTGCGCGCGGGATGCGTGTCCCAGGGGTGGACCCGCTTGTGCAGCAGCTTCCCGCCGCCATGGCGGACCTCGCAGGGCCGGACCGGTTGGAGGAGCGCCTCGGCGAGGCGGACTTCGTCATCGTGACGGCGCCGGAGATGCCGGACACGCTGGGGATGTTCAACGCCACGCGGTTCTCGCGCATCAAGCGGGGGGCGTATTTCATTGGATCATGGTCTGAAAAGCATGAAAATGCAGCGAAATATGCTGCACGCCCAGCCTCGTCGGCCAGGCCGATCCCCAGCATGCCGCGCGCCTTCGCTACGGACTGGCGCGCCTTGGCCAGGTGCTGATCAGCGTCCGGGCTCATAGGTTTACACCATCCAGACGGATCTCATGCATCAGCGGCGTACGCTCCCGCCACGCACGGGCTCGGAACGGCAGCGGGTGGATGACTGCGCCAGTTTCTTCGACGATATCGGTTACGAGAGGCACCATGCGGCGAACCTCCTGGCGCCGGTCGGTGAAGTCCGTCAGGAAGATTGCCACGTCGTCGTCCGAATCGGCGCGGTGCTCGCCGCGCGCCCGGGAATCAAGCAGCACCAGGCGCTCGATGCGGTCGTCGAAGATTCCGCTCAACGCGGAACGGACGCGCGTCAGGATGGGGTCGTCCTGCGGGCGGGATGGGGCCGACTGGTCCATGTGAATGAGACCAGTAGGTTTCGGCCTGTCATGGCACCGGAACGGCAGGGGCCGGCTGGTGATCGTCGTCCATCACCTCCTCGTCCCAGCCTCGCGGTCCCAGCTCGCCACCGTAACGCCGCGCTCGCGCAGCCGGAACTTCTGCACCTTGCCATTCTCGGTCATCGGCAGCGCAGCCAGGAACTCGATGAAGCGCGGGATCGCGAAGGCGGGCATGCGGCCCTTGCAGTATTCCGCCAGCGCAGCGGGGGTCAGCGAACACCCGTCGCGCGGCACGATCGCTGCCATCACTTCGTCCTCGGCCAGTTCCGACTGCACGGGAAACGCCGCCGCCTCGGCAACATCCGGATGCGACAGCAGCACTTGCTCCACCTCGTAGGACGAAACGTTTTCCCCCCGGCGGCGGATCGCGTCCTTCATCCGGTCGATGAAGCGGTAATACCCGTCCGGCTCCCGCGCCACGCGATCGCCGGTGTGGAACCACAGATTGCGCCACGCCTCGACCGTCTTCTCCGCCATGCCGAAATAGCCGGTGGCGAACGCGAACGGCTCGCTTGCGCGCAGCACCAGCTCGCCCGGCGTGCCGTCGGGCAGCGCATTGTCCACGTCGTCCACCACGCGCGCCTCGAACCCGTCGAACACCGGACCCATCATGCCGGGCCGCTGGCCGGGCAGCGTGCAGCCCAGCACGAAATTCGTCTCGGTCGAGCCGTAGCCGTCCAGCAGCGCGATGCCGAAGCGGTCGCGAAAATCGGCATGGAAGCGCTCCGGCACGCCCGGCGCCAGGGCGACCCGCACGCGGTGCGCGCGATCCAGCGCAACGACCGGGCGCGAGAGCAGAATCGGCACCATCGCGCCGAGCAGATAGGTAACGGTGGCGGCGTGGCGCGAGAGCAACGGGGAAAAACCCGAGGCGGAGAAGCGCGGTTCCACCACCAGCGAGGCGCCAGTCAGCAGCGCCTGGTAGAACGTGTTGAGCGCGTTGGTGTGGAACAGCGGCAGCGTGGTCAGCAGCACGTCGTCCCCGCGCAGCCCGAGCAGACGCGCGGTATTCACGCCCCACCAGAAATACTGGGCGTGTGGGCAGCACACGCCTTTCGACACGCCGGTGGTGCCCGAGGTGTACAGGATCGCCACGCTATCGCCAGGCCCGACCGAGGCTTCCGGCACAGGCTCCGCGGAGGTGGGGAAACGCGTTGGGTGTGGCCAGCGGGCCGGAAAATCCGCATCGCCGACCAGCCATACCGCGCGCAGCGACGCGGGTACGATGTCCAGCGCATCCAGCGCGGGGGAAAACTCGGCCTGCAACACCAGAAGCTTCGCCTGGGAATTCGCCAGGATATGTGCGAGCTGCGCGCCACGCGAGGCGGTGTTGAGCGGCACCGCCACCGCGCCGATCCAGCCGCAGCCGAGATAGACCTGCAGCAGTTCCGCCCGGTTGCCGCACATCACCGCCACGTGATCGCCACGCCCGATGCCGGCCGCGTGCAGCGCGCCGCCGAAGTGCGCGGCGATTTCCAGGGCATCCGCGAAGCTCCATGCCTCGCCGCCGATCTCAACGAGTCGCCGGTCGCCGTGAAGCGCCGCCTGGCGACGCAGCATGCACGGGAGCGTACGCTCTTCAGGGGGCAGGCGCGACGGCAGATCGGCAATGTCTTCCATGTCGGGCCGTGTCTCATGATGGGCGGTCGCGGGCAACTACGCTGCGTCGCGTATCTCGTCGTGCGGCGCGCCCTCGCATCGCGGTGGTCAGCGCATCGTTCAGCGCGACGACCGTCCCGACGTGATCGGTGCCGCGGCGATCGGCTCCCCCGACGCCATCGATGCGATCACGCGGATTCAGAATGCCAACCTTGCCCATGCCCGGGAAATCGGTGACCGTGATCGGCCGTCGGGCAACCCTTGCGTCGAGCGCCAACATGGCAGTCTCCCCAGGCAAACCGCTGTTGGGTCCGCGGGTGCCCCCAAACCGGCCCATCACCGATTTTCCTTGTCATGTTATATTGCATAACGTATCACGGGAGAATTAATAATGTGATGCACCTCACCCCACGCCTCGGCCTCCGCCCGCCAGCTCATTACCAGCTCGTCCACGCCCTCACGGCCGTCCTGCCGCCGCCGGTCAACGACACGCCCGAGGCACTGCTCGCCCGTAACGACGCCGCCATCGACGCGGTGGCCGCCATGCTGCCGACCAACGCCAACGAGGCCGGCTTCGCCGCCCAGTGCGTCGCCGCCCGCG
>DATLQW010000098.1:0-17123 GCA_035535035.1 Acetobacteraceae bacterium
GGGAGATTGCTTCGTCGCTCCGCTTTTCGCAATGACATGGTACTCGGTTCCGTCCCGCACGCGTACGTCAGTCTTTAGGGCGCCTGGCATAAAGAATATATTTCGCTGCATCCGACCTCGCGCGGGGCACTTGCAAATCCATGTCCGGCGAGAACAGGACTATGTCTCTTTCTTTGCTTCCGGGGTTATCCTGGTCGTCCGGACGGGAGACTATGGTCCCGGCGGAAAGACGCGCGCGACATGGAACGCCTTCGACGTAACGAGCCAATCATCGCCGGTACGATGGAAGATCAGATAGTCGATAAAGCAGACTTGGCCAATCCGAACCCGCACTTTGGCCGACGCCAGGTCAGGCACGGCATGCTCGATACTAAGGATTTCCTGCTCACGGGGAGACCTCATGGCCGCCGGGGACGGTCGGCCGCGCATCACGTCGCGGAATTCCGACGCTGACCACGCCGTGAGCTTTCCATCCCGCATGCCGTGGACCAAACAAGCGGCATGGAAGACCTTGACGAACTGGTTATCGTCCCCGTCGTACATAAGGTCGAAATACCTATCGATCGCGGCCACGATGGTTTGCAGCTGGTCCATTCGGTTCTCCATTACGGGCTACGCGGGAGGCGCGCCATACATCGGATCGAGCCAACCCTCTCGGCTGCGACGAAAATGGCTTACAATCCAGCCGGACGCTACCGTTCGGGCGTCATCCCTTGGATGACTGACAGGCATGAATATGGATGAAATCGACGGCCGATTGGTTGACGGCATGCTGGTGCTGGTTTCCGTAGCCAACTCACGTAGCTTCGGCGAAGCCGCCGAGCGGCTGGGGATGACGCAATCCGGTGTCAGCAAGGCGATTGCGAAGCTTGAGACTCGCCTTGATGCGAGGCTGGTTGACCGCACGAGCCGCTTTGTCGAGCTCACTGACGAGGGGCGGACCCTTCATGAGCGGATCATCCGGCACTTGGCGGGGCTTGGCGAAGCGGCGGCGGAGATCTCCAAATCCCGAGAAACCGTTCGCGGCAGATTGCGGGTCAACGTGGATCCACTGTTCTCCCGTATGGTTTTGTCTCCGAAACTGAGCGAATTCCTCATGCTGAACCAGGAACTGGAACTTCGCATTGAAACGCGGGACCGGATCGGGGACTTGGTCAGCGACGGGTTCGACCTGGCGATCCGTTTCGGCGAGCCAACGCCATCGGCACTGATCGCCCGCCGCATACTCAACGCTCGCATTCTCACCGTTGCATCGCCGGGTTACATCGATCGTCATGGCAAGCCGGATCGCCCGGAAGCCCTGGCGAACGAATGCCATCAATGTATCCTCGCGATCGATCCATCGACCGGGCAGCCCTTCGGCTGGGAGTTCTGGCGGGGAAACGAGACGATTTCGGTAGCGGTCAACGGGCGTCTGACTGTTACCGACTCGGGCACTAAGCTGGGCGTCTGCCTGGCTGGTTTCGGCATAGCCCAGGTTATCGATCTCGGCCTCGAACGTCACTTCGCCAGTGAGGAGCTGATCAACCTGTTTCCCGACTGGTCGGACGAGCGCTTCCCGCTCTACGTTTACCATGCATCTCGAAACCACGTTCCGGCAAAGGTGAGGAAGTTCATTGATTTTATCGTTGAATCACTGCACGGAGACACCCCAACGGGTTCGAAGCTCAACGAACTCACCAATTGCGATCCGTTGGTGTCACTTTAAGGCGATGGATGCCCACTTTAATGCGGGAGTCGGCGAGCCTGGATTTCTGGCCGGGGTTTTCAGCACGCAATCGGTTCGGAAGCGAGAGTGCGCGAGGCCTCCGGGATCGGCGCCCGCGCGCCGGTCGATGGCCCGCCTGCCGAACCCATGAGGGCGTAGATACGGGTCGCCCGCAAGCTCACCCGCCCGCCGCCAGCTCCACCAGCTCCGCGGTGATCGCCTCCTGCCGCACCCGGTGCTCGGACAGCGTCAGCTCCCCCAGCATGTCCTGCACCTTGCCGCGCGCCCGCGCCATGGCCGCGGCACGCGCCTCGTTCTCGGCGACGAAGGCGTGCATCGCCGCCTCGCACAGCGAGGCAAAGACGTATTCCTCCGCCAAGCTCGCCAGCAGCACCTCCGGCGGCAGCGTGGTCAGCGGCGGCATCCCCGCCGGCACGGCGCCGAAACGTCCCGCATCCAGCGGCAACAGCGACCGGCACGTCACGCCAATGCCCGCGCCCACCGTCCACGCCGGGAACACCACTTCCACCGCGCCGATCCGCCGCGTCGCCATCTGCTGGTACAGCGCCTCGGCAACGCGGATGCACAAGCCGGCGATGCCGCCGACCTGCGTCGCCATCGCGCTCTGCCAGACCGGCGCGATGCCATGCGCCGGTGCCAGCAGCAGCCCGCGACTGCCGACCAGGAACGTTTCCCCCGGCCCGCGCCGCGCGGCCGCCTCCAGCACTTGCTCCGCGAACCCGCCCACGAACCCCTGCTCCGCGCAGAACACGATGCGCGCGATGCCGGCGCCGGCGATCCCGCGCCGCGCGTCGTCGTCACGCAAGCGCAACGCCTGCGCGATCGCCTGCGCGACCACCTCCGCATAGGCGCGGAACCCCGGCAGCAACGCGCGGCTCTGTTGCGCGTGCGCCGCGGCGATGCCGCGCATCGCGCCGATCACCGCGTCCAGTTGCCGCACGCCGCGGATGCGCGCGCGAACCCCGGCAAGGTCCTCAGCCATTGCCGCCCCCGCCCGGCCGCGCCAGCAATCCCGCGACCGCCGCGCGCAACGCAGCGGCGTCGGCCTCTCCCATCCGCCCGTCATGCTCGATCGTCGCCACCGCCGCGCCGGCATGCCGGTCGAGCCAATCCGGCAGCGCCTGCCGCAACCCCGCGATCGAAGCGGCGGCCACGCCATCCAGCAATCCGTCGCGCAGCGCCAACGCCAGCGCCACCTCATCCCCCAGCCGCAACGGCGCGAATTGTGGCTGCACCAGCAATGCACGCAAATGCTCGCCGCGGGCGATCTGCTTCTGCACGCGCGCATCCGGCGCGCCGCCGAACCGGGTGAACAATTCGAGTTCCAGGAACTGCGCGTAGTCGAGCCGGAACATGCCGGTGGTTTCGCGCAGCGCCGGAGCCCGCGTCTTGCCGCCGACCCGGCTCACGCTGGTGCCGATGTCGATCGCCGGCTTCTGCCCGGCATGGAACAGCCGCGCATCCAGCACCAATTGCCCGTCGGTGATCGAAATGAGATTGGTGGGGATATAGGCGCTGAGATTGCCGGCGTCGGTCTCGGCGATCGGCAGCGCGGTCAGCGATCCGCCGCCCAGCTCGGGTGAGAGCTTTGCGGCGCGCTCCAGCAGCCGCGCGTGCAGGTAGAAGATGTCGCCGGGATACGCCTCGCGCCCCGGCGGATGCCGCGTCAGCAAGGCGATCTCCCGGTGGGTCGCGGCGTGCTTGGTCAGGTCGTCGAACACCACCAGCGCATGCTGGCCGCGGCTACAAAAATATTCCGCCATCGTCATGCCGGCGAACGGCGCGATCCATTGCAGCCCCGGCGCCGAAGCCGCGCCGGCAACGACGAAGATGCAGCGCTCCGGCGCTCCCAGCCGGCGCACCGCGTCGATCACCCGCGCCACGGTGGAGGTTCTTTGTCCGACCGCGACATAGACGCAGATCATGTCGCTGGATTTCTGGTTGATGACGGTATCGACGGCGATCGCGGTCTTGCCGATGGCACGGTCGCCGATGATCAGCTCGCGCTGGCCGCGGCCGAGCGGAAACAGCGAATCGATCGCCAGGATGCCGGTCTGCACCGGCTGGGTGACCAGCGCGCGGTCCAGGATCGCCGGCGCCGGACGCTCCACCGGGTCATGCCGTTCCGCCACGATCGGCGCGCCGCCGTCCAGCGCGCGGCCCAGCGGATCGACCACGCGGCCGAGCAATCCCGGGCCGACCGCGGTGCGCACCACCTCGCCGGTGCCGCGCACGATGTCGCCCGCTTCCAGGGTGCCGACCTCGTCCAGCAGCACGCAGCCGATTTGTTCCGCGTCGAGAGTCTGCGCGAAACCGAGCTGGCCGGAGGCGAAACGCAGCACCTCGTCCAGCCGGGCATTCGGCAGGCCGGACACCATGGCGATGCCGTCGCCGACGCTGGCGACGTGGCCGATCTCGGCGATCTCCGGCGCGAGCGGGGTGGCGGCGACGCGACGCCGCGCGGTTTCAAGCCACGGGCTGGGGGATGTCATGGGCGGCTGCTTCGTGCAGAGCGTGGGTGATGCGGTCGAGATCGGCGCGCCAGGAATTGCGGATCAGCGCATGCGGCGCGGCGAGCTCGATGCCGGCGATCAATGCCGGATCGGTGCGGAAGCTGAGTTTCGGGCCCGCGCCGAGGGCGCGCGTCAGGACCTCGCGGCAGTCCGCCTGCGCTGCCGCATCCAGCGGCACGGCGGAGCGCAGTTCAAGCGTCGTTGCGGCCAGCGAATCGCGTGCCGGGTCGGTGGCCAGCGTTTCCGCCAGGATGTCGAGAAAGGCGCGGTTCAGCGCGCGCGCCGGGACGCGTTGCAGCAGCCGGGTGGCGATGGTCAGCGCGAGGTCGTTGGCCTCATGCTCCAGCGCCTCGCGCACAGCGTGTTCGTCGCGCGCGATTGCCTGCCGCGCGTCGGCTTGCAGGCGTGAAGCCGCGTCGGAGGCGTGTTGCAGCAGGGTCGCGCGTTCGGCCTCGGCGGTTGTGCGTGCCTCGGCGAGGATGCGCTGGCCTTCGCCGGCCAGGCCCTCGCGCTGGTGCGCGAGCGCGGCTGCCTCGTCGGCGGCCTGTTGCAGTTTTGCCGCGGCTTCGGCCAGCAGCTTGTCCGCCGCGGCGCGCCGCGCGGCGATGATCGCCGCCACCGGGCGGAACAGGAAGCGCGCCAGCAGCCAGACCAGGACGACAACGTTCACCGTCTGCAGCGCGAGGGTCCACAGGTCGATGTGCATTCACGTGACCCCGGCTCCCCCGCCCCTTGTGGGAGGGGGTTGGGGGGAGGCGGAGCCCTGCATCGCCACCACCATCGTCACCACCGCCATCGCCACCGTCGCCATCATCCATGCACGAAGGGGTTGGCGAACAGCAGCAGCAGGGCGATGACCAGGCAGTAGATCGCCATGGTCTCGATCATCGCCAGGCCGACGAACAACGTGCGCGACAGCGTGTTGGCCGCTTCCGGCTGGCGGGCGATGGCGTCCAGCGCCGCCGCCACGGCGCGGCCCTCGCCCAGCCCCGGCCCGATGGCGCCCAGGCCCACGGCCAGCGCGGCGCCGAGCACGCTTGCAACCTCGATCCAGTTCATCTGCTTGCCTCTTGGGTTTGTGGCGCGTCGCCGACCGCACCGCCGATGAACACCATCGCCAGCACGCTGAAAATGTAGGCCTGGATGGCCCCGGTCAGCAGTTCCAGCGCCATCAGCGGCACCGGAACCAGCAAGCCGGTGAGTGACAGCACGATGGCGATGACGAAGGCGCCGCCCATCACGTTGCCGAACAGCCGCACCAGGAGGGAGAAGGTCCGCGTGACGCTCTCGACCAGGTTGAGCGGCAGCATCAGCCACGACGGCTCGGCGAAGCTGGCGAGCCAGCCGCCCACGCCGCGCGCGCGGATGCCGAACCAGGCGATGGCGACGAACACGATCAGCGCGAGGGCGGCGTCGGTCTCGAGATGCGCGGTCGGCGGCTCAATGCCGGGGACGAGCGACGACCAGTTTGCGGTGAGGATGAACAGGAACAGCGTGCCGATCAGCGGAATGTAAGGTGCCGGCTCGGCGCGCATGGTGTCGCGGATCTGCCCGGCGGTGGCATCGACCAGCAATTCCAGCACGGCCTGCGCGGCCGAGGGGTGCAACGTCAGGCGGCGCGTCAGCAGCCAGGAGCCGCCGGCCAGCCCCGCCATGATGCCCCAGGTGACCAGCACCGGCGCGGTGACCGGCACCGGCCCGAGATGGAACATGGCAGCCATGGACAGCGGAGATTCGGTCATGGCACGACCGCGACGACGCGCAGCACCAGCAGCCGCGCGAGCGATACGCCGATCGTGGCGAGCAGCAGCGGCACGCCGCCATGCCATGCGGCGAAGCCCAGCAGCGCGCCCGTGGCTGCCATGCGCAACGCCTGCACGCCGAGCGCGCGCGCCACGCCACCGCCGGCGAGGTAGAGCCGCGTGTTCCACCGCAGCAGCGCGAAATGCGCGGTGCCGCCTGCCGCGCCGGCCAGCAGCCAGAATGCACCCGGCAGCGAGGCTGCCGCGCTCATGGCCGGTGCATCCAGCGCCAGGCGCCCCAGCAGCCGATCGCGAGACCGGCCATCAGCATCGGACCGGTCCAGAAGATGCCGGTGCCGAGCCGGCGATCCACCCACCGACCGGCAAACACGCCGAGCAAGGTCGGCACCACGATGGTCCAGCCGAGCACCCCCACCTGCGCGAGGTAGCGCCCGAACGACGGCGGGCCTTCGCGCTGGGCCTTTTCGTGGCGGGCGTGGCGGCGCCGGATGGAGGACAGAAGATGGTTCTGCTCTGAAGGGGGAGATGGGGTCATGACGGTAGGACAAGCATGGTCGCGCTCACGCCCCGTCTCCCACGCCGGCATGCCCGTCCGGGCGCAGCGCGCGGATGATCTCCCGGATCGCCGCCGTGTGCAGCTTTGTCGCCGCCACGCGCGCCCGCCGCTCCGCATCCTGCTCCGCACCGAATCGAGCCAGCACCGCCTGCTCCAGCGTCGCCAGATCGTCGCCGCGTTGCGCCTGGCGCGTCGCGATCGCCACCTCGCGCCCCGCATGCACCGACAGCACGCCGCGCCGCACCGCGCACCAGCCCTGCCGGCCGTCGGCGTGCCGCCATGCCACCACCGACGGCGTCAGCGCGGTGATCAGGTCGGCGTGGCCCGGCAGAATCCCGAAGCTGCCGCTGGCATCCTCGGCCCGCACCGACACCACGTCGTCATGGTCAACCACCACCTGCGTCGGCTCGGTGATCACCAGGCGCATCACGCCGCCTTGGCGCGCTGCCGCGCCTCGTCGAAATCGCCCAGCATGTAAAGCGCGCTCTCCGCCCAATCGTCCGCCTCGCCGTCGAGAATGGCGCGGCAGCCGGCGAGCGTCGCGGCCAGCGACACCGACCGGCCCGGCATGCCGGTGAACGCCTCGGTCACCGCGAAGGGCTGGGTGAGGAAGCGCAGCAGCTTCCGGGCCCGCGCCACCATCAGCCGGTCCGCAGCGCCGAGCTCCTCGACGCCGAGCAACGCAATCACGTCGGCCAGTTCGCGATAATGCGCGATCGCCTCACGCGCCCGGCCGGCGAGGGTGAAATGCTCCACGCCGACCACCAGCGGATCCAACAGGATGGAGCTGGACGCAAGCGGATCGATCGCCGGATACATGCCCTCGGCCGCCAGGGCGCGCGACAACACGATGTTGCTGTCGAGATGGCTGGAGATCGCGGTCACCGCCGGGTCGGTGAAATCGTCGGCCGGCACATAGACCGCCTCGATCGCGGTGATCGCGGCGCCGGCCACCGAGGCGATGCGTTCCTGCAACGCCGCCACTTCGGTGGCCAGCGTCGGCTGGTAGCCGACGCGCGACGGCAGCCGGCCCAGCAGGCCGGACACCTCGGCACCCGCCTGCACGAAGCGGAAAACATTGTCGATCAGCAGCAGCACGTTCTGCCGCTTCACGTCGCGGAAATACTCCGAGATGGTCAGCGCGGTCAGGCCGACGCGCCAGCGCGCGCCGGGCGGCTCGTTCATCTGGCCGAACACCAGCGCGGTGCGGCCGAGTACGCCGGAACCCTGCATGTCGGACCACAGCTCGTGGCCCTCGCGCGAACGCTCGCCGATGCCGGCGAACACCGAGATGCCCTTGTAGCGTTCTACCATCGCGTGGATCAGCTCCATCAGCAGCACGGTCTTGCCGACGCCGGCGCCGCCGAACATCGCCGTCTTGCTGCCGAACGCCAGCGGCACCAGCAGGTCGATGACCTTGATGCCGGTTTCGAACACCGTGGTTGCGGCGGTTTGCGCCGCGAGCGGCGGCGGCGCGCGATGGATCGGCAGCCACGGCGTGTCGGCCGGCAATGGCGGGCCGTGGTCATGCACCGCGCCGCTGACATCGAGCAATCGCCCAAGCACCCCGTCGCCGACGGGCGCGGTGAGCGGACCGCCGGTCGGCTGCACCGCAATGCCGCGACGCAAGCCGGACGTCGCCTGCAAGGCGATGGCGCGCACCGTATGGGAGTTGAGGTGGCTCTGCACCTCGGCGATCAGCGTCAGGTTGCCGTCGGCGACGTGCAACGCGTCGCCGATCGGTGGCAACGCACCGTCGTCGAAGGCCACGTCAAGCACCGCGCCGCGGACGGCGCGCACGCGACCCGGGCTGGTGCCGGCGGACAACGCGCGGCGCCTTATTCCGTAACGGCGTCGGGCGAGCGGGCAATGGCGCGGATCACGTCGGCACGGCTGACGATGCCGACCAGTTTTTCCCCCCGCACGATCGGCAGGCGCTTGATGCGATGCCCCACCATCAGCTCCGCGAGTTCGGTGACGCTGGTGGTTTCGGATGCGGCGATGACCGGTTTGGTCATCAGGTCGCCGACCTCGTGGCGGTCGAGCCGCACGTAGTCCAGGAACTCCGGTGCAAGGTCGTTGCCGTCGGCCAGCAGTGCGAGCCACCAGGCGCGGCGCTTGACGTGGCTGTTGACGAAGGGGCGCATCAGATCGCCCTCGCTGACCATGCCCAGCAAGGCGCCGCTGTCGTCGCAGACCGGCACGGCGCTGATGGCGTTGTCGGTCAGCAGGCGTGCCACCCGCGCCACCGTGTCGCTGGGGCGGGCGGTGACGACGTTGCGGGTCATGATGCCGGCTGCATCCAACATGGTGGTCTCCCCGGGTTGTGTGGACAGCTTCGTCTCACAAGCGTATGCCGGCATTGACCCAGGTCAACAACCTCGCCCGCGACGCGCGGCTACCCCCGTCCGGTTCACAAGGTCTGTGACCCACGATGCCGCCGGCGGCGGGCAACCGCGGCCATCAAGCCGGGAGCCGAGCCCAACAGCCCGAGCGAGGCCGGTTCGGGAGCATCCGATGGCAGGCGATCGCTGACGGTGAGGTCGAACTGCGTTCCACCGGCCACGACCTGCTCCGCAACGTAGAGGCCAACCAGACCCGAACACTGCCGGATGTCCGCGTCGCGCTCGGTGCAGGCCGTGGAGTCCAGTGCGAGGGCGCTGAAATCGCCGGAGTGGCCGGCGAAGTTCACGATGTCGAAGATCTGGCCCTCGGCGAGCGCGAAACCGTTGATGAGCTGGATCGCCGGTGTGCCGCCGAGGGTGGCCGTGCCGCCGACCGAAAGCTGGTCGTACTGGCCGGGCGCGGTGCCGCCGAGTTCGGCCTCGAACGTGCCGGCGCCGGTCTGCGCGAACGTGCCGGCAATGCTCAGTGTCTGTCCGCAAGCAAATTGAGTCTTTAGGATCGGTTGGCTGCGACGCGCGGTCGAATCCTGGTGGTTTCAAGAAGAAACCGGGCCAGCTTTGCGGAGACGGTCACCGCAAATGCTTGAAAGCAGCCAATTTCTTTCCGGACTCTAAGGGCCCGGACTGGCCAATGAACGAACCCGCTGCGCGTGAAATTGTGCTTGCGGTGACGGTGTCGCACGACCTTGGATTGAGCGGGTGGACGGCCCGTTTCGAACCTGCCGCGATGCTGGAAATCCACCCCCCCCTTAGTCGCGTATGCCGCGGGCTGGTATCCCAGCGAACAGAGCAGCCCGACCACGCGGCGCCACTCACCGCGCGGACGACTGTGCCGGTGCCACCGGCAGCCCGCCGATCAGCCAGATGACCGCCATGTACCGGGAGCGATCTGGGCGCGGACCTCAGCCGCCTGCTTCGAGGCGCCGGAGCCGATCCGCCAGAGGGTGCGGCGGCACCCCGACGCGCGACACAAACGCCCGCGGCCACCGACCCAAAGCCGCATTTCCGCGCCACCTCCTTCAGCAACAGTCCGGTCTCGGTCAACCTGCGGCAGGCCGCTTCCAGACGCACCATGGCGACATACTCACCCAGGGTCTGACCGGTCTCCTGACGGAATTTGGGTATGAAACTGCGCTCGCTCATGCCGGCGATCTGGCACAGCACGCCGGCCGGCAGATCGCGGTCCAGGTTTTCCTCACACCAGTGCTGGACCCGCTCGATCGCCGGCACGTCGGAAAACTGTGCCTGCAGCCGAACCGGAAACTGCGCCTGCCCGCCCGCCCGTTTCAGGTACAACACCAGATATCGCGCGATGTTCAGTGCGAAATCTCGCCCGTGATCTTCCTCGACCAGCGACAACGCGAGGTTGATCCCCGCCGTGATCCCGGCCGAGCTGAAGAACCGACCTTCGCGGATGAAGATCGGATCGACCTCCACCGAGGCGGTCGGATGGAACCGGGCGAGATCGGCGCGGGACGCCCAATGTGTCGTCACCCGACGGCCGTCGGGCAGGCCGCCGGCGCCGAGCAGGAAGGCGCCGGTGCAGATCGAGCCGAAGCGGCGGGCCTGCGTCGCCGCGGTTCGCAGCCAGTCGATCATCTCCTGGGTGATCCCGGTGCGCGGTTTACCGCCGCCCGCCACCATCAGCGTGTCGATCGGCAGCGCCAGTTCGGTCATCGCGCAACTGGGGAGGAATCGGATTACTGTTTCAATCGATCTCAAGCCAAGACGCCCGGCGGAATGGTCTTCGATTACCCCGGGCTGAAAACAATCGAACAACAATACGAAGGTGGCTGCGGCCGCGACGGGTTGCCCGGCATCTCTCCTACATAGCTCGCCATATCGCTGGCCAGGACCGCCTGGAGGCGGCGGGGTGGCGGTCAGTCCACTTCACCCGACGCGAGTCTCAAACCCGACGTGAAAAGGTCGCGGTATCCGGCATCGCGGAGATAGCTGAGGTCCGGAATCAGCACGGGGTTAATGGCGCGTAACCGCGTGATCGCCTCTCGCGCGTCGTCAAGCCGGCCCATATGCGCGTAACAGGCCGCGAGATAGCGGTACGAGGGCGAGTAGGCCGGGTCTTGCTGGATCAGCAGCCGCAGCGTCGGTATCGCCTGCGCGAAACGCCGGCTGAAGAAATGAGCGCCGCTGACTGTAATGAGCGAAGCACCGACGCGGACGCGGGGACTGAAACGCAACGCGAACTCGATATGCTCGATCGCTGCGTCGGGCTGGCCGGCCCATAGTCTGAGCACGCCACTGGTGTGCCAGCCGCGGGCGTAGCTCGGGTTGAGCGCGACCGCGCGGTCAACCATCGCCAGCATCGCGCCGATGTCCTCGCCGACATAGGCCAGAGCGTGGGAGGTCTCGGCCAGGATGACCGGGTCGTCGCCGCCGACCTCCAGGGCGCGCCGCGCGTAGTCGGCGAGCTTGCGGCGGTCGGCCTCGCGATCTTCGCTGCGGCCGTCGAACAGCAGCCGCTGACACAGGAACGCGGCCCAGGACAGGGCCGTTCCGTAGCGCGGTTCGATCGCGATCGCCTGTTCGATAAGGCGAAGTGCCTCCGGTGCCTGTCTCGCCGACGACCAGACCATCGCGTAGGAGCGCAGATACAGATCATAGGCGGTCAGATCGGCGATCGCGCGGCCCGCCGAGCGGGAGGCCTCGGCGGCCTGCAATGCCGGCTCGATAACGCCAGCGACGCTCAGGGCCACCTTGTCCTGCAGATCGAATACTTCTTCCAGGGCGCCGTCGAAACGATCGGCCCACAGACGCGCGCCGGTCATCGCGTCGATCAACTGTCCAGTGATGCGAACGCGATCTCCGCCCCTGCGCACCGAGCCCTCGAGCACATAGCGTACACCGAGTTCGCGGCCAACCCGCTTGATGTCCGGGGACTGTCCCTTGTACGAATAGCTCGAATTTCGGGCGATGACGAAAAGCCAGCGAATGCGCGACAGGGCGGTGATGATCTCCTCGACCATACCATCGACGAAATAGTCCTGCCCGGGATCGCCACTCATGTTCTGAAACGGCAGCACCGCGATCGACGGCTTGTGGGGTAGCGGCGGCAGGGCCTGGGGGATTTCAGCCGGCACGCCGGATTCGGGCGGCTCGGTCCCGCGCGTCACGCGGGGGGTAAACAAGAAGCCACGCTTCGGCAGCGTACGCAGCAACTGCTGCGCGTCATCGCCGAGGGCGCGGCGGACATCCCTCACACACTGGGAGATGCTGTCGTCGCTGACAATCATGCCAGGCCAGATCGCCTCTATGATCTCGTCGCGGTCGATCAGGCGCCCGGGGTGCTCGATGAAATGACGCAGGAGGGCGAACGATTTTGCCCGAAGTGGGCGCTCCGCACCGTCCACCAGAAGCAAACCGCGCTCAGCCTCGAGAACAAAACGGCCGAACCGGTATGTCGCGGCTGCCTTGGACTCCATTTCGGTGCACTCAGGTTAAGATTTCAGAAAAATTTCAGCCAGATTTCAGCCCTATGTCAAGCCAAGATGGCTGGGATGCGGTTTCTGCTTAGCAGCGAAACGGCGGTCAGACCGGACCCAGAAACATAGGGAGAGCGAGGATGACCAAGCGTCCCGTGACCGAATTGATCTCTCAGCGCACCGCCCCGGAACCGAACCGGCCCTTCTCGACCCTATGCCGAGATTCCGGGACTGGCAAGCCGGTGGCGCGCCAGGGGTGGCGCAAGACCTGGAGTTGAACCCCGCTCATGGGATGCGGGCGGAAGCCAATGCGGGAATGGCTGCGCCGCCAACGGGGCGGCCGAGGCGCGCGGCAGGTGCTCCGCGCTGGCTTGACCGGGCGGGCGCGAGCCTGGTCTGCGCGATCCTTGCCGCCCGCCACGGCTCCCGTGTCGAGATACCACCATCCTGGCGATCGCGGTCGCCTCACTGGTGTCCAGCGTCGCCGGGTTCGCGTTCTCCGCCATCCGCGAAGCGATGCCGTTCCACCTCTCCCGCGATCCCGTTCAGGTAGTGCAGGTGATGATGATATGCAGCATCGCCAACCAGGCGGCGATGACCTGGAATTTGCGCCGCGAAATCGATTGGCATGGACATCGATTGGCATGGACTCCGGGTCTATCTCGCCCGCGGAGCCTTCGGTGTGATGACCGGGGTATGGCTTCTGCTGCACGTGGATCGCGCCGCGTATATCCCTGGCCTCGGCGTTTTCTTGCTTGCCTGTGGCGCTTACCTGCTTGTTCACAAACCAATGGTCATCCGCCTGCAGCATGTCGCGTTGGATTCACCAAGGGTTTGCCGGGTGGCGTAACTGGCGGCGCCGCGGATTTCCCGGGCGCGGCCGTCGCAATGAGGATAGATCGCGATGAACCTGTTACCCAGCTTGACGACAACCGGCTTCAGTCCATCAAGCGCGTTCGTCGAATTTGTCCACACCTACCAGGGACCGCGCGAGACAGAAGTTCCAGGCCTCGCGCCCCGTCTTCCGCTCGAAAGCCCGGACGGACAGGCCGCTCTGGCCAACGTGGTTCAGCACGCCGCGCCGCAACTCCTTGAACTCGCCGAAGCTATCCGCGGCATCGTCGCCACCAACGCCGGCGCCGTCCTCGTCAAGGGGCTTGGGTTCGAACGCACCGCCGCCGTAAATGGAGACGCCGTGCGAGACGCGCTGGTCCTGGCACTGACTTCGGCTATCGGCGAACCGACCGATCACTGCGCGGACAAGCGCGTCATGTGGCCCGTACACAGCCGGCCGGTCGCTGCTGGACACCAGGCAACCTTCTCCGAAAGTCTGGGCGAGGCGCCGCTTCACACCGACTCGGCCTTCTCGCGCCACCCGGAGCGTTACAATGCGCTTTACGTGGTCCGTCAGTCTCGCTGCGGCGGCGGTCAGACGGTCGTTGTCAACGGACCACGCTTCCTGAGGGACTTCGCGAAGACCTCGCAAGGCGCGGACTGCATTCGGTTCTTGCAGGACTCCGACTATGCCTTTCGGGTGCCTGACGCATTCTTCGCCGGCCAACGCTTTATCACCGGCAAAATTCTTGCTGAAGAACCTGTGATACGATTCCGTCACGACTGCATCGAACGGGGCTTCGACCTCCGCCCCGATCTGGCAACCAAGGAGCACCGCTTCAACTACTCGCTCTTCCGCAACGCCGCCGAGGCCCATGCGTCGCGCACCGAGTTCCTGATGGCCGACGGAGAGTTGATCGTTTTCGACAACACCCGGCTCTTGCATGGCCGGACCGACTTTCAGGATCCGGTCCGTCACCTGATCCGGGTCCGGATGCATGAACGCAAGCTCGCCGAGGCGCTACGACTTGCCTCCTAGCGCCAAGACAACGGCCGGGCATTACGCCCTCATCGCCACCGCCTCCGACGCAATCGGCGTGCCGGCAGACCTCCCTGCCAGCGCTGCTCGTTCAGCACTATTAGGATTTCCAACCCACCTCGTGATGCTGATTGGTGCCCTCGGCGTGGCCCTCCTCGCGGAATCGCAACAGTCAGCCGCCGCTTACGGCGTGCTGGCAACGGCTATGGCCCTTGGTCTTGTGCCAACGTGGAAGAACTGGGTCAGACGCCGCAGCGGCAAGTTGGCAATTCTCCTGGCGATCGGCGCGATCCTCGGCACGCTCGCCGTTGGCGGCGACCTGGTCCGCGTCCTGGTCGCGGCGTCACGGATGGCGGTCGTTATCGTCCTCATCCTTTGCGTCGCGCTGATCCGCCCGGCCCTCGCCGAACTCGGGCTCGGCCACGCCGTCGCCGCGATCGCCGCGCGGGCACCAAGGCCGCTCCGGGGTTGCGCGATTCTCGTCGGTGTGATGATTGCCGGACTCGGCCTCTCCTTCGGCGCCGTCAGCATATTCGGCGGGTCACTTCGAGGGCGAACAGACGATGACGCGATCGCGGCGCGAGCTGCCATGCGCGGCCTCGCTCTCTCCATGACCTTCGGCCCGTCCACTGCCTCGGTCGCCGCGGTCATGGCGGCATACCCGCACGTCGGCTGGGGCGACGCATTGCCGATCGCGTTGCCGATCGCGCTCGCCGGCATCGTCATCGGCTCCATCGCGGCCCGGCGCCTGACGATCTCCGCCGAACCGGCATCAGCCAGGGAACTGACCCGTGCCATTCTCGCGATCCTGGCCGTCCCGGCAGCGGCGGTGTTGCTTCGTCTTGCCTTTGGTCTGTCTATGACTCTCGCCATCGCAACCGCCGCTGTCATCGTCGCGGTGTTGTTGCTAACCTGCGCTACGCGCGCCGCTACGCGGAAACAGCGCGGTGATATGCGTCAGGTGCTCCTCCGATCCGACGTCCAACTCGGCGAGGCATGGGCACAGGCAAGCGCCCAGACCGCACTCTTCCTGGCCTGCGGCCTCGTCCTAGGCTTCATGCGGGAACCTGTCATCGCCGAGTCCGCCCGCGCCGTCTTCGCGTTCGTGCCACGCGGATATCCCGGCCTCCTTGTCATGATGGTTGGCGTCCCTCTTGTCACCACCCTCGGCATTCATCCAATGGCACTCTTCGCCATCCTCGCGCCGGTGTTGACGCCCGCCATGCTCGGCATGTCCGAACCTGCTGTGTACCAGGCCTGGATCGTTGCCGTCGGCCTGTCGATGATCGTTTCGCCGGCCTCAATCCTCACCGTAACGACGGTATTAAGCTTCGGCGTGCCCGCCGATCGGCTGTGTTTGCGCGGCAACGGCTGGTATGCCGCCGGCCTTGCCGTCATCGCGACGTGTCTCTTCTTGATTCTGTCTTGATAGTGCATCTCCAGACTGCACGGTCACACTGCGACTGCCCCGTTCATAATTCTCCGGCACTCTCCATGCGGATAGCGTCCGCTCAGGCGGCTTCCCGCTGATCCAGGCCATGCCTGACCTCGGCCATGTTCCACGGCAGCGGCTCGAGCACCCGTCTGACCGGATGATCGGCGATGCGTTTCCGGCGGTTGGGGAAGCTCCGGAATCCACCCTTTGCAGGCTGTCAAACTGAGGCACATCTGCTGTGCGAGGCGGTGTGACCGACGGACATTTCCGCAAACGACCGGTCCGCGCCTTCATCGGCGCTCCGCACGACGGCAGGCTGGGGATGGCCGGCCTGCCCAGGGGTATGGGGTTTCAGAAAGCCAGGAAATCCCGCAGCCGGTCCAGCAACGATCGCGGTGGACACCCGCGCCACCGCCCGTACGGTCGAGATATTCCACCGCGGCAAACGCGTCGCCGCGCACGCCCGGCGTTACGCCGGACCGCGGCATGGCACCCAGCCGAAGCACATGCCGAGCGCGCACCGGCGATATGGCGAGTTGAAGCAATTTGCCCGGGTCGATCTCCTGATTCTCAATGACTGGGGGGCCGGAACCGCTGCTCGCCGAACAACAGCGCGATCTGCTGGAGATCGTTGAGGACCGCTATAGCGCCGGCTCGCTGATCATCACCAGCAACTGCAGATCGACCGCTGGTACGAGATCGTCGGCAACCCGACGCTGGCCGACGCCATCCTGGACCGGATCATCCACAACGCGCACCGGGTCGAACTGCGGGGCGAAAGCCTGCGCAAGCCACGTGCTGTCGGATGAAGCGTCTTCCGACCAGGCCGAAGGCTCGTGAGCTGATGCCGCCAAGGGCGTAAGAGACTCGCCGGAGTGATGGATATTGCCGGGAATTGTCCCGGTTCCTCGATTGTGGCGAACTTCGTTTGTGATCGCCTGTCCGCACGTACCTACCGACCTACCGTGCAATTCTGGACTCATCGTGCGTGGATGACGAGCCGCCGATACGTGCCAATGCCGATTCAGTGCGATCCTTCCTGAGCCGCGCCCAGCCCCTTGAACGCGTCAGCGACGTTAGTTATATTGCCACCAAACGTCCATCATACTAACCAACCCGGAGCCACACCAATGCCCGCCCTCTCCACCAACGCCCGACGCGAATACTACGTCGAACTCGGCAGTTCCCTGCCGCCGCCCATCACCAACCAGCCCGAACACCGCGAACGCCGCGTCACCACCGCAATCGAGGCGTTCGAAGCCCTCCATCCCGGCGACGCCTACGAAGCCCGCCTCGCCGTGCAGATCGTGCTCAGCGGCGCCCATGCCGCGGAAAGCCTGCGCGAAGCCGGCGTTTACCGCGAGGACTTCGCGAAACGCACAAGCTGCCGCGCCCAGGCCGCCAGCATG